>NZ_CP023278.1:971875-1295833 GCF_002896875.1 Nostoc sp. CENA543
AGAAGAACGTTGATCTTTCTGCTTAACTGTAGATAAATAAGAACGGAGAAAATAAGCAATTATATCATTGTCATCAAGTAAAATATTTCTTGTTCTTGATACTTTTCTGGCTTCTCTATTTAATGTGAGGAATACTGTTCTTGCAGCCTTTCTTAAATCAAATTCGCCAGAATACTGCTCATCTAATGAAGGAAATGTACATAATATAATTGGTAAATTTATTTCTTTTAAGTTAAATTTTTGAATATACTTAGGTGTCCATTCTGAATAATATTCTTTAAAGGGCGCACGTTTTTCATCTGACCATTGATCCTTGAGATTTCTATATAACGCAAGTAAAGCCATTGCTCTATGTTGTCCATCGACTATGACTAACCGCGTCTTATGAGTGTTTAATTTAAAACGTACTAAGTCATGTTTAAGTTTTTGCCCTTCGGAAATAGGTTGTTCAAATTGAAAAACTTCTTGACCTATAGAACCTGAACGTAATATAAACTGTCCTGCTTCTTCTGTTTCAGGTTTTTCATCAGTAGTTACTTTCGGATACAGCTTTGCTGGTCTATTTTCTCCTTCTTGGATAGGAAGGACGACAACAACAATAGGAGGAAATAATTTTACTAAATCGACTGATTTTTCATCAAGTAAATAGGGAATAAGTTCAGAAGAAACTCTGGCATCATCAATATCTCTTTGCATGATTTCATCAAAATCAAGCTGATTTATATCAAAAATTTCTCTTACAGGAGCAAGATGACTAAGCAAAGCCTCATTAGCACTACTTGAAAAATCAAGTCCAACATGAGTCAGAAAATATGTAACTTCAATGGAGTTTTGACCTTCTCTACCTGTGCCTACTCTAAACGATCCTATTGAGCCTTCAATTGTCAGATTTAAAGCGGATTCCCTACGAATTTTTAATGACATTGCTTAATTCCTACCTAGTAATGGATAATGTATTCTATTCAGAATGTTTTCGAGGTCTATATATCTTTTACCATTATCTTTAATAATATTAATGACTACAAATAATTGAGCAGGTAATATATTTCTACGACATACCTCCATTGCAAAACTTTGATCAATATTTTCTTTGTCTTTAATTCTTATATTTTCTTTAAATATCTCTTCTCTATATTTCTCTATCAATTTTTTGTGGTGATTTAATCTCTTACCTAATTTCTCGGACATTCCTATATATATAGGACTAGCAAAATTAGGTGCAGATGATTGAACAACATTTTTCACTGTTTTCAATCTTTCTGGTTCTTCAACAATTCTTAACACTAAAGAATCTGAAATAAGTGGTTTATGCTCAAGATACCCCTTATAAGTGGGTTTTAAAGAACCTTCTAGACGTGCTAAATATGGTTCTTCTTGAAAGTATTGAAAAATATTTTTCTCAAGAAAATTCTCAATTATCTTTGCGGCTGATTCTCGGTCATTAATGTGTTTAAATTTATTAATTTTTTCAATGACCTGTTCTAAATCATAATCTGTAATTTCAGGTGAATAGTACCAAGCATAAATACCTGGCTCTTGAGGTATGCCAGATATTTCAGTCCAACGATAAATAGTCATCACACCCTTAATCAATCAGTTACAAATGACAAACTAAACAAGGCAAATCATCATCTTCTTGGTCTAAAATTTCTTCTAACGCTTCAGCCAAAGGACGATTAGGAGAAGCTTTTTTCTCTTTAGCCATTAACTTTTCATGTTGAGCAATAATTTCATCCTTGCGTGCTAGAAGCTGCAACAAACTTTCCCCATCAGTCCAAGTATAGGTACGACCATCAGCATGATTAGTCTCATACTCAACAGCCTTTTGAAATAAATCAGGATGTTCCTGCGCCAACATTACCCATTCATACTTGCGTTGGAAGAAACAGAAAAAACACCCAGAACGACTGCGCCAGCGATAATAGTCAGGGAGTCCAATACCACTTTCTTCTAAAAGCCGAATAATATCAGCCTTAACTAAACCCCTTTCCTTAAACGGAAACACAGGTGTAATATTCGGTTTAGTGGAGATATAACCCTCACGGTTTTCATCAGCACGGATACCAATGTAACTAACAGCCTCATCATCCCCCACAAAATCCTCCAACGGCTTAATTTTCATCTTCACCGTACACCACCGCATTTGGGGAGAAGGTAACAAACCATCATGAATCGCTAACCAATGGTCAAAACCGCGTTTATCACTGAGATAATGAATTTTAATTCCCAGACGTGCCTTAATGCGGTCAAGATAATCGTAAGTCTCCGGTAACTCCTTATGGGTATCACAAAAAAAGTATTCCATCTCTGGAATTTCCCTATGCAGTAACACTGCTAAAGCCGTGCTATCCTTCCCCCCAGAAAGCCCCAATATGTGTCTAGTTTTTTTCTCTGCCATGCTGATGTTTTAGTGCGTTTCGGCAAGTATAATAATCTGAAATTTTGACTTTATGTGGAAACATTTACGCTTGACCTAACCCCCAACCCCTTCCCTACAAGGGAAGGGGAGTAACATTCAAAGCCTCTCTCCGCTTCGGGGAGAGGTTTGGAGAGGGGTTTTTCAGATCCCGTTAAAAGTCAAGTATATTAATCGTGCTAATATTCTAACAAACGTGTAAAGATATTGTGTAGCAGTTTTAAATAAATATTCAATACATCTAGTAATATTACTTATTTAACTAGCCTTTTACAAACTCAGAAATCATAATTTTATACATTGTTATGTAGCAGTTCGCAATTTCTAGATCCTCGGCTTATCAAAGAAATCGGGGATCTTGTTTCTCACCAATGATTTAATACTCGAATATTTTTACCTGCAAGTTCCTGATAACAGCTAATTTTCCAGAGATTAAAACGCAGATTTTTAAGACTCTAACCAGTTGTCTAATTTTAAATTAGGAATATTTTCAACATCATCAGTTGAATTTAGTCACAGCTTGGGAATTATTATTCAGTAACGCCACACAAATATTAGTATCTAGTAGATACATTAGCCATTATCCTAATTACCAAATAAATCTATATCCCTACCTCGATAAATATGACGCTGTTGTTCAATTTCTGCAAAAATTTCTGTTAATTCAGATTGATTTTCCCAAGCTCCAAATAGTTGATTAAGTCTGGCTAACCTCTCTTCATCTGTCAATTGCGATTCTGTTCCTTTGATTTGACCTTTGATAAAACCTACTTCCAGTATTATTTCAGTCCCATCGGGGATATTATTAATTTCTTCTAATATTTCAATACTTTGCCCACGTTTTATCCCTCTAATCCTCATCTTTAATCACCTCCCATATTTGCTAACATTTATCAGCAACCTAACAACACATAACTTACTTATCTTTTAACCGACGCTTCATTTCTAAGTATTGCTGAAACTTCTGATCAGATATGCACTGATCAATAAATTTCTCTAGTTCATCCTTCATTGTACTGTCAATAAACTGACAATACTCCTTAAACACATCCTTCTTCCCTTCTGGAAGATAGAAACCAAGATACTCCTGTCCCTGACGCTTCTCTGTCACAAGAAATTTTTGCTGATCATCAAAACTCATCATAAATCGTTAAGTTTCAATATTTATTTTGTACTGTACATCTGCACTGTACCGTACAATAATATCAACTCTTGATTTCAGAGAATCATTAACTTTCAATTCGGAGTAACAGCGAAGTGACGCGCTTTATACATGACAAATTTGCTAAAGACTATCTGGAAGAACTACTAAAAAATTACGGAGAAGTCAAAGCATCAGAAAAAATCTCAGGAGAAATCAAAGAAATAGATGTATTCTTCACACCCAACAAACAGCAAACACCTAACTTACAAATCCTGGGTTTACTAGGAAGATTTGCCGAAAATCCAGCCATCATAGAACCCTTTCGTAATCCAGCATCCACCGATGAAATCTGTGATTGTATACTCAAATTATTAGAAGTCAAAGCCTCACTAAGACGAGAAGCGAAAACCAACAAAACCAAACTTCAAGACTCAGAAATTCCCCAACTGTGGGTTCTGACCCCCACAGTATCCGAAACTAGACTATCTAGCTTTGGAACAGTCCAAAAACCCAATTGGATATCAGGAGTACACTTTCTCCCAGATGCACTACGCATAGCCATTGTCGCCATACATCAACTACCACAAACACCCGCAACACTATGGCTGAGACTTTTAGGTAGAGGAAACGTACAATCCCAAGCAATTATGGAATTGCAAGCGTTACCATTAAATCATCCATACCAAAAAGCCACCCTCGAATTAGTTTACAACCTGCGGGAAAACTTAAGAATCAATCAAGAATTAGAAACAGACGATAGGGAGTTAGTTATGCGATTAGAACCACTTTATCAAAGAGATAGAGAACAAGCTATATGGCAAGGAAAGCAAGAGGGAAGGAGAGAAGGAGAACAAGACTTAATATTACGTTTACTTAATCGCCGGCTTGGGGAAATTAACCAATCATTAATAGAACGTATTCAAGGATTATCAATTGAACAATTAGAAAATCTAGGAGAAGCATTACTAGACTTTTCTAACATTGCTGATTTAGAAACTTGGTTAAACCAACAACAAGAATAAACCATCACAAATCAAACTTAAATTGCAATACAGTTCAGTTAAGAAAATAGTTTGTAGTGAGGACTTTAGTCCTCATCTAAGGACTGAAGTCCTTACTACGAACTTTTCCTTACTTCACAAACCCCATATTTTAGCCTTAACTGAACCGTATTGACTTAAATTGTAGTGTGTGTTACGGCTGCGAAAGCATTTGGAAGTGTGAGTAAATTATATCTAGCCGTAATGCACCACCATCATACGGTGCGTTACGCTTTGCTTGAACACACCCTACTTAATACTATTAAAACTTTCCCGAAACTTAGCAATTAAATCTTTTGGTTTCCCACCAGACATAACTAAATTGGCTAACAATTCTAAATCTAAATCTGGAAAAAGTTCACTTTTCGTTATTTGCTCATACTGATTACCACGCAGAGAATATAATAAAAATTGATTGTTCCGCCAAAACCAAACTTCCGACACACCTAAACCTTGATAAATTAATAAATCATCAATTCCCCCACTGGTGACAACTATTTCAATCGCCAAATCAGGAACAGGTTTTTCATAATTAAAACAATAACATTCATCTGGTTCTATACCCCTAGCGGCGGCTTCTCTTCTAAAAGTGGTTGAGCCTAAAGGATAGAAATCAATAGATTTATCTATAAAATAGGTTTCCAACAATAAAGCAATAATCTTTTTATCCACCTCATGGCGGCGACTCGGTGACATTATTTCTAGAGTACCTTCTAAATATTTAAAGCGATAGTGAGAATTATTTTGACAACTTTGCAATAGTGTTTCATATATATCCCAGCTAATCCCATTCATCAGCAAAATTTGGTCAGAATCAACGTTGTGTAGTGCTGAATGACTTGTTAATTCTTCCCATAGATTCAATTTGGCTAGTAAACCCAACATTGTCACTACTCCCAAATCTATTTTCAGTTTGTATCATCTTCAATCTGACTTCCTAACTTTTTCAAAATCATTAGCACATCATGAAGTTCATTCTGTAAAGGTAAAAGGGAAAAAATACGCGAAATATCATATTGAGGTGTTCCCTGACGATTTAGTTTGATAAAAAAGAACTCTCCCCCATTAGTCGCCATCCCAAATACAGGTTTTTCTGCATTAGGATTAACCATCATATAAGCTAAAACTTGAGGAATTGCCACATCAAGATTAATTGCTGTTCCCTTAGACTCCAAAACTGCCATCCACAATCCTTTTGACACTACTAAAAAATCAATTCTTCCCCTTAAAATTTCCTCGTTCACTTCATCTATAGGAACTAATGCAATAACTTCAACAGCAACTTCCCCTTGCATTTGAAAAGGAGGATCATAAAAACCTGCTAACTCCAGTAAGGGCGATAAAACCACTAAATTAACTAACCCTTCTGCTAGATGCCCATTAGCTCGATGATAGCGGTATCTAGCTTTAATTCTATCTAATACTGTTTTTTCCTTATCAGTTAAATCAGCTAAATTTTCTCTCCACTCTGGGAAAAAATTAATATCAGCAGTACGAACTAAATTAAACTGCCTTTCTGCTTCACTAATTGTGGTAATTCTTTGAGTAATCGCTGTTTGGATCATCTTGTGATTTCTCTTAGCTGCTCGGTATGATTTATATCTAACGCACGCTTGTCATGCAGTTCCCATGCTAGGTTCTTTTTCCCCATCATAATGCTTCTATTAACCAGCATTTTTCCCTGCTATTTCATCATTCCCCTTATCGCCAATTTGCGCCACCGTCTCAGGTAAATCAGGATTTAAAATGCGTTCACTCAACATTGCTAAAATCGCCTGTCTTAACTGTTGATCATCAGGTAATTTTGCCAAAATTTCGTCAACAATCTTCTCAACCTGCGACTCTCTCCCATGATCTACCCATACCATTTGATGGATTTCTTGACCATCAGGACAAGTCATGGTAATGCGTCGTGCTTCAAAACCTTCCCCTTTGGCGGCGACTTCTTTTTGCAACGCTTCCAAATTCTTAAACCGCCGTACCAAATCGGCTAATTTCATCTCAAAGGCAACTGCATCATCATCAGTCCAAGATTCTGCCGGTTTATCTGCTACAATCATCACCAAAGCTTCTAACCATTGAGCATCAGTTTTAGTTTCGTCTGATGCAGCCCGAATAAAGCGTTTGAGTAAAGGTTCAATACATTTTCCGGCTAAATAATTCGCCCTAACTCGCAAATCTTCCCGCAGTTTTGTTTCCGGACTTCTCACCCCAAAGGCTTCATAAATCAGTTTTTTACAATCACTCAATAATTGATCATACGCTGTATGAATATCTCTCAAAGCATGAACTAACTTAGTCCGTAAAGTTCTCGCCGTTACCCCATCATCCCCAGCTTCCGTCCCAATTGCTGGTAAATTACAAGCGGCGGGTAAAGCTTTAAATAATAATTCATCGGGTTCAACGGTGGTTTGTAATGCTTTTAAAATGGCTCGCGGTTCGGTTGCAAGTTTTTTAGTTTGTTGAGTATATTTCGGTAATTTCTTCACAAATTGATAAAGGGGAGTTACCACAGTTAATAAAGTGGTGTTACGCACTTTCCCCAATTTCTTTAACTGGGGATTGCGTAAAATAACTTCCAATTCTTTGAAAACTTCCGCCCTTAATCCCACGACTGCAAAATATTTAACTGCAAATCGTTCGGGATATTTGACTAATAATTCAAAATGTTCTGTTCCCAATACCGGAATAAATGTCCCGTCTTGATACAGTCCCAAATCATCAGCGTGATACAACAACACAGCCGCTAAAATCACCGGAACTGCACCCTGTTTTACACCAAATGGTGGTGCTGATAAATGTTGATAGAGTAAATCAAAACTTTGGCTTTTCTCTGTCGCTGCTAAACAAAAGTCTTCAACCGCTTCCCACAGAGAATTTAAACCAGAATTTTCTGATGGTGGGTAAAAATCCCAGTCTTCATCTTCTTGACGGTGTATCCCTGTTTCCTCTAACAGAGAATAATACATACTGACTTCCGGGCCATACCCTTCTAAACCCAATCTTTCCTCATGCTGATGTTCTAACATCGCCTGAATCAACTCGCGCCTAGCCTTCGCCCCTTGGGAAGTTAAATCACGGCGGTTGATTAATTCATTCCACAAAATGGGACTGTGATGATAAGTGCGATCGCAAATCTCCGACAGCTTACTATTAAAGTCAGTAATGTTGTTTAATGTCTCAACTTGTCCCTGAATCCAACATTGCTGATTTACCCCAATACTAAAGGATTGATCTAAAGTTTCATCTAAAAATTCTTCTGCTTCTTGTAGGCGATAATTTACCTCTTTTCTCGCCACCCCGTCAGTTTGCAACTCTTTAGCAGTTTTTTTGATATTACTTAAAGCCACAAATTCTAGTGTACGTATTCGCAATATATCTAAACTAGCCGCACTCAAAATCACCAACGGTTTACCATCGCTAGTATTAGCCGGAACAGCATTCGGAACTGCTTCATCTACCCAATAACCAACAAAACCATCTGCATCTGTGCTATTGCAACTTAACTGAGTTAAATCTTGAGAGCTATCTAAATAATGGCGTTCAAAATAACGCAAAGTCCCCGTTTTATAACTGTGACGCTGGGCGACTAATGGCTTGAGAGGACGGTGTATAGTTAATAGTTTAACTAAAGGACTTCTCTCTTGTTCTATATATGTACTTAACTCGCCATCAACATTAAAATCAGAACCTTGCCAAATCCGCAATTCGTCTAATTGACGACGATGGGTAATGAGATTCTGTTTGAGTAGTTTATCAATAATTTCCTGCCAATAATTAATCTCTGCGGCTGTCGGGAAATTACACATCGCTAAACAAACTAAATTTCTCGTCGCCCGCATCGAACCTGTAATAGTAATCAGGTTAAAAATCCCAATTGTTTTTAATACCCTCAGACTATCTTCTTCTAATCTCTTAGCATCATTAATTAAATCTTGTACTTCTACCCATCTTTGCAAATTCGGGCGAGAAGCTAAACCCATCCCCGCCGACTCAATAAAATAATCATAAACTTGGTAGACTTTCAAACAAGGTAATTCATAATCTTTAACTGCTACCTCTTCCAGAAAATTCCGAAACGATAAAGGTTCACTACTAGTTAAAAACGTAAATAAAGAACGGTCATTTTGAGCATATTTTTGACACAAACTTGGTAACACCAAAGCCGCTAAGGGATGTAGAGGATAAACATTTTTAATTACTTGTGCTGTAACTTCTTCATCGACAATAATCGATTCTAAATACCTACTCCACTCCTGTGCATAAGTATGAGTCGCACTTTCAATATTGGCTGCGGCTGAAGAGTTAATTGCTGCACCAATCAAACCCATCATTTGTCCAGATGATTCGGTAAAAGCAATATCCTCAAATCTTCCCTGAATCTTCGCCCATTCGTTGCGTTGAATTGTGGCTAATCTTTGACTATATTCAGCAAAAGCTTGATGTAAAATTCCTAAGACATAAACGGGATGTTGACTATCTTTTGGTAATTCTGCTAATTGCTGTAAAAGATATAAATCTTCATCACCTTGAGCATAAGCCGCATATTCTAGATTCTTACCTAATTCATCAATAACCAGAAAAATACCCGTTCCTGATTCCTTAGCCAATTCTAATATCAACTGCGGAATTTCTCTGCTATCAACCTTACCACCATCATTAATTTCTGCTTCTAAATCTACCAACTGACGCACAACGCCGATTTTATTTCTTTGACTAGCAGTCCAAAAATTATCTACACCAGTCAACAACGCCCGAATAATAGTATGGCTAATTGGTTCTCGTTGTCCCGTAGCTACAGCCCTAATTAATCCTTTAGGGTTAACTTTCTCTTGTATTAATTGATAAATCTCACTATCTTTACCTAATTTATCCTCAGCGATCGCTAAAGCTTTAAGATGAATTTTACTCTGAGACTTAGCCGCCAGAGAAATTAAATAATGGGCAAAAGCTGATTTCCCAGTTCCGTAAACACTAGTTAAAGTCCAAGCCCTGTTACCTGCATCGTTATTAAAATTATTTAAAATTCGTTTAAGTGAATCAATCGCTCTTTTAGTCAGCACATAACCGTCTAAAGCTTCCACACTATCTAAATCTCTTTCTAAATTAATAGACCGAGAATAGCGACGTTGCAAACTAAAATAATGGGATAGCTTTTTGTTAGTCATAATTCCACTCATGTTTATCAATAAATATATAGATATAATCCCGATTAACTTGTTTCTAACTCTGTTCTCTCAGATAATATCTATCTAAAATCTCTTCAGCCAATATTTCGGGATTTTCCGGTAAAGATAACTGAATCAAACCGGCGGTATCTTCCAAAATTATCGCGTTAAATTCCTTCGCCACTTTCTCAATAGCCCCAAATAAAACACTTTCCGTTAATTTAAATACCATTCCTGGGCTACCTTCATCATAAAGTAACTTGCGAATAGTAATTGTATTGCTGTCTTGATTCGCCCAACTAGCATATTCTAAACAAGTTGCAACTATCATCGATGCAGGTAAATTCGCTTTTGCGCCAATTTTAAACTGATAACTTTTACCAAAATGACGAATTAACCCCAACTCATTAAAAGGACAATCAATCGAATCTTCTATAGGACTATTATCTCTACTAAAATCTTGTGTCGCATACATCCTTAAAATACAACTGATATCTTTTATAAAAGATGAATCAGCAATTTTTTTATCAAAGCTTTTAATATAATCTTGTAATCCAGCTAAAATATCCTCTTTTGTAAAATCCAAATCTCGAAACACATTAAAAGTATAATACCAAGCAGCCGCTTCACAAGTTGGTTTCAACAAATTCCAATGTAACAACCACAATGAAGCCGGATCTTCTAAATAAGCATCCCAACCATTATTTCCTAAAAGTTTTTCGCCAAATGCTGTGGGTGAATTACTTTTGTCAATCAATTTAAACGCACTACACCAATAACGAATAGCACGTACCATATTTTTACCAACACCTAAACGCACAGGTGCATCATCTTGTAAGAAAACCCCAGGATTTTTTTTAGCTGCATCAAACCCTTTTTTCAACCAGCCAAAACGCGGATGAAAAGTTTCATGGTTGGCAAATGTCGGGTTAACTGGATTTTCCTGATGTTTTAAGTTCAGCGTTGTTTGGATCACGATAGGATGGCGATATAGTAGCAATCATCTTGTTTATTATGACTCAAAGTAGAGACATCTTAGTCAATTAATCCGTGTTCTAATAAAATCAAAAGCAAGTAATAAGCTGATTTTTTCTATGGGTTTGTTTAAATTAAGTAAACAATGATGAATTTAGTTATTCAGAAGATAAAATATAGCAGTTCTAAATAATTCGCGAGATACAAGATACCCGACTCCTTTAAGAAGTCGGGTATCTGACCAACGAAAATTAGATAGGATTGCTACATCAGTAAAATACTTTGATTAAGCTTTTTATAACGAGCGCGGAGGGATTTGAACCCCCGGCCAACAGAACCGGAATCTGTTGCTCTATCCACTGAGCTACGCGCCCTCGTACTGGACGATTATATCACGAGATTGAACATTTTGTGTTACAGATAATTTGCTGGGTTGACTGGTGTACCATTGCGGCGGACTTCAAAATGCAGGTGTGGCCCGGTGGATAAACCAGTTGAACCAACAGCCGCGATCGCCTGTCCTCTTTGTACTGATTGTCCTTCCCGCACGTATAATTCGCTAGTATGCCCGTATAGTGTGGTAATGCCGTTACCGTGATTGATAATGACAGCTTTGCCGTAACCACCGTACCACCCAGCAAAAATCACTGTTCCTGAGTCGGCAGCACGAATTGTACTCCCGTAGCTAGCCGCAAAATCTAACCCAGCATGAAAGCGACGATACCTCAAAATCGGGTGTATCCGCCAGCCAAAGGGACTGCTAGTGGGTGCGTCACTGGGAAAAGCGAAGATTCCTGTACCCTTAACAAAAATATTTGTGCGACTGTTGGTTTTTGCTTGTGCGGCTTCTCTGGCTTGTGCTTCGGCTATTTTTTGTTGAATTAGGGTTTCTAAACTCTTGGAATCTTTTTCTAGTTGATTTTGTGCGGCTTCCAAGGCTAGGCGATCGCTATTCAATCTTTGCACTAATTCTGATTGAGACTGGGCTTGAGCTTGATAATCGGCTTTTTGTGCTAATAATTGCTCTCTAATTAGGGCAATTTCATTTTTTTGCGATTCTACTTCGGTTTTTTGCTGATTCAGTAATTCGGCTTGCTTGGCTAATTTTGTCAAAATCTGTTGATCCGCTTGATATACCAACTTTAACTGATAGCGACGGCTGATAAAATCACTGATATCTCGACTTTGTAATAATACCGCCCATCCTTGACTAATAGGCGATCGCTGAAGATATCTTAACCGTCCAATCGTTGCTAATTGGCGTTCGCCATAGATTTGTTCTGCTAAAGCTAAGTCAGCTTCTAATTGCTGGAGGCGTTGAGTAGCAACCTTTAGTCGTGTCTCTGTCTCTTGAATTTGACCATTGGTAGTTTGCAGATTGTTGACGATTCCAGTTAAGTGATTTTGCGCTGCTTGTTGGATTTTAGTCAAGCGATCGCGTTCTCGAATCACATTCTGGCGTTCTTGATTAACCTGTTGCTGTTGTTGTCGGAGGTTGTTGACTGTTGGTGCTGGGGTTGCAAATACCGGTAGCCAAATCAGCATCCAGCAGAGTATCAGCAAACACCAGCAAACTTTCCAGTATCGAATTAATGGCGTTTTCATGCCTTATCTTCAGCCAAGGGATTGCAAGCATAGATAGCATTGTTCCCAAAATGCCGGTATATCTAACAGCAGTTTTCATAAAGTACATCTTTATACAAAATTAGTAGAAATGCGAATCTCGAAGCTGAAGAAAGTAGCAAATAATAGTGGCAACACTCGGTAAAAAGCGTAGTGATTCTTCTCAAAAAAAATAGTCCTCATTAATAGAATTTGGAAATAGAGAATAATGCAGAAAAATTATTTACAAAAAGGCATAGTTGCAGCCGTCGCCGCATTTTCTTTACTATCAGGAATTACTCAGTCTGCGAACGCACAATCAAGAAACGTATACGGAGCAATTTCCTATTCTCCTTCTACTCAAGTTTATTCTTCAGGAATTGCTAGAACCAAGCAAGGCGCAATTAACGCCGCTTTAAGTAATTGTCGCAGTGAGAGCGAAGCTCAAGATTGTACAGTACCCCTGTGGTTTAGAAATGCTTGGGGTGCTTTAGCTGTGGGTTCTGATGGTAGCTACGGAACAGGCTGGGGAACTGACCAAGGTTTAGCAGAAAAGTTTGCTGTTAGCACCTGTCAACGTTACGGTGGTCAAAATTGTCAGGTAATTTTTGTCAGACAGGCTAGATAAAAAATTTCTCCCAAAAAAATATTCCAGTAGGGTGCGTCAGTGCTGACGCACCCTTGTATTTTGTCTAGTTAACGTTATCTTTATTTCTAAGTAAATATGAATTTATGCTCAACAAATTGGGGGAAAAATGCCCGTTACCACTAGAGAAAAGCCAAATGCACCTCAACCACCAACTTTTGATTCTATTGCAGAAGCCAGATTAAATCGCCAACAACGTCTAGCCGCCGCCTTTCGCCTGTTTTCGCGGTTCGGTTTTGACGAAGGTGTTGCAGGCCATATTACAGCCCGTGATCCAGAAAACCCTAATCATTTTTGGGTGAATCCCTTCGGAATGCACTTTGGATTAATTAAAGTGAGTGACTTAATTTTAGTTAATCATGAAGGAGAAGTAATTTTAGGCGATCGCCCCGTCAACCGAGCTGCTTTTGCTATCCATTCCCAAATTCATGCGGCGCGTCCTGATGTCGTCGCTGCGGCTCATGCTCATTCACTTTACGGCAAAAGCTGGTCTAGTCTTGGTCGCCTACTCGATCCCCTCACCCAAGATGCTTGTTCTTTTTATCAAGACCATAGTGTGTTTGAGGACTATACTGGTGTAGTTCTCGACCCCCTAGAAGGTCAGCGCATCGCCCAGACTTTAGGTAAAAATAAAGCCCTCATTCTACAAAATCATGGTTTATTGACAGTCGGGCAAACAGTTGATGAAGCTGCTTGGTGGTTCATTGCAATGGAACGTTCTTGTCAAGCTCAACTATTAGCAGAAGCGGCTGGTAAACCGAAATTAATTCAACCAGAATCTGCTAGTGTGGCACACAGTCAAGTCGGTTCTACACAAATGGGTTGGTTTAGCTTTCAGCCTTTGTATGACATGATTGTCCGCCAAGAACCTGATTTATTGGATTAGGGGTGTGAGGGTGTGAGGGTGTAAGGGTGTAAGGGTGTAGGGGTGTGAGGGTGTAAAGAAAAGATAGAAAACCTAAAACCATACGGAAAAATAAATTATTCCCCCTAAACCCCTAAACCCCTAAACCCCTAAGCCACCCCTACACCCCTATACCCCTACACCCCTACACCCCTACACCCCTATAAATTCGCCTTCCAACTAGCCAACTCTGCCAAAGAGCGATCGCGATAACGTCCATAACGCTCCTGTTTATTTTTAATTTTCATGCCTAAATCGGGGAAAATACCGAAATTCGGTGGCATTGGTTGGAAATGCTTCGGTGAGGCGGAACTGATAAACTCAAATAATGCCCCCATCATGGTTGTGTTGGGTAATGCCAAAGGTTCTTTACCCAAAGCTAACCGCGCTGCATTTATTCCCGCTAAACAACCACCGGCGGCTGCTGCTGTGTAACCTTCTGTCCCAATTAACTGTCCAGCCGCCAACAATGTAGGACGCTGTTTAAATTGCAAAGTTGGTAGCATTAACTGCGGCGCATTAATAAAGGTGTTGCGGTGCATGACTCCCAAACGCACAAATTCCGCCTTTTCTAAACCAGGAATCATCTGGAAGACTCGTTTTTGTTCACCCCAACGCAGATTTGTTTGGAAGCCAACCATATTCCACAACTGACCGGCTTTATCTTCCTGGCGCAACTGTACCACCGCATAGGGACGTTCACCAGTGCGGCTATCAGATAAACCCACTGGCTTTAAAGGCCCGTAGCGCATCGTGTCTTCTCCCCGTTGTGCGAGTTCTTCAATGGGGAGACAGGCTTCAAAAAATTTCGCTGTTTCTCGCTCAAAATCCTTGAGTTCTGTTTGTTCGGCTTGACAAAGTGCCTCCCAAAACCGCAGATATTGCTCCTTATTCATGGGACAGTTGAGATAAGCGGCTTCTCCTTTGTCATAGCGTGAAGCCATAAAAGCAACATCACGGTTGATAGATTCACCGACAATAATCGGACTAGCCGCATCAAAAAAACTCATGTATTCCATGCCAGTAAAGCGGTGCAAGTCTTCTGCTAAGTCGGGACTTGTTAATGGCCCACTTGCCAAAACCACAATACCTTCGGGAATCGCTGGAACTTCCCCACGCCGGAATTCAATTAACGGATGATTCTCTAAAGTTTGCGTTAAATCCTGTCCAAATTGACCCCTATCCACAGCCAACGCACCCCCAGCCGGTACAGCGTGTTCATCGGCTTTAGAGATGACTATAGAACCGAGTTGGCGTAATTCTGTATGCAGTAAACCCGCCGCGCGATCGCTTGCCATTGCGCCAAAAGAGTTACTACACACCAATTCTGCTAAATGTTCTGTATGATGGGCAGGGCTGAAACGTTGGGGACGCATTTCATGTAAAATCACTGGTACTCCAGCCTGAGCAATTTGCCATGCTGCTTCTGTCCCAGCTAGCCCACCTCCAATTACTTGTATTGGTTGTTGAGTCATAGTCATTTTTATAATTCCTGCTTTATTAAAGATAATTTGCTGGGGAGGTATTTATAATACCGCAGGCAAAAAACCGTTGTAGATTTTTATGGTTTAATTTTTCTACAAATTATTCCTTAGTAATATTTTTGCTTAATATCTTCTACTTCTGTTCTCAGTCCATTAGCATGAATTAAACCAACATATCCCTTAAATTGACAGTTACCTTCACTATTATATACAGATACATGAGGAATTTGAGCTAAATTATCACGCATTCTTAGCTTGCCACTACCATCACAAAATTCAAAACTTTCTCTTAGTTTATCGATATTCCCAAAATACATATCCCAATAATTTGCACTTTTAGAATCTACAGCTTGGGCAGAATCTTCATTTTCTAGCAGCACAATAGTCATTCCTGGCACTTTTTTTAACCGTTCAATTACCACATCAATGATTTTTTCTTCACTGCCAAGAATATTATCTACAATTATTTTTGCGGTCTGAGGACAATGCCAGTAATTTATATGAGCATCGGCGGCACCCGATGCTAAAGATGCCATATAGAAAACTTGATTAATATTGGTATTCATTTTACTGGCTGCTTCAACAGCAGGAAATGCAGCTACAGCACGTACAGTTGTTTCTAAATCATTAGCACTAGTGGATATAAATTTATCCTTGATTAACAAATTAGGTACATTATTTATTTTTAAACTAGCTTCTAAAGGATAAGCAATTAAATCTGAGGCGTGGATTATATTAGTCCATCTTAGGTTTTGTTGATTAAAATCACTCATGAAATCATGAATTTGATGTTTTTTAATATCTAATATCATATTAAATAATAAAATTGGTGATCCCATTGTGGTGATACTTTTAAGATTGACTCTACCATTAATTAATTTCCTAAAAATAAATGCAGAATCACCTGATGAAAATTTATCAGAAAAGAGCATATCCCATAAGATTACAGTTCCCATAGAATGGGCAACAATATGAAGTTCATTTTCATCAGGATAATCTTGAATCAGTTCATTTAAATGTAGTGTGATAGCTTCTCTAATTTTCGCTCCTCTTTCAATATTGAGGTAAGTAAAAGCATCACCTACAAAATCAGAAATAAACTCTTGTCTAATTTCCTGACCACGAAATATATCTTGAGTATCAACATGAGGATTTTCTTGCTTAGTATTTGCTAAGTCTTGATGAATAAAATTCCAAATTCTATCTTTAGTGTTTAAAATATCAGCATAAAATCCAGAGTGAAAATGCGGTAAATTATGACCACGCTGAGACAAATCTTGTTTAATTAGAGATTGCAAAGGTTTAGCAAATTTGACTTTGGACTCAGCAACACCATGAATAAAAAAAATTAGCATTGTTATTCCAATCAGTAACAATGCTTACAATCTAATCTACTTTTTCTCAATCAGCTATGTAGAAACAACGTAAAAGTGTCATCACTATTTATTTTCATCACCTTGATGATTTTTATTCATCTCCCGCCTGTGCAATCTCACCAAAAATCTTACCCGTCGTTGGAATTCCTCAAAGTCTGCGTCGCTGAGTTGAGTTTTTTGCCAAGCTGGACGTTGCTGAATATGTTCACACCAATTTTGCAGTTGGGGATAATCATTTAAACCCACGCCCAAGTTAGGTAAAAAGGGTAAAACTGTCCCAGCTACAATATCTGCTAGGGTTAATTGTTCCCCAACGAAAAAAGGGCGATCGCCTATAATTTCTGTGAAAAATTGCAGCACTGTATTGATATGTTTGACTGCTTGTACAAACTGCGATGAATCAGGACTCTCACAAATTAGTGGGATAGTTTTGGGGAATAGTTCATTAGCCGTCACCATCTGCAACATTCTGACTTTTGCTAATGCTTGAGAATCACTAGGTAACAATGTGGGTGTGGGATATTTACTTTCTAAATAATCTAAAATAGCCAAAGATTCTATGACTCTAAAACCATCATCTACTATGACGGGAATATGATGAAATGGATTGAGTTGCAAAAATTCTGATTGTAATTGATCACCGTTTAATTTTAATAAAATTGCTTCAAAATCAATTCCCTTTTCTAATAAAGTGATCCATACACGTCGAGCATTAGGGGAAAGTGGGGCATAGTAAAATTTCAGCACAGAAAACTCCGATTTTGGATTTAAAAGACCGAATGTTTTTTTAGTAAAAAATTGGTAGAATCTACTGAACTTGGCAGTATTTCTGTTTTAGTGGTTCTGGAATGGGAATTGGCCGACCGTTATCTAAGTTGATAAAAGCACCTTTTTGTATAGCTAATGCTGCTAACTTGTCATCAGCTAAAATCTCTGCTTGGACAGTCCATTTTAAGCGACCTAAATTACTCAACCATAAACGACCAATCACTTGGGAATTTAATTTAATTGAGCGTTTATATTCAATTTCTGTACCTGCAAGAATTGGGGCATATCCTTGCTGTAATTGTTGCTCAAGTTGCCAATGTTCTTCTAAAAATTTGAGGCGTAAATCTTCTAACCATCTCACATAAACTATGTTGCTGACAATGCCCATAAAATCTATATCATAGGTTTTTATGGGTATATTCATTACTACTTCTAGTGCTCTAGATGATTTTTCTGTAACTAGCATAGTTCATCCTCAAATTTTCAGACCAATCGGTTTGTTGCTTGTCAAAAAAAATTAAACGTCTATTTTGTAGTTTAGTACCAACTCATCACCAGCTAAACCTCTAATCCCCCAATTAGATTTGGGTGTTTCAAAGATTGTAATCTCAATATCATTAACTGCAATGTTAAATTTATCATGAATTTTTTGAACAATGGTCTGAATTAGTTGTTTTTTAGTGGACAATGACCGACCTTCAAACATACTAATCTCAATAATTAAATAGTTTTCTGTTCTATCTTGGGGATAGTAAAAATCAGTTGGTTCTAGTGGAAAAAATCGATGAAATCTTTTTTCAATAGGAATTTGCAACACTGCAACTACAGCAGAATGAATAATATCGGATAACTCGACTTTAATGGGATTAAGTTTATCAGCCAATCCATAAATTTTAATTTGAGCCATGTTTTAAAGATGAGTATCTATATATTGATTTAGATGATTGACCGCTCTTTGCATATAAATTTTATCTTCATATAACTTGGTCATCATAATTGCACCTTCTAGGGTTGCAGTTATGATACTGGCAATTTCATCTGCATTTACGTCAGATTGAATTTCACCTTTAGCGATTCCGGTTTCAATAATCCGACTAATGAGATTTAGCCAAGCAGTCATAGCTTGCTGTGTGCGTGCTTTTAAAACAGGGTGAGCATCATCACTTTCTACAGCTGTATTGAGTAGTGGACATCCTCCAGGGATGGGGGGATTGTCTACAAAACTGCTAAATACATTAATCATGGCCTTTACACGGGCGATCGCATGACGTTCATGGCGTAATGCTAACCTGTAATGTTTACTCACACAAGCGATCGCATAATCAAACGCTTGTAATGCTAATTCATCCTTACTTTGAAAGTGATTGTAGATTCCTCCTTTTTTTAACCCTGTCACCCGCATGATGTCAGAAATCGACGCACCAGCGTATCCCTGTTGATTAAACAGTTCGGCTGCTTGTTGAATAATTCGAGCTTTTGTTTCTTCGCCTTTAGACATCGAAAATATTTAAGACCGAGTGGTCTGATTAAAAATATCACTATATATATAGAATAGTCAATAACAATTCAATGGCATTAATACTTATTTCTCCAGAGAGAAGGAAAACTAGATTTTAATCAATAAATTACTGGTAAGTCTTCTTTCCAGTTAAATTATGAACATTATCGCTTGGATAATTCTTGGACTGATTGCTGGAGCGATCGCCAAAGCTATTTACCCTGGTCGTCAAGGCGGTGGTATCATCGCAACTATGATTTTAGGCATCATTGGGGCGTTAATTGGCGGTACTTTAGTGACACTTTTAGAAACGGGAAGATTACAATTAACGGCAGCCACTTTCAGCATTCCTGGCTTTATTGTTGCTATTATCGGTGCGATCGTTGCTATTTTTATCTGGAGTTTAGTTACAGGACGCACTAGTCACTAAGGGATTTTCAACTAAGAAAATATACTATCACGTTGATGGCATGGGGGCAGGGGGCAGGGAGCAGGGGGAAAGACGGTTGTTTTGAAGCAGATAGACTGAATAATATATTTTCTGTAAGTCCCTTGAATTTTGACTTGATTTATCCCGATTCCCTTTACTTCCCGAAATATCTATATTTAGGCATTGAGGTAAATACTGACAGCAGTTAGACTGGGCAAATAAGGCAACTATCTGCACCCTAACCATGACTAATCGCCTTGCTCAAGCCCAGAGTCTCTACCTCCGTAAACACGCCGAAAACCCGATTGATTGGTGGCCTTGGTGTGATGAAGCTCTTGCAACTGCTAAAACCGAAAATAAACCGATTTTTGTCTCTATTGGCTATTCCAGTTGTCACTGGTGTACTGTCATGGAAGGTGAGGCGTTTTCTGATCTAGCTGTAGCTGAGTATCTGAACGCTAATTTTTTGCCTATTAAAGTAGATAGAGAAGAAAGACCAGACATCGATAGCATCTATATGCAGGCTTTGCAGATGATGAGTGGTCAAGGGGGTTGGCCTTTAAATGTCTTTCTCTCACCAGAAGATTTAGTCCCGTTTTACGCTGGGACTTATTTTCCTCTAGAACCGCGTTACAACCGTCCTGGATTTTTGCAGGTTTTGCAAGCACTGCGCCGCTATTACGATACAGAAAAAGAGGATTTACAGCAACGCAAAGCTGTAATTGCTGAATCCTTGCTAAAATCTGCGGTTTTACAAGGAGAAGCGACACAACAAGCTCAAACACAAGAACTATTGCAACGTGGTTGGGAAACTAGTACAGGGATTCTTACGCCGAATCAGTATGGTAATAGCTTCCCGATGATTCCCTATGCAGAATTGGCACTGCAGGGAACGCGATGTCAGTTTGAATCTCGGTATGATGGTCAACAAGTATGCCTTCAGCGTGGTCTAGATTTAGCTTTGGGTGGGATTTATGACCATGTAGCTGGCGGCTTTCATCGCTACACCGTTGACCCTACTTGGACTGTCCCCCACTTTGAAAAGATGCTTTACGATAATGGTCAAATCGTCGAGTATCTAGCTAATTTATGGAGTGCAGGGATTCAAGAACCGGCATTTGCGAGGGCTGTATCTGGTACTGTGCAGTGGCTACAAAGGGAAATGACTGCACCGACTGGTTATTTTTATGCGGCTCAAGATGCGGATAGTTTTACTCATCCTGGGGAAAGGGAACCAGAAGAGGGGGCTTTTTACGTTTGGAGTTACGCAGAATTAGAACAACTGTTAACACCGACAGAACTAACAGAATTACAACAACAGTTTACAGTCACCCCTAACGGCAATTTTGAAGGGAAAAACGTCTTGCAAAGACGCAATGCAGGGGAATTAAGTACAAATTTAGAAGTAGCTTTAGATAAATTGTTTGCCGTGCGTTATGGTAGTTTACCTGATGCCCTACCCACTTTCCCGCCTGCACGAGACAACCAAGAAGCCAAAACCACCGACTGGCCAGGACGTATCCCCGCAGTTACAGATACAAAGATGATTGTAGCTTGGAATAGCTTGATGATTTCTGGGCTAGCTAGGGCGGCGGCGGCGTTCCAATTACCAGAATATTGGGAAGTAGGGGCGAAAGCGGCGGAATTTGTTTACTCACATCAGTTTGTGGCGGGACGTTTCCACAGACTCAACTATGAGGGTCAACCGGCTGTATTGGCGCAGTCGGAAGATTATGCTTTATTTATTAAGGCGTTGCTAGATTTACACCAAACGCAGAACCCACAGAACTCTTTATGGTTGGAAAGAGCGATCGCACTGCAAACCGAATTTCATCAGTTTCTCTGGAGTGTAGAATTAGGTGGCTACTTTAATGCCGCTAGTGATGCGAGTCAAGATTTAATTGTACGGGAACGCAGTTATGCTGATAATGCTACACCCTCAGCTAACGGTGTGGCGATCGCAAATTTAGTCCGGCTATCACTGTTAACTGATGATCTCCATTATCTAGACTTAGCCGAACAAGGTTTAAAAGCTTTTAACAGTATCATGCAGCAAGCACCCCAAGCTTGTCCCAGTTTATTTACCGCCTTAGATTGGTATCATAACTGCACTTTAATTCGCAGCACCACCGAGCAAATTAACTCATTACTACCCAAATATTTACCCACTGTAGCGTTGAGTGTAGTGTCTAATTTACCCGCCGATAGCGTTGGTTTAGTTTGCCAAGGCTTGAAATGTCTCCCCGCAGCCGGAAGTTTAGAACAGTTGTTGCAGCAAGTACAGCAGAGTCAAAATAGGGCATAGGGCATGGGGCATGGGGCATAGGGCATAGGGCATGGGGCAGGGGGAGAGTAATGAGTAATGAGTAATGAGTAATGAGTAATGACTGTTGACTGTTGACTAATGACTAATGACTAATGACTAATGACTAATGACTAATGACTAATAACTCACCACTTCTAACTGCTATTGTCTTAGCTGGCGGTCAAAGTTCGCGGATGGGACAGGATAAGGCTTTGATACCTGTTGATGGTGTGCCATTACTGCAAAGAATATGTAGTATTGCTGCCCAGTGTGCTGATACTGTGTATGTAGTCACCCCTTGGCTGGAACGCTATCAGCACTTAGATTTACCTGATTGTCAATTTATTCGAGAATCTGCCCATCACCAAGGGGCTTTATTGGGTTTTGCTCAAGGTTTGACACAGGTAAATACTGAGTGGGCTTTGCTACTAGCTTGTGATTTACCGAAGTTACAACTGGGGTTACTACAAGATTGGATTGCCAGACTGGATAATGTAGATGATCAAGCGATCGCAGCTTTAGCTCATCATGATAAAGGCTGGGAAGTTCTGTGCGGTTTTTATCGTCGTCGCTGTTTACCGCAATTATTAGAGTTTATCAATCAAGGCGGGCGATCGTTTCAGCGTTGGCTACAAAGTTATCCTGTAGAAATTTTACCCTTATCAAATCCAGAAATATTATTTAACTGCAATACACCAGAAGACTTGGCTTTAATTCCAGATAGCAAATAGCGGGTTAAATTACTGCTGTTGCCAGGTAAAAAACTTTACTGACAGTAATTTTAAAAAAACCGTGATTTGTGATCTATCCAACATTAGTTTTTCTATGAAGTCTTGTATATTAAGTACAGCTTTTCTCAAAAACCTTGTATACCCCCTGGCGAGCAACACAGTCATCTGAATTTTAGGGGATTTTGGCTGGTGTGTGTACTCGCCTTTTTTTTTAACTTTCAGTTATGCTGAATCATGAGGCGTGGGATGATTTAGTTAATTGCCTGAATTTAGCTTATGTTTCGTTCCTGGATATCTTGTATATTAGCTTTTTTATTAAGCTTTATGATGAGTGCTTGCACAACTGCAACTACTCAACCACAAGTACAGACTTCTGCAATATTCACCGCTAAAAGAGTCGTCACCCTCTCGTCTTTAGCGACAGATATTATCTATCAATTAGATTCCACAAAACTGGTAGGAATTACAGGTAGTACATTATTTAAAAATGACTCGCGTTTCCAGAATCTACCTCGTGTCAGTGAAGGTCAAACTCCCCCTAATTTAGAAAAAATTGTGGCTCTCAAGCCAGATTTAGTAATTGGTGCAGCAGGCTTTTCTAATCAAGTCACTCAAAGACTAGAACAATTAGGAATTCGCACTTTATTGACACAAGTCAATAATTGGCAATCTTTAGCAGAAGTAACTAAAGAAATTGCTAAATTAATTGATGTAAATCCCCAGCCTTTATTAGAACGTTATCAAAGCTTCTTACCAGATAAAGTTGAGCGCAGTCCTTCTACTCTAGTTTTAGTGAGTATTCAGCCAATTCTATCACCGAATAAAAACAGTTGGGCTGGTGATTTACTCGATAAATTTCAACTCAAGAATTTAGCAGCAGAATTACAAGGTAAAAGTCCCGTTGCCGGTTATGTCACACTATCAGCAGAAAAAGTATTAGAAGCAAACCCAGAGACAATTTTAATAGTAAGTTCCCCTGGAAGTTCACCTAATTCTGTCTTAGAAGCTTTACAAAAAGAATCTTTTTGGCAGAAGTTACAAGCCACCAAAAATAATCGAGTCTATGTTTTTGACTACTATGGTTTAGTTAATCCAGGTAGTATAGATGCTATTGAAAAAGCCTGCCGCCAACTTCAACAAAATTTATTCAAATCATAAAAATGCTAGGGCTAAGTTTGTAGTAAGGACTTTAGTCCTTTTTTGTGAACTTTAGTTCTCACTACAAACCTTTCATAATTTACCTTACCGAGATTAATTGTATGCCGACAATGGATATTTTTAATCTTTTGCGGGACTAACAGATTTTTTGTCAATTGCAATATGATTGGGTTTCATAGAACCACCAGTTAAACTGCGGAAGTATAAACCACCAACAGTTAACAAAAACGTCAGATATCCCACTGCTTGGACGAGATAGAGATTGTCTCTATAGCCAAATAAAGATTTGAAAACTATACCAGGAAATTCTTGATCAGGCAAAACTTTACTAGTATTCCAAACCATTGGCCCTAAAATGCAAGAATGGATTTTAGTAAAGTGTTCGTAATAAAAACACAGACTTTCGGAAGCGCGGTTACTGAGAGCTAAATTAGCAAAAGCGTCATCAAAATGTTTTAATGCAGAAACTACCAACCCCGCCACAATCAAAACTAATAAAACACCCATCACTTGGAAAAATTGACGGATATTAATTTTCACGCCCAATTTAAATAAGCCTACACCGATCGCAGCTGCTGTGGCTAACCCGGCTAATGCGCCAATTGTGGGGATGAGTCCTTGTTGGAAATTTGCAGCGACAAATAAGACTGTTTCAAAGCCTTCTCGGACAACAGCCACCAAAATTAAGCTAAAAACTCCCCAACCTGCTTGGGAATTGTTGACTAAAGCTTGGTTAACTGCTCCCTCTACTTGGGCTTTCATGAATCTGGCTTGCTTCGTCATCCAGATTAACATCCAACTGAGCATGGCGATCGCCAACACACTAAATACACCCTCTAGCATGGGTTCAACTACTGGGGTGTATTGGGGGTTAGCTGCGCCGAGAATTTTAATCAACCAGCTAAACAATACGCCAATTAGCGCGCTGACAACAATACCAACGGCGATACCAGCATATACCCAAATATTCAAGCGGGATTGTTTAGCTTTTTTCAATAATGCTAAAACAATACCCACCACTAACGCGGCTTCCACGCCTTCACGAAGTGTAATAACAAAAGTAGGTAGAGCAGTGCTAAAGTTCATTATTATTTAGTCCAAAACAGTCCACAGTCCATAGTTTAAAGTCAACAGTCCGCAGTCCACAGCCAAAAAAATTGACTATTGACTGTTGACTATTGACCATTGACTCTTAACTCTTAACTGAAATCGCGGAGCATTTTTTTCAATTCGAGATTATGTAGTTCTTCTTGTCCAATCATGGTACGGGCAAATTCTTCTAAGTAAATAGAAGCATTTTCTACAGTTTCAAGTAAACTCTTATACATTTCCAAAGCTTTTCTTTCGTGGTTCAAGCTTTCTTCCAATATATCTTTTACAGAATGCTTGAAAGTCTCTTCCATTGGGGCGATTCTTAAGGTGGGATGTCCATCCAAACCTGTGAGAATTTCCCCTACTTGTTGAGCATGAAGTAAGGATTCGCTAGCCTGAGCTTTGAAGAAAGCCACGATAGGAATACGATTAGGGCCTGTTACCATCAAGGAATAGTGTGTGTAGCGCACTACTCCTGCGAGTTCAAATTCCATGATGGCGTTTAATAAGTCGATGGTCTTTTTTTGATCAAGCTCTTGCATTAGTCGTTAATTACAATGACGAAGGGGGTGTGATGAGTGAGGAGTTGTAACAATTCGCAATTCGCAATTCGCAATTCGCAATTCGCAATTCGCAATTCGCAATTCGCAATTCGCAATTCGCAATTCGCAATTCGCAATTCGCAATTCGCAATTCGCAATTCGCAATTCGCAATGGACTTCGTCCTGCTTCGCTAGCGCAATTCAGAAAATCAGATTTTGCCAGGATTTCTGAGTTTGCAACTTTAGCTGAATTTTGGCAAATTGATGTTACAGGTTTAAAATACCTCACTGCTCACTCATTTTAAACTCCTGAGTTTGTTACTGATGGTACTTGACAATACTATCTTTGATACTAACTTTGTGCTTGGGTGCTGGATTGATCAATGACTTTTTGGGAGTTGAGTTCAATAGTTTTGATCAGTTGAGTCACTTCGGGGGGGGTTTTTACTGGTTGACTGGGGGGAATGACGCTAGGCCAAACTTTTTTAAGTTCGGTAAAACTCGTTTCAATGGCTTTGTGTGCTTCGGGGTTGCTTTGTGAAACTTGAGTCCCGATTCCTTTGTAGAGTTCGTCAGCGTAAATTACAAAGCCACGGGAGTCTTGATATTCAATGGCTTCTGCTACTTTACCATTAGCGATCGCGGCTCCATATTCGGAGTTAGCTGCATCTAATAGGCCGTTGACTACTTGTAAGACAAATCCGGGTTTGGTGCGTTGTGCTTCCGGTAAAGCGGCGATCGCACCGTCTACTGACTGCTCAGAAGCGGTAAAATCTGTGTTAACTTTGGCACTCTTGGGACTGGATTTGACTAAATCTTGTAAACTCACCAAAGTAGTCTTGAATTCTTTGACTTGACGCTCGTTGAGTTGGTCTTCTACGTCAATATAAATCTCTTCGACTGGGTGTCCAATATGAGGTTCGGCTTGTTTTGGCTGATTTTTATCTAGTAGTTCTTTAGCTACAAACAAATGACCTTTCATTAACCCCATTTTGGTCATGTAGTCTACGTCTTTGGCTTCGCCTGTTAATTCTACTTCCTGAACGCTGACTAAATCTTTAATTTGGTCAAACTGTTCTTGAGTAATGACTTTCTTGCTGACTAAATCCTCTGGACTACCATAGGGACGATTGGCTTGAATTTTATTGGATAAAGCCGGAACACCTAATTTGGCTTCAAATTTATCTAATTCTGACAAGATAGCAGTATTAATATTAATTTTCGCCTTACTACTGTGACCACTATGAGTTACAGTTTCTGTTGTCTGGGTAATTGCTGGTGGCTGGGTATTCTCGGTTGTTTGTGTACCGCCATTGCAAGAACTCAAAGAGACGATAAAACAGCTAGCGATCGCTAGAAAAATATAACGGGGTTTGATCATAATTGCAAATAAAATTGAATTAACTAGATGAAATCTGAGAATTATTAGCGATAACTTCAAACTGTCCCATGCAGCCATTTTCTGCTATTGCATCTTGATGGGGATGGAACATATATTTACCTGGGTAGCGAAACGCAAACTCTAAAATGTGTCTTTCGGCGACTCCCATTGTGATCACATCGGTTTTTTCACTAGGGTTCATCGTCATTCCTGAACGATAGACATCAAAAAAGTTGGCGTGGAGGTGAAAAGTTACCGCCGGATCGAATTCGATAATGTTGAGGACGTACAACCGAATTAGCTGATTTTGGTAAATTTTAATGGGATGGTGCATATAATGATGCGGTAGCCCATTAAACGCATAATATTCATTGCGGTTATCGTCATTTACGTCATAACCAGCCATGACTAACACCATCTCATCAGCCGCAGGACGAGGTTTCGGCGGATCAATGATGAACATCCCATACAATCCCTTGGCGATGTGACGCGTCACTGGTTCAATGTGACAATGGTAGAGATGTACGCCGTATGGTTCAGCATCGAATTCGTAGATTGTGGCACTACCATTGCTGACTGGACGCACACCATCCATCTCAGCCGGATGTACTCCATGAAAATGCAAAGAGTGGGAATGCCCAGCTTTATTGAGAAATAATATCCTTATGCGATCGCCTTGTTTAGCTCTGAGTGTCGGCCCTGGTATGTGACCATTTAAATCCCAGACATTGTAAGCTACTGCACTATTGAGTTGAATAACAGAAGTCCCCGCAGTTAATTGGAATTCTCGAATAGTACGTCCATTTTCTTGCTTGACAGTACCATAATCGAAATTTCTGAGCATTTGCAGGGGATGCGCTACATTTTGAGCGTCATTCATCTCCATTGTCGGAATTTTGACAATTGGCTGGCTTTTGCTATTAAAAGCTTGCAGCATTGCTGCTGCACCGACTACACCAGCACCGCATAATCCCCATTTCAAAAGTTGGCGACGACTCCAAATTTCTCCTTTACCCAGAGAGTAATTATTGGGCATTGAAATTCAACCACAGTTTAAGCACAGTATATGAAGTTGCTAATAATTTGCAACTACAGTTGTGTATACTACAAGACGTAAAAGTTATTGTCAATAATTATCAAGTGTTTCTTTGTAAATCAATAAAAATTTGCAATTATAGAGGTCATATAAATTTCTTTGCAAATCTTCACGATATTTTTTTCTTTAGCTATCAATTTTAAGTGAAACCATTGAATTAATTGTATTAATTAATAATAGTAAATAAGACGTTGAATGGTCAATTTCTGATGGTAAAAATCTCTTTACAGTACCAGTTAAGTCAATCAGAATATCGAAAAATCTTAGCCCTCTAAACTATTGGTAAGGTTTAATGCACTGATTTTGAGTGAGTTGTTGTAAATGTGATCAGAAATTGTCTGGAAGTTTTAATTTTTAGTTGTAAGTTGTCAGCGTAGGGAATTGGTGAGTTAAACTAAATCCTTGAATTAAAATTTTTGAGGTATAAAGTGTGCTGAGAATGGTTCTCATGTCCAAACGCACCTCACTCTTGCTGATGGGAACTTTGAGTTTTTATCTAGTGGTGAGTGCAGCCGCACCAGCCTATGGTATGCACATTATGGAAGGTTATTTACCACCTGCATGGGCAGCTTTTTGGTGGGTAGTAGCTTTACCATTTATGATTTTAGGGGTGCGATCGCTCACACGCATTACCAAAGCGAATCCAGAATTAAAATTACTCTTAGCTTTAGCAGGTGCTTTTACTTTTGTTTTGTCAGCGTTAAAATTGCCATCTGTGACCGGTAGTTGTTCTCACCCTACAGGTACAGGTTTAGGTGCGGTATTATTCGGCCCTTTGGCGATGTCTGTTTTAGGAACATTGGTTTTAGTATTTCAAGCTTTACTATTAGCACATGGTGGTTTAACCACATTGGGAGCAAATGCGTTTTCAATGGCGATCGCTGGGCCATTTGCCGCTTACTGGATTTATCATCTGATCATGCAGTTAACTGGTAAGCAAAAAATCGCCATTTTTTCCGCCGCAGCTTTAGCAGATTTACTTACCTACGTGATTACATCTGTCCAACTTGCATTAGCTTTCCCAGCACCAGTGGGTGGATTTATAGCCTCATTTGCCAAGTTTGCTGGAATTTTCGCCATTACTCAAGTCCCCTTAGCTATTAGCGAAGGATTGCTAACTGTCTTGGTGTGGAACTGGTTACAATCCTACAGTCCGCAAGAATTAGAAATATTGCAACTCATCAAACGTCAACCCCAAACCCATGAATCAATCTAAACAGGGAATAACTAACTGGCTATTGTTGCTGGGAGTCATTGTGTTATCAGTCACACCGTTAATATTTATCAAAGGTGCAGAATTTGGTGGCGCAGATGGACAAGCTGAACAGGTAATTGGGGAAATCAAACCAGGATATCAACCTTGGGTTAAACCTTTTTTTGAGCCACCTAGTGGAGAAATAGAAAGCTTACTATTTAGTTCACAAGCAGCTTTAGGTGCGGGAATTATCGGTTATGCAATTGGTTTATATAAAGGACGTTCCCAACAACAAAGGAATAAGGAATGAGCCTGCAAATCGATACGCTAGCTTACACTAATAAATTACGGCGATTAGCACCAGAACAGAAATTACTGTTTGCGATCGCCTTACTCATTATCTCTAATTTTGCCCACCCACCAGTGCAAATTATTATTGCGATTTGGGTAAGTATCTGGACTATATTTTACGCGGGTATTCCCACCAAAATATATTTAAAACTAGTTTATATCCCGATTTTATTTTGGTTAACTAGTTTACCAGCTTTAGTAATTAATGGTGTCACAATTAATTACCTCAATACTATCCGAAGTGATGTGATTAACGGTGTTAATATCGGTGATTATTACTTCTATATTAGCAGACATGGTATTGAGCAAGGATGGAGCATATTTACAAGAGCGATCGCTGCTATTTCTTGCTTCTATTTTGTGATGTTAACCATTCCTTTTGCTGACTTATTAAAAACCCTCAGACGTATAGGCTTACCTATCTTAATTACCGACTTACTTTTACTAATGTATCGGTTTATTTTCGTCCTATTAAATACAGCCTCAGAATTGTGGGTAGCTCAACAATCTCGTAGTGGCTACCGCACATTTAGCCTGAGCATGAAAAGTTTATCCCTCTTAATCGGACAATTATTACAACGCACTATAGAGAAATATCACCAAGTTTACCTCAGTCTAGAATCCAGAGGATTTAACGGCGAATTTCAAGTTTGGCACTCACAAAATTACTATCTATCAACACGCTATGCAATGGAAGCGATTCTGGGTTGTTTAATCTTAATAGAACTAGAATGGAAAAGATATCTATTTTAAAATCGCTACTCCGTTTTGAGAGTAATGAGTAATGAGTAATGAGTAATGAGTAATGAGTAATGAGTAATGAGTAATGAGTAATGAGTAATGAGTGAGTGCTAACAGAGAAATAAATTCTCCTTTGTCTACCTTGTCTACCTTGTCTCATTTCCCAATCCCCAGTCCCCAATCCCCAGTCCCCAACCCCCAATCCCTAGATGAATAAACAAGAAAAATTACTAGAATTTCAGCAAGTACACTACACTTACCCAGGTGGACAACAATCAGCCTTAAACGGTGTAAATTTGAGTATACCATCAGGCAAAAAATGCGCTTTGATTGGCAAAAATGGCTGTGGCAAAACCACCTTATTTTTATTAGCTAATGGTTTATATAAACCCCATAAAGGAAATATATATTGGCAGGGTAAACCTTTACAATATGACCGCAATTTTTTAATGAAACTGCGGCAAAAAGTTGGACTTATCTTTCAAAATCCTGAACAACAATTAGTAGCTTCTACTGTCGAAGAAGATATTTCCTATGGTTTGTGTAATTTAGGATTACCACCAGCAGAAATTCAACAACGAGTAACACAAGCCTTAAACGAATTTAACCTCAGTGAACTAGCACAAAGACCAGTACATCATCTGAGCTTAGGACAAAAAAAGCGTGTTTCTTTAGCTGATGTCATGGTTTTAAAGCCAGAATTGCTATTACTAGATGAACCAACTGCATATTTAGATAGACCTCAAACCCGCAACTTAATTTCAGTTTTGCAGAAAATTCATTCATCTGGCACAACCATACTCATGGCTACCCATGATTTAGATTTTGTGTGTAGTTGGGCTGATTGGGTGTTTGTGATGGATCAAGGACAATTGATTTTAGAAGGTAAGCCAGAAGATGTATTTGTACAACGCGAAATTCTGGAAGCCATCCAATTAGGTGTACCACTAATCTATGAAATTTTATCTGGTGAGCCTGTAGAGATGGAAAGAATTATATTAGAAAAATTTCACCAACGCTTAATAAATTTATTTAGTTAGTGACTCAACTGAAAAAATACCAAGGAAATGTCATCTTTATCGAAAGAAATGTGCTTTTAAAATTAACTTTTATAGAATCTCGGTTAAAAAATAAATAAAAATTAATAACTTGCTAAACAAGTACATTATTTGATGTAGATTTTATTGCCAATATTCCCTAAGTAACAGGCTAAAATCCCCCAATAGGGCATTGAAAACAAGTGGAAAATATTGTTTTTTATTAGTTTGATGCCTAAAATTGCACAATGAAATTGTGCAGAATACTACTTTTGAGACAGGGCATATTATGCACATACCTGATGGATTTGTTTCTGTGCCGGTAGCAGGTGCTACAGGTTTAGCAAGTTTTGTTGCACTATTTGTTGCTTGTGAGCGATCGCAGCAAGCCTTTGGTATCCGTCGCGCGCCTATACTGGGCTTAACCACAGCTTTCATTTTTGCAGCGCAAATGATTAATTTCCCCGTTGCCGGGGGTACAAGTGGTCACTTATTGGGAGGAACTTTAGCAGCAATTATTCTCGGTAGCCCTTGGGCGGGAATGCTTTGTATTGCTACAGTCTTAATTATTCAAGCGGTGTTATTCGCTGATGGTGGTATCACCGCCTTGGGGGCTAACATTTTCAATATGGCAGTAATTGGTGTTTGGGTAGGGTGGATATTGACCCAGACATTGCAAAGACTACTGGGAGGCGCGAAAGGACGCTTACCCTTAGCGGCGGGAATTGCTGCTGGCATCAGCGTAGTAGTAGCTGCTATAGCTTGTGCAATTGAATTAGCCCTTTCTGGAACTGCACCCATCACCATAGTTTTACCAGCCATGACAGGAATTCATATTTTGATTGGTGTGGGTGAAGGGTTAATTACTGGTGGTGTATTGGCTTATTTAGCTAAAGCGCGCCCAGATTTACTACCAGGGGAACAGGAACAGATGCGCGGTTGGGTAGTACCTGTAGTTAGCATAGTGTTAATAGCTGGTGTCCTATCACTCGTCGCCTCAGCTTGGCCTGATGGCTTAGAAAAAGTAGCAGAAGAATTAGGTTTTATCAAATTGGCTGAACAAGTACGGATATCTGTACCCACACCCTTAGCAGACTATGGAATTGAAGGTTTAGGAATCATTGGTACAAGCATCGCAGGCTTATTAGGTGCGGCGGTTTGCTTTGCTGTCGCCTTTGGGATAGCTAAAGTAGTACAGCCGAAGAATGCTTAGTTGGGGATTGGGGATTGGGGACTTATCAATTCAAAATTCAAAATTCAAAATTCAAAATTAAAGAATTGATTACGAAACACTCATTACTCATTACTCAGCACCGGCTAAACGCCGCGCTTCCGCTAACAGCACTCCTCACTCCTCACTTTGCAATACTTTTGAAATTTTGACTTGAATATGCCTTTACGCTTGCATTTATCTCTTGTGATTGTTGTGGGAACGGCTTTACTAAAGCATCATGCTTGGTATTGGCTGGCTGTGTATGGCGCGATCGCTTTAATTTGGCTAGCAGTTTTACGTCCGCCAATTCGCCAAATGGGAGGATTGCTAGGTACAGAGTTAATTTTCTTATCTTTAGTTGCATTACCCTTGGGTTGGGAACGCGCCAGTTTTTTGTTAGTTCGTTCCCTCATCTGTCTCATCGTCATGAACAGTTTCTTATTAACCCTACCCCCCCATAGTTTCGGTATCGCCCTCAAAAGTCTACCTGTTCCCCCCGCCCTCAAAGAAAACTTACTCCTAGCTGGACAATACCTGGAAATCTTACTAGCGGAAGTCCAAAGGATGCAGCGTAGCGCGCAGCTACGCGGTTTAAATGGTGCATCAGGTTGGCTACGCTATGCTAGTGCAGCAATGATTGGTACTTTGTACATCCGTAGTCTAGAAAGGGCGGAACGTGTCTATGGTGCAATGGTCATTCGTGGCTATAACGGACAATTACCCGTAGATTTTAAATTTCCAGCTAAAGAACGCTTCTTGCTGTTCTTAGCTTGGGTGATCGCGATTTGTTTTACTCTCAGTTCCTATAGAGTTGTGAATTTTGAAATCTTTAACTTCTAACCCCCAAACTTCCATCCGTCACCCCAATAATGGCATCGTTGAGGTGAAAAATTTAGTTTACGCCTATCCCCATCAAGAACCTGTATTAACAGATATCTCCTTTAGTTTAAATGCAGGCGATCGCGTGGCTTTAATGGGTGCAACTGGTTCTGGTAAAAGTACCTTACTAGAAAATCTCATTGGTTTGAAACAACCAAAATCTGGTGAAATTTCTATTAATCACATCCCCATAGCACCCCAAACTCTCCCCCAAGTCCGCAAACAAATTGGCTTTAGCTTTCAAGATGCTAACGACCAATTATTTATGCCCACTATCCTCGAAGATATTACCTTCGGCCCCCGCAACTATGGCGTATCCCCAGCTATAGCGCGCGATCGCGCCCGTCAACTTTTAGCAGATTTTGGTCTAGCCGCCTACGCCCACCGTTCCGCCCACGAACTATCAGGAGGACAAAGACGATTAGCCGCCCTCGCCGCTATTTTGGCACTAGAACCACAAATTCTAATTTTAGATGAACCAACCACCGGACTAGATCCCGCATGGCGGCGACACTTAGCCCAAGTATTATTAAATCTACCAGTGCAAGTTATATTAATAGCTTCCCATGAATTACATTGGTTGGGAAAAGTCACTCAACGCGCTCTAGTATTATCTGGTGGTCGCATCGCCATTGATAGTGAAATTCAACCACTTTTGCAGGATGGAGAAACTTTAGAAAACTTAGGTTTACCCATAGGTTGGTGAATAGATGACCGTAACTACCTATAAATGGACTATTGAACGCTATCACCGAGCCATAGAAGCAGGTATTTTTGACGACCAGCCCATAGAATTATTACACGGTGATTTGATCCTGATGCCTCCAGAACGTGAACCTCACGCCTACTACAATTCAGAAGCAGCCGATTACCTCCGCACATTGCTTGGGGAACAGGTAAAAATCAGAGATGCCAAACCCATCACCCTACCCAATGATTCTGAACCCGCCCCTGATATTGCCATTGTTAAACCTTTAGGCGAAACTTACCTAAAACATCATCCTTACCCTGAAGATATATATTGGGTGATTGAATTCTCACAAGCTACTCTCAGCAAAGACTTAAATGAGAAAAAACAAATTTACGCAGAAGCAGGGATCATAGAATATTGGGTCGTCAATCTCAGAACTTTCCAATTACAAGTATTTCGCAACCTGCAAAATGGTCAATACACAACTGAAATAATATTGACCACAGGTATTATTTCACCCCTCGCCTTTCCTAATGTATTCGTCCAAGTTCAACGCCTCATAGGTTTCAGAAAATAGTTACTGGGTATAGGTAAAGCACAACAAAACTAATGACTCATGACTTTCTAATTATCTAGATTCTGATACTCTCTAACTGAGAGTTGAAACTGGGGAATTTATGCAAAACGCACCACTCACCAATGCTAGTCAAGAAATCAAATTATTAGTTTTAGATATAGACGGCACAATTTCGGGAGAGTCAAACACCATTAGTCAACCCGTCAAGCAAGCGATCGCCGCCGTTCAAGCTCAAGGTATTGCCGTGGCGATCGCTACAGGCAGAATGTATCGCTCGGCACTACGTTTTCATCAAGATATAAATTCCACCTTGCCACTCATGGCTTATCAAGGTGCTTGGATTCAAGACCCCATTAGCCAAAAAATTTACCAACATTCACCCGTATCTAGAAATATTGCGGAACAATTACTAGATTATTTTGAACAGCCAGCTTTGCGATCGCTCTTATCTGTCCATTTCTACATTAATGATCAACTATACGTGCGGGATATCACCCCAGAAACTCAAGCCTATGCACAACGTTCTGGTATTACTCCCATCTCTGTCGGAGATTTACGCCAAACTCTAGCGACTGAACCCACCAAAATTTTAGCTTTGTGCGACGATACCAGCGTCATCAAAGATTTGTTAGGCAATTTACGCCGCCAATACACCCCAGCAGAACTTTATATGACAACCTCCGTTGCTACCTTCTTTGAAGCGACAAATGCCATTGTCAACAAAGGTAATGCTGTGCGTTACCTAGCAGAAGACGTACTGGGGTTACAAAGCCATAATGTGATGACTATTGGTGATAACTTTAATGATTTAGAAATGCTGGAATATGCAGGAATTGGTGTAGCGATGGGTAACGCACCAGAAGACGTAAAAGCGATCGCGAATTGGGTAGCTCCGAGTGTAGAGTTAGACGGAGTAGCAACCGCCATTGAAAAATTTTTACTCAGTTAAGAAACGTGGGTGAAGCCAAGATAAAGCTCACAACCCCTAAAATCAGAAAGAACACCGACGACTGGCCGTGTTTCGTCTCGGTGTTCCTGCTGGTTCGCTCCTCACACACCAGTTAATATAACTGAGGTCAATCAATCCGTCAATACTTAGATAGTAGTCATTAGTCATTAGTCATTAGTCATTAGTCATTAGTTTTTCTCCCCCTGCTCCCTGTCCCCTGCCCCCCCTGCTTTCCCAATCCCCAACTACTAAAGTTCAACTGGTGCATCAATTTCTAATTTCCCGATGAGTAACACCCTGAGAACGCATTGAGTCGCCATGACTAATCCCAATCTGGCTTGGGTAAGTTCTGGTGAGTTTGTCTTTACCTCCCCCCAAATGCGGCATTGACTCCAAAAGTTTAAAAAAGCCTGACTCACATCCCAGGCGATTTTTTCCCAGTTGACTTTTTCAGGTTCCTCAGCACACTCTAATTCATCTACAGCTTTGATTAATTCCATGATTAAATGAATCTCGCTTGGCTGATGCAGGTGTAATTTGCGATCGCTATTGAGCCAAGGTAAGTCCTCTATTTTGACTAAACTTCCCAAATGTACACTTGCTCCACTCGCTGGTAATTTTTGTCCTCCAGTGATCATTCCTTCCCGATGGGCTAACAATATCAATGAGTAACAACGTGCATGAGCATATTGAATGGTAAATAAACGTGATGAATTTTCAGTTTGTCTGCTGTCCGATTTGTTATGAAACCCTAACTTTAGCCCTTGAAAATGAAAATAACTTTTTGAGGCTCCCAAGGCAACACTTTGCAACCAATCTGCTAGCAAAGGATGTGTTACCTCAATGTGTACCCATCCAGGGGTAACTATTCGTGTCAGCAGTGTTCCTCCAGAAGTAGTAAATATGTGCTGTGCGATCGCACTGGCTATTTCTTCAGTCACGGAATTATGAGATTTTGCCAGTTGCAACGCTACACCTGAAATATACAAAACTCGATTAGCATCTCTACCTTTATATAGAGGTATTTTTATATTTTTTATGCGTTCAAAACCCGCCCCAGCTATATACGTATCGACGGCAACTATCAAATAGCTGTTTATCAAATGCTTGATAGCTGTATTTTTACTCACTCGTAGGTTTTAGTACACTGATATTTACTTTAAAAACTTTGTTGTAGAAATTACTTAAATAAATGTCATCTGTCTCTAGATATAATATTCTTATGAAGAGAGAAAAATGAGATTAGCATAAAATTTCATAAATATTAGATGAATAATATGTAAACTTTACTACCATCATTGTACAGTAAGAAGTATAACAAAATAGTAGGGCGCAAATTTGCTCTCTACTTTGTTTGATGGCTGGCGCTGTTAGGCGTTAGGCCTACTTCCAAAACACAAAGACACTCCTTGCACCTTAATTTATGTCGTCTTTGTCTTCAGCCGAACGCTCTTTGTTACCTATGCAATCTCCATCTTCCTTTTCTGAGGCATCACGCCCTTTTCTGACTTGGCAACGTATTCTTGACTGGGCGCAGGAACACTATCGCTGCCGCACCTTTAGCAAAGATGAGCGAATTCCAGCCCGTCCTGGATTGCTTTACTTGGTACAAAGAGGTGCGATCCGCATGGTAGGAACTGCCCAAGTCAGTGCTACTGCGAGTCAGTTAACTTCTCGTCGAATCAACAGAACTCCAGAAGAAGCTTTCTTGGGTTTTGTTGGTGCAGGACAGCCATTTGAAATTGTGGCTCAGTCACCCTTTACGCTGCAAGCTTATGCTCACGTTGACCAAACAGCAGTGTTGTGGATGTACTGGCATGATTTAGATAACTGGCCTCACTTCCGTCGTGAAGTCATGGATGCCTTCAAATACCAGCACCAGCGCAAATTGTTGTGGTTGAGTGCTTTGGGACAACGCCGTACCATCGACCGCCTCTTAGGATTCCTCACTTTGTTAATTGAGGAATATGGAGAGCCTGCTATGAGTGAGACAGACCCCGATGTGATTCGTGGTTATTGTCTGCCTTTCCCCCTCACTCATGCCCAAATTGGTAGCGCGATTGGTTCAACTCGTGTTACTGTCACCCGCTTGATGGGTAAGTTACGTCAACGTGGCTTAATCCTCACTCAAGGGGATAATCTGATTTGTCTGCCAGCAGAGTCAATTAACAGAGCCAGCTAAGAAAGTGTGATTGACCGTCTAGGGCATCTACAATAAGGAACTGCCACTCTGTTCAACAGCAATTAGGAAACAGGTGTTGGCAAAGGTTGACGGTCAAATAAAACAAATCAGTTCCCAAAGACCCGATCAATTTGCAGTAAGTCAGCGCCAGCAACACTTGCTTACTGCTCAAAAAACATCAATCTGTTTGACCACCACAAACAGATTGTGCTATCGGGAAAATCTCCAAATACCAGTCTCAATGTTCGATTGATGCCATTGACCAATACTGTTAGGGAGGACAAGACAGTTCTTGGCATGGTTAAGTACATAGCAAACTGAGTTTGCACTAACTGCAAAGGCTACTTGAACATTGAGGCGAGATTATTGGAGATAGCTAACAGATATTTTCTTGGCTGAATACGTAGCACAAATCAAGTGATTCAGCATCAACAAACCAAACTAATTTCAGAAAAATTAACGCGATCGCCATGAGTATTATTTAGTCAGGCGATCGCTTTGCATTTTAGCAGCTTGTCAAAAATCAATAGTCAACCATCAACATTAGGTCAAATTAAACTGCTGCGATACTATTTTTATAATGTAAATCACATCACATAAACTTATGGAGCCAAACTATTTACCGACAGAGGTGATTTTAAATCATCCTCGTCGCTCCCTGGGTAAAGTTCAACTAGATTGGACACCCCAGCCAGGGAACTACCTCGATTTAGAAGGTAAAACCTACGCAGTTTTAGAACGCCGCCATCGCTATCAATTCAAATCAGGACGTTATCGTCTACATAATATCGCCCTCTATGTGCAGACTGCTCAAAGACCATCTGAGAAAAGTTTAGTTGCAGGGCGTTGGGTAGTTGGGGATGCTAGCTGTGTGTATAACGCCCATTCAGAAATTATTCGCTGTGCGGTTAATCCTAATGGGCCTTGCGAATCCTGTCGTTTTTATGAAGCAGTTAGCAATCTATCAAATTAAGTTAATCTCCATTCCCTAACATTTCACCAACAGTTAAACGCGTACCATTAACAAAATCCCAACCTGATTGGGGACGTTTCCCAGCTAATTGAACCTCTCGCAACAGTAACAAACCTTCACCAGTTTGCACAATTGCACCAATTCCCTTGGCGATGCTAACTATCTCTCCTGGACTACCTGATATATTAGCCAAATTAGGTACTTTTTGAAAGATTTTTTGCAATTCTGGCGGTAGTTCATCTTTGTCAGCCGCGTCAAGGGGAACGGTGGCTGTAATTTTCAAAGTTTGGTCACGAAAGGTGGCTGTGCAGTTGGGATAAAATCCTCGAACTTGGTTATGCAACTGCGTCGCACTTTTTGACCAATCTAAAGCATAGTCTTGCTTTTGAATTAAGGAGGCGTAAGTCGCTGCACTATCATCTTGCGGTATAGGTGTAATCTCTTGATTTTGTAATTTGAGCAAGGTTTCGATTAATAAATCACCGCCAATTTCCGCTAGTCTAGCGGCTACATCCTCAGCATTATCTAACAAACCAATGGGTGTAGTTGCCTTGAGCAGCATTGCCCCAGTATCCATACCCACATCCATTAACATAGTCGTGATCCCTGTTTCTGCTTCACCGTTGTATATACACCATTGAATAGGTGCAGCCCCCCGATATTGAGGCAAAATTGAACCATGCACATTCACACAGCCCAATTTTGGCATATCTAAAATTTTCTGTGACAAAATCTGCCCATAGGCAACCACTACAAACACATCCGCTTCTAATTGCTGGAGTTTAGTTAAAGTTTCAGTATGTTTCTTGACTCGTTGGGGTTGCCATACTGGGATATGATGATGAGTCGCCACAACTTTTACGGGTGAAGGAGTGAGTTTATTACCCCGTTCCCGGCGTTTATCTGGTTGGGTGACGACTGCTAACACCTCGAATTCTGGGTGATTAAGTAATTTTTCGAGCGTAGGAACAGCGAATTGGGGTGTGCCAAAAAATACAATTTTCATAAATTAGTCAATAGTCCTTAGTAAATAGTCATTAATTAGAGTAATCCCAATATTTTGAAGCTGCGGCGCGTGATTTCGATGCGGGTGGGAAGGTCATCATTATTACGGATATCAATATTAGTGGCAAAGAAATATACATTATTTTTCTGCTCTAAATAACCGACAAACCAACCGATATTGGGTTTACGACGGGCAGCCCAGCCCGTTTTTCCTCGCAATATATACTCTGGGGTATGTTCGTAAACCATAATATCTTGTACTAAATCCAAAGTCCGTTGTGAGAAGGGTAATTCTTTGCGCTGAAGACGTTGTAAAAACTCAATCTGTTGTCTGGGGGTAATTTGCAGTGGCCCCTCTAGCCAAAAGCGGTCAATTTGTTCTGGTGTCCCGATTTGAGCATCGCCATAACCGACTTGCTGGATAAATTGCTTCATCCTTTGATAACCAATTTTGCGTGCTAGCACTTGATAAAACCAGACTGTGGAATTTTTGAAAGCTTGACGAATGTTAGTGTCTTGATTCCATGAGGGAAATTCACGCTGAATCCCATCCCAAGTTAAGACAGCGACATCATTGGGAATCACACCCGTTTCTAAGGCTACAAGGGAGTTGAAAATTTTAAATGTCGAAGCGGGAGAGAAGGCTTGTGAATTGCGGAGGGCGTTGTGTTGGTAACATTTGTTGTGATTGCGATCGCAAATCAGAATCGACCCTTTAACACCTAGTTGGGCAAATGAACCTCCTAAGTCAACATTAGCTACTGGTGCAGGTGTCTGATTTTCCTGAGATTTTGCAGGTAAAGGCTGGAAATTACTAATAGTTAAAAATGTTACTAGTATACAAAAAATGATCTTAATTGCTGGTGGTATCCGTCGAATTTTAGGCACAAATATGATTTCCTAACAAAACTGATTTACCACCAGTGATAATACAGCCACTGTGCCTGTAGTTCCATGATGCTCAATTAATCAATTCAGCAAAAATAGTCATTAGTCAACAGTCAATAGTCAATAGTCAATAGTCAATGGTCAATAGTCATTAGTCATTAGTCATTAGTCATTAGTCAGCACTCACCACTTACCACCGGTTAAACGCCGCGCTACCACTAACAGCACGGGCTAAATGCCCCGCTTCCGCTAACAGCACTCATCACTCCCCACTCCCCAATCATGAATAACTGTGTTCACCATGACAAAATCAAGAGTTTCTTGATACACTTATAATTGAATTTCCTAATAGAAAAGTTGATGTTAACGATATATGTAGGCAAAAACCTCATATCTTGGATGCTTTAATCAGCTAATTTTTTGGGAAATGCTTTTTCCTGTCTATTCGGCGAAAAGTGTAGTTACTTTGCTCCAAGGCACAGCACTATCGCAATGATAAAAACGCCAGAAAGAATTTCTGCCCCAGGGTAGATGTGAATGGTGTTTTTCGGGTATTATATGTTGTGCGTCCGCTTTCTTAAACTTTAAAGTAACGCTTCACTCCAACCGTTATCGGGGACTGTACTGTTGTCGCCATTGTAAACAGGAAAGCCTTTCTTGGCTTATCTATGCTTACTCTTACCCCAACAGTTAAATCTTAATAACTGATCTACCTTTGGACTATCTGTGTGTTTAGTCCGAAAAATAATTTTATTTGTCTTTAGGCTGGACTTAGTTCTGTCTAGGGCTAATTTTAACTACCACAAAAAAACTCCATTATAAGCAGTAACATCACTGTGAAGCTGCTGATTTTTTAGTGGATTTTTTAAGCAAAATTACTTAATTTTCATGGGAATTTATCAATTATGAAGACGTATTTAAGTAAACATATCAAACTTTAAAAAAAAATTTTCATAAAGTTAGCAAAAACTTTGAGTTTGTTGTTATACCTGTAATCAAAGCCAGCTTTTTGTCAGATTTTTAAATATCGCTCCTCATACAGCAACCGCCCTTCTGGAGAGTCCACCCATGCTTAAACCCCTTTTGCTGTCAGGATGGTTCCGTGTGCAACCATTTTTCAATTATTTTGTTGTTGTCATGTTGATTGCGCCTTTGGTTGCTGCTTCTGGCCACTCTAGTTCCGCTAAGACATCAAAAGCGGTAGCAAAGATTGCGCCTGAGCCTGAAGAATCTGATGTTGTTTCTCCAGAAAAAGCTGCTGTGAGTGAACCGGAGTTAGCCAAGGTACTAAAAACAGAATCGATTAACTCACTGGGTAGAGAAACAGTAGTGGCATCTCAGGTGATTAGACCACCAATGTTGCCAGCAGATGACACAACTGAGTCCTTATTAGCTCAAGAATATACTAAATCTCATATTGATAATACGGTTGTTAATCCATTGGCAGATGTAGAGCTAGCACCACCGATAACGCTAGAAAAAATACCAGCACAAAGTAGGGTATGGCAGGAATCAGGTGATAATAATCTTTTGGCCGCAGTGCAGCCTCTACCAACTATCTCCACACCTCAAACAGATGCTAATCAAGATGATGTACCTGTGAGTGAACCACAGCCAGAACAAGCTTCAGAAATACCGACTGACCCCATAGGGAGTCCTCACCCGATTCCTTGGCAGTGGATTGTCAGTACGCAAGAGGCCATCGGTTCTAAGGGGGTAACTGGGGTGCGTTACTATCGTAGTGTACCGGTGGTTTCTCCTGATGGGAAGTACGCGGTTTACAGCAGGGTACAAATAGATGTTAAACCCGAAATGTATAACTCGAAAGTGACTAGTGTTCTGTTTGTAGAAAATAGAGAAACTAAGCAATTACGAGTGATGGCTTCTACAACCACCTTGCAAGACCCACTAGTAAAGACACAGACAACAACAGCACCAGAAGATAGTAGAGAAGGTAAAATCGGTGTATTAGTGCCTGTGAGTTGGTCGGAAAAAAGCGATCGCTTCCTAGCACGTAGATTTGAAGGCGTGTTTAACACTGGTGATTCTACTGATCAAGCGGTGATTTGGGATCGGCAGAAAAACCAAGCCAACACAGTCGCGCCGGCTCAAACCGAAGAAGATCACGAAAAAATTGCTGTGTTATTAGGCTGGAGTAAAAACGAACCCGATCATGTACTTTTCCGTGCAGGCGAGATGGGAGAAGAAAACTGGCCTTTAGTGAAAGTAGCTATTGATGGTAAAACAGGAGCAACAACTGAGAGTGATCAACCTGTAACTTTTGGTGACAAACTCTCTAATGTCTGGGCTGGGCCACAGGTTGCTTCACGGTAGCTGGTATTAGCATTGCTACATCAGTAGTTTGTTGTAAATAAGAAAAGCGGTTACTAACTGTAGTAACCGCTTTTTAATTTTTTTAGGTTGTGTCTAGGTTGTTGAATTTGATGAGATTCAATCACTTTTATTCATATGAGTAATGAGTAATAAGTAATGATTAAATACCCATTACTTATTACTCGTTAATTAGAGAAAAGAACCCGAAAAATAAATTTTCCACTGCAAATTTTACTTAGCCAGGAAAGGAAAGGATTGTGTACGAATTTTTCACCTCTGAAAAGGTACAAAATCAACAGCTTACTGTGTCTCTGAGAGCCATTACTCAGTGCTAGGTAAACATAGACGTGTTAGCTATTCTCCTCTCCTTTACCTCTCTGTTTGATTGGAGAAATTAGCAAACAAAATCTCCGCGTACCCAACCTACTACGTTGCGAAACGATACTTGATACCAATACTGACCACCATAAGGATAATCTGTAGAATTGATTACGCTAACGACTGCTCCATTTGGAACTCGGTATACTACACTATAACCAGTTCCCGGCCCACTACGCATATTTAAAAGGCCACCTCTATCTCTCGTACAAACCCGAACAGTGCTACTAAGCAACAAATTTTTGCCGACTTGAGAAGAGCTATAAGCATTAGAATTGTTACCATTGAGATTTGTTGTAGCAGCAGTTGCTGGTAAAGCAGAAGTTGCAAATACGGTGCCAACCATGAGAGAGATGAAAATTTTAGACATTGTATATACTTCCGGGATAAAGTGAAAAAGCTGGAAATGCTTAATTATTGACATCAAGAAATTGGGGTTGATAGGTGCGAAGGAAACTTATCAACCGATCTAAATTCTGTCTACTTACTAATCCAATGCACCCTTTATGGCTGTTGCCAAAAGCATAAACATCAACCTTTAGAGGATTAGAATGTAGTTCTTAATTTCTCTATTTCTCAAATTTATTCGTTGATTTTCGTGATTAACATCCGAACGATTTCGTATTTTGCTGAAAATCAATAAAATTACTGAAAAAATGTTTATATTAGCAAAAATTCGTATATTAATAGAGGTTGATAAATAAGATTTGAGTAATTTAATTATTGAAAATATTGTGATTTTGTATTTTGTGGATAACAATAATCTTGTGTATGTCTTTTAAAACAAGAGTTTTATGCCTCGTTTCTTAATTTATATCGAATGGAAATAATAAATAATTAACCGTATAAAATAAATCAGTATAAATACAAATAATATTTCAGTAAATTAAAGGTTTTTATATTTCATCAAACCTACATGATTCGATTTATATCAGTAAGAGTGCAAATAAACCGAACTATGTAACACTGACCTACTTGGTCAGCTATTAGGTGTATAGTGTGGTGTCACAACGTACTGACTCTTTACACTAATTGGTGTGGCGTTTCGCTCTCGGATTTAACTCAACACTGTTCACTGTTAAGTGTGATACTAGTTAAGCCAGTAGGCATAGTTAAATATAAAGTGTCATTGGGTTCGCGAAGCGTCTTGTAGAGACGCTTCGCGAACCCAATGACAGAAGTCTATGTATTTTTTTATACCCATGCACTTAATATACACTCTGCATAGAAATTTAGGGTGATGTTTCACTCCTTTCCAATTCGGGTATAGCTTCTTTTACTCGTCGGATGGGTAAATTAGCAATTAAAGCGGTAGTGCGTTGATTGCTTTCCAGGGCAAACTCTAGACTTTCGGTGTCTAATTCTACATAGCGGCAGACTACGTCTAAAATTTCTCTACGCATTTTTTCGAGAGTCTGAGCGTCTAAATCGGCACGATCATGAGCGATTACCAATTGCAAGCGGCGTTTGACTTGGGAGCGACTGGTATCGGGACTACGTGAAAACAACTTGTCTATTAATTCGAGGATCATTGCTTGTAGATATGCGGAGACTGAAAGTTAAATTTTGGTGCGTAACAGCTTTCGCAGCCGGGTAAATATATTTTCGTGGGGTGCGTCCAGGTCGAGAAAATCGATTGTTTCTCCTTCCAATCTCCGCGCAATGTTTTCAAAAGCAACAGCCGCCAAAGAAGGGGTGTCACCTAAGACTAAAGGTTCGCCACGATTGGTGGAAACAATTACACGTTCATCATCAGGGAGAACGCCGATTAAGGGTATAGCTAGCAATTCTTGAACATCCTGTACGGACATCATATCATTAGCCCGTACCATTGCCGGTCTGATGCGGTTGATAATGAGGTGAACGCGTTTGATACCTTGAGCTTCTAATAAACCAACTACGCGGTCAGCATCGCGCACGGCGGAAATTTCGGGAGTGGTAACGATGAGGGCTTCTTTGGCTGGGGCGATCGCATTTTTAAAGCCGTTTTCAATCCCCGCCGGACTATCAATAATCACATATTGATACTTTTGTGAGAGTGCATTCACCAATAACTTCATTTGTTCTGGTGTAACTGCATCTTTGGTACGGTTTTGGGCGGCAGGTAGCAGTACCAAGTTGGGTTGACGCTTATCTTTGACTAAGGCTTGTTCTAAGCGACATTCTCTAGAGAGAACTTCTACTGCTGTGTAGACAATCCGATTTTCCAGACCTAAGAGCAAATCTAAATTCCGCAGGCCGAAATCCGCATCGACTAAGGCGACTTGACGACCCATTTTAGCGATCGCCATACCCAAATTTGCGGAAACAGTAGTTTTACCCACACCTCCTTTACCGGAGGTAATGACAATAATACGAGTCATGATACAAGTGTGCTGGATGAGGGTTAAAGAATTATATTAAATGTATTTATGGTGTTTGATTAATTCTAGTCAGTAGGTTTCTAGAAAAATCAGTAGCTTTGACGATGCGGATTCCCCTATCAGTGATGTGTGCTACTTCAGGGAAAAATTGCGTTGGTAATTTTTCTGGTGATCTAGCAACAGCGTCCGCAATTCTGAGCTGGGTGGGTTCCATGTGTAGTGCCATAATTAGACATTCACGATTTCCCGATGCACCAGCATGAGCCACACCCCGGAGACGACCCCAGACTAGGATATCTCCGTCTGCCACTACCATACCACCAGGATTGATATCTCCCAATAAAATTACTGTGCCAGGGTGACGAATTTCTACACCAGAACGGATAGTCATTTCTATGTATAAAGCATCAGCTTGGGGATTAGCGGTGACTTTGGGTTCGGAAGAAAGTATGGTTTCTGGTTGTAATTGTTCTACAGAGTAACCTGATGTGACTGCGGCGATCGCAGTTTGGCGGCGACTGGTGGCGACTGATTTGAGATGTAGTTGGGCTTCACTAAAGGTTTCAGCGAGTTGTTGTAGTTGTCTGGTATCTAACAGACGATCATGTGCTATTAGATGCACGGCAGTATTTGGTGTGCGTAGGCGATCGCTTGCCATTAAGCGTAATTTCAGTTGTTGCCAGATATCAGACCAAGCAAATTCTGATGCCGGAACTTGTAATTCTGTCGGTAAAATTACCAGTAGTTTGCCCTCTTCAGTCTTGAACTGGACTTGAATGTCATTTCTAGCTTGATTTTCCACGAAATCATTAGCATCGAAATCAAGTAATCCAGTATTAGACTCTACATTTGCGGTTTTAGCAGCATTAGTTTCGACATCACTGGGAGTAGAAGGTGGCTGCTCATCCAGTTCCCTATCACCAGCGTCAGTATTTGACTGGAGATAAAGCAGTACAGAATTTAGTTCGGCATCTGGAATAATCGAGTTAGAGTCTTCCTGAAAAACGCCGGAATTTACATCTTTAATCGCACTCTTGGTAGTAAATTCTGCACTAACTGATGCAGAATTCGGCTCTAAATTGGGGATAGCAGAATCAGAACTCATGCGGCTCCAGCCAAAATTAAACAGATAAGGGAGTGGGGAGTGGGTATAAAAAAGTCAAAGATTTTTATCTTTTGATTAATAAGTGGCTTTTGCCTAGTTCCCGGTTGAGCTCTTTTACACCCTGACACCCCTGTAGCTCGAAAGAATTGGTATAGTTACCAATATTAAACTAGTTGCAAAATACGGCAACATTTTCACTTAAGTATTTTTAGTTAATCTTTTGTAAACTGTTGCCAGTGCTTCAGCATCTCCCACATTACCAGGAAATAAAACTACGGGTAAATGCGGAAATTGCGGATGATCGCTAGGGGTAATTACCATCGAACAGCCTGCTAAAATTTGACCTAGTAACCGTGCTGAAGTGAGTTCCAAGCCTGTACTTAAAACATCGTTGGAAGTAATTCCGCCTTTGCTAATTAAAAAACCAATGTCAGAGGGTAAGCCTTGAACAATATCCATTAATAGGCGGGAAACCCTTAAGCCGAATTGTAAGCGGGTGGTGACATCAGGAAATTGCAATTCCTGGCGACTGGTGTAAACTACCGGGGTTTTACTGGTGTTGTGTACTTGGTGAATCTGATCTAAAACTTCACTCAGGAGTGTAGTAGCTGTGTCTGTTTGGTTATCCAGTAACCGCGAGACATTCACCTCAATTCCCACAGTTCCAGCTACTTGTAATAGCGATTCTAGTTGCTGGGTGGTTTTTTTCACATGAGAACCAACGATGACTGCACCCGGTTTACCTTGACGCACATACTCCGCCATATTTTCGGCGGCGATGGGTTGGGGTGGTAAGGCGGCTAAAGCAGTGAGAATACTGGCTGCACTACGGAATAAGAAACGCTTACCTTGACCGGCGGCGGTTAAAATATCTACAGCAAAGCGATTTAGATCCGCTTGAGTTTCGCCATCGACGACACAGCATTGATTACCTGTCAGTTGCAGTAAACGTTCTAAACTACCAGTGCGGATATCAGCGAGTAGAAATCTTTCAACCTCTGACTCAGCAATACCTCCTTGGGTTTTTTCTTCGACATACTTAGGTAAATAGCTGTGGTGGTAAGCAAAAACCGAATCCCGTGCAAACTCAGTCTCATGAACTGGGGTAGGTACACCATCAATCATCAAGTAATGCACACTATCACGGGTGATGCGTCCCCCTTCAAAGAAAGCCGGAACCAGGAAATGAGCGTCAAAAGAACCAAGTTCTTGAGCGATCGCATCAGTTTCAATGGGATAATGTCCCCGCAAAGTAGAATCAGAACGACTCACCACCAAAAAATCAGTCACACCCTCAGCAGCTAAAGCCACCTTGAGGTTTTGACATACTTCTTTTGTTACCGATGCAGCTGATTCTGGCGGTAAGGATCGAGTATTAGTCAAGACAAAGAAAATCGGCGCATCATCCCGTAACCCTAGACGCAAAGTTTCCACATCCCAACGCATTAACAACAAACAGCTATGCACCGTTTGAGAACCGGTAGGATCATCATCCAAGACAATTATTTTAGGTTTGTTATTTTTAGTCATTAGTCATTAGTTATTAGTCAATAGTCAATAGTCAATAGTCAATAGCTATTGATTTTTTCTCCCGTGTCTTCCTTGTCTCCCTTGTCTCCCTTGTCCCTTACCCTACCTATTCCCTGTTCTGAGTGCTTGCACATCCAAAGCAATCTGCAATACTTGATTTAAAAGTAGAGAATATTCACTAGCTTGAGTATTAGCTTGTAAGGATTGGATATTGGTCAAATTATTGACAGATAAATCTTCTTGATTAGCAAACAGTTTTTTATTATCCCGCAAAAGGCGATCGCTTTTGAAAGCACGTACTAAATCTTCTCTTAGGAGTTGTAGGGCTGTGATCACTTTATCTCTATCATTGAGACTATCATCTAGTTCACCTGAGACTGCCAACTGATCATTGACATCGACAGCGACAATCAAGGCGTGATATTGATCAACTGCATCAAATAACTTGGTGAGACTTTTGGGAATCTTGAAACGTGAAAAGAGCGATCGCCCCAGGATGACCACAAAAAATACTATGATGAAGAGAATGATTCCCTGGGGAATCGCTGAACCGATGGTGGGCAAGATAACTAAACCATACACTAAACCCACAACCACAGCAGCGATAATCAGTGATGTCAAAATTTCATTTTGCCAAAATTTTAAACGTTGTTGAGGACTGGCGATCGTTGCAAGTCGCAAAACTTTATCGGGAGACACCCCACTCAAGCGTCTCAATTCTCCCTTGCTAATTTCCAACCCTATCAAATCCGGCTGCACAACTGGAAACTCCTGATAAAGTGCTAGTTGCGTCTTTATTTTAGTGCGGTTTGGGGTTGATGTTGATGCTTCACAAAGACAATTTAGCCCACATGGGAATTAGTTAGGACGGGATTGTCATGGATGCAATTATCCCATCAAAATGAATCCAAGTGACAATTGTGCTTCGCCAAATGAATAATCGACTCTTATTAAAAGAACAATTACAAACCAAACTTGATCAGATACAAACTAAAAGTGATGGATCTTCTGTCACCAATTTACAGTTAGATCAATCCCTAGTCACAGAATTAGAACAACTCACCACAGAGTTAGAAAACTGCAATCCCAATCCTCGTCCCCTATTGTATGCTACAGATTTGTTAGCAGGAGCTTGGCAACTCAAATATTCCACCGCCAGAGAAATCCGCGCTTTAGCTTCCCTTCCGTTGGGATTAACAGTAGATAAGGTATACCAAGTAATTAATGTTACTAAAAAACAATTTTTTAATTTAGCTTTGGTTAAACATTCATTAGGTTTAATATCAGGATATGTCAAAGTCACAGCTAGCTTTGAACCGGCGACGGAAAACGTATCACCCCCACTGAATAGACGTATCAATGTCGATTTTGACAAACGCTATCTAGCCATTGAGAAGATTTTAGGAATAAATACACCACAACTCAACCCATTTAAGATTGTTCCAGCGAATAATCCTCAAGGTAGAACTGCTACCCTTGACATTACTTATTTAGACGAAACCTTGAGGATTGGCAGGGGAGGCGATGAGAGTTTGTTTATTTTGAATAAATCTGCGGATATACCTGATGTGTGAAAATCTGTAGTTTACTGCCATCAGCATCGCCTCAAGAATCTTTGTACTTTTTTCTACGCTTTTGGGTGGATGAATGACTCCGTGAGGATGAGTAGAAATGAATTAAAAGCTTAATAAGAGGATAAATTCATGACTCAAGGTAACGGACATTCCCAAGAACCTATTAGCAACTTAGAATACGACTTTTTGACCGTATTACATAATAAGGCGGAAGCAGTTAGAGCTTATGAAACTTATATTGAAGATGCAAAAGCAGTTAACTCTCAGCCTTGTGTAGACTTATTTCAAAAGTTGCGTCAGTCGGAAATTGAGCAAGCACAAGAAATCCGTCGTCATCTGCAAGCCGTAATGGAACGCGGCAAAATGTAATCTAGGTTTGTAGTAGGAACTTTAGTGCTGAGGTACTTGATAAAAGGACTAAAGTCCTTACTACGAACTAGGGAGTTTTGATAGTTTTTCCGTGGGCTAATTTGATTTCTCCGGTGTTTGGTGTTCCTGTATTGGCAAAATCACAGATTGATTGAAATGGACAAAATCGACAGTGATGTCCAGGATTTGGGGGAAATATTTCATTGAAATTTTGAGATGATTCTTGATATCTCTGGATATCTGATTGATGTTTTTGGGCAATTTTGACTAAGTCTACTTTCAAAGCTTCTAATTCATTATTTTTGAGTTGAATTAATTCTGACTCTTGCCGCATCTCTAAATTATAAAATGAGGCGACGGCTTCCCTACCAGGATATAAATAACTAGCAGCTAATAAATAAACTAATGCTTGTCTTTTATCAAAATTAGATTTGCCAGTTTTAAAATCTACAATATGTAAAGTTTGGGCATCTGATTCAATAAAAACACAGTCCATTGCCGCATATAAGCGAAAACTGTAATTTTTTTCCTCAATTAAAATTGGTTTAGGAAAACCTTCATCGCCGCGAGTTAATTGCAGAATTCTTTTCCCTAAAAGTAAGGGTGCTTCATAATATTTTTTGAGAATTTGTAGGACGCGCTGTTGCACTTGCACAGCCGAATTACTCAATTTTAAAAGTTTAGCAACCTGTTCTACTCCATCGGAGCGCGTTAGCAAATGTCGATTATGATGAAACTCATAAACACCTTTTTGCGCTAGTAACCCGATGCGCTGGGGTGGAGTAGCATTCGCTAATAATGCTTTAACCCGTGGTTCGTGTTGACGCGCTTTAATGAACCCCCGTCTCATATGGCAGTGCCAACGTTCTTGCCCCCTCGCTGGGGCAACTAAAGACCAGAGGTGATAACTAACAAAAAGTCGTTCGGGGGTTGACATTGGTCAATCGCAGTGAGAAATAATACGGTGGAAGACGCTTGCAGCTACGCACGCTTTGCGGGAAGCTTCCTAATAGAGTTCACAAGATATGGGAGAAAGTGGCAAACATGAGTGGTAGCAATTCTAGCAAGATAAAATTTGGTACTGACGGATGGCGAGGAATTATCGCCGATGATTTTACTTTCCCCAATGTGCGGAAAGTAACAAGAGCGATCGCAAGTTATTTAGAAACAGCCTACTCAAAAGATAGACCAGTTCTGATTGCTTACGATACGCGCTTTTTAGCTGACCAGTTTGCCCAGACAGCAGCCCAAGTCTTAGCTGATTTAGGATGGAATGTTAAAATCACTGATCGGGATTGCCCCACACCAGTAATCGCTTATAATGCCCGTCACCTAAATTCGGCGGGGGCGTTGATGTTTACTGCTAGTCACAACCCAGCACCATACTGTGGGATTAAATATATCCCTGACTATGCTGGCCCTGCCACTCCAGAAATTACTGATACTATTGTGGCAAATATAGAAACTGCATCGGATGAGTTGCCAAGTGGCAAACCATCAGGTTCTATTTCTATTTTCGATCCCAAACCAGACTATCTCCAATTTATCTATACATTGCTTGATGTGGAGCGAATTAAGAGCGCGCAGCTAAAAGTCAAGTATGATGCGTTATATTCTACATCCCGTGGCTATTTAGATGAAGTATTGCAACAAAGTGGCACACAATTAGAAAGTTTCCACACTTGGCGCGATGTGCTGTTTGGCGGTGGAATGCCAGAACCCAAAGGGGAACAGCTAGTAGAATTAGTGGAAGCAGTGCGTCGAGATCATGCAGATTTGGGTTTAGCGACAGATGGCGATAGCGATCGCTTTGGTATTGTGGATGAATTAGGCAACGTCCTCACCCCTAACACGGTGCTTTTAGTGTTAGCGAGACATTTAATAAAAAACAAAGGTAAAAGCGGCGCAATCGTTCGCACAGTGGCGACAACACACCTATTAGATAACTTTGCGGCAAAATACGGTTTACCCCTTTACGAGACAGCCGTAGGCTTTAAATATATCGGTGAAAAAATGCGGGAAACCACTGTTTTAATCGGTGGTGAAGAATCCGGCGGTTTAAGTGTAGTTGGGCATATTCCCGAAAAAGACGGCGTTTTAGCTGATATGCTAATCGCAGAGGCGATCGCCTACGAAGGTAAACCCTTGAGTCAATTAGTCAAAGAAGCGATCGCAGAAGCTGACGGCCCACTTTACAACAACCGTTTGGACTTACACTTAACAGAAGCCCATAAGAACGCCGTTATTGACTCCTACACCAAAAATCCGCCCTCTGAAGTAGCTGGAATTGCTGTGAAAGAAGTCGGACGCAAGGATGGGATTAAACTGTATTTAGCTGAAGGTAGCTGGGTGTTGCTGCGTCCTTCCGGTACTGAACCTCTGGTACGCGTTTATTTAGAAACCAACTCCCCAGAGAAACTTAGCCAACTCGCCCAAGAAATGGAAAGCGCGATCGCTAAGTTAGCATAGAACTTTAGACCGCAGATGCACACTGAGATATTTAGTGTACATCTGCATCTATCTATGGTTATATTTTTTATGAAAAGCTTTGCTAATTTTTTGATATCTTTAATTGTGGCGATTTGGGTAGTAGCGATCGCTATTCTTTCCGTCCAAAATTTCGAGCCAGTATCGTTAAAATTCTTAACATTCCAATCAATTAAAATCCCCGTCGGTATAGTCTTGGCGTTTAGTGCTGGTGTGGGATTTGTTGGCGTGTCGATTCTACAACCCCTCTGGAATCTGGCTGATTCTGGTAACTCCCGCTTAGAAGAAGACGCAGAATTTTTCGTTGATGATGAAGATTTTTAACTATGGAAACTGAATATGATTTTAGCCAGGGTAAGCGCGGAGCAATTGAGCCAAAAACACCAGGCAAAACTCAAATTACAATTAGTCTGTCTAGATGATGAAATATTGGCATGGTTTCGTGAGCAAGTTCATCTAGCAGGTGGGGGAAATTACCAAGCGTTGATTAATGATGCTTTACGTGAGTATATTCAGCAACATCATGAACCATTGGGAGAAACCTGGAATCTGACATTTCGAGAAAGATTATAGGTAATTAGCAAATAAGTATTTTCAATTTACTAGTATGGATAACTACGGCACAGATGGAATCATTTTTTTAGCAACGCTAGGCTTTGTGATTCCGTTATTTGTTATTTTCTGGAAATTGTGGAAACAGGAAATCAAAGCATTACTATATGACTATACAAATGATGATTTTGATAAATATGGAATTTTATTGCCATCTTTATGGATGATGGTTCTACCATTTCTAATTCCTACTCTAGTAATTAGACTAGGCAATTCCTTTTGGGACTTTTTGGGGAAAGGTGTATTTCCTGTATTAACGTTTGTGTTGGGTCAATACATAACGCAAAAAGAAAGTGAAAAATCTAAGCTAATAAAAGATTTAGCCTTGGCAAAAAGAATCCATTATGAATTAGATAAAAATTTAAAAATAATAAATAGTAATTTAGAAAGTTTTAGTAATTCAAGAAATTTAGAAACTTTAGACTTAATTTGGTGGGAACAAACAAATTTGTATTTTGAACTTTATTTTAATGATAAAATTAAATTACGAAAGAATGATAATATTGTTTGCTTAAAAATAGAATTGTCACGACTATTCAATTTAATTTATGAATTAAATATTCAAATAAAAAAGAAGAGTGAGATAAAACATCAAATAAGTTACGAAAATGATGCAAATAATGATGACTTAGTTCCACAATTCTTTAACTCATTAGTGTCTGAACTAGAGCTTCAAAGAGAACATGAATTATGCAAAGAAGAAATACAAGGACTAATAGTAGAGCTATCTAAAAAGTTTTTATAGAAATTTAGCAATCATTTATCTTCATAAAATTTAAGTTGAAGAAAATAACATAAAAAATTAATCTTAGCTCAACAACCTTTGTGTGATCGCAATCATCCAACCTGTATTCAAATTATGAAACACTGCTAATTTCTACGATTGCTTCTCCTTGTCGTAGTTGTTCTAGTGCATCAGGAAAAGCGATCATTAGTATTCGCTGCAAATTGCGATTCGTTACGTTACCACAAGTCAGCCAGAGAATTTGCGGTGGTGTTCCTAACCGACAAGCCAAATCAACAAAGTCACTATCTTTGGTCAAAATAACAGCATTAACGGCTCGTGCTTCATTAAAAATCTCAACATCTTTAGCATCTCGTAAACCAAGTTCTCGCAGTGCAGCAGCCTCTACATCGAACGTCTCACTAAGCCAACGCGCTAATGTAGGAGGTAATTGAGCATCAATCCAAATTTTCATGCTGTCAGTCGGGGAAAATCAGTTCGGCGTGCAGCAAACAACAAACAAGCTTGAATATCTTCTGCTTCGAGGTCGGGAAAATCTTCTAGAATCTCAGAAACGCTAACATTCTCCCCCAACATTTCTAAAATATCGCTGACGCGGATTCTCATACCGCGAATACAAGGACGACCTCCACATTGACCAGGAGTTTGGGTAATACGTGTTAATAATTCAACTTTTGAGTTCATTTCGTAACCCAATATAAATTGCTTTGTTCTGATCATACAGAATAAGTCATATTTCTAGCGATCGCCTCAGTTCAGCGTAAAGCGATGTCAGAGACAAGCCGCTTCTCTACGAGACGCTACGCGAACGCGTCTACGCACTCAGTTTAATGACAGTTAAAATAACAAGTAGGAGGTTAAATCATACCTAAAATTTCTCAAGAGATATACAACTAAGTTATTCGTGACTTACCATGACTCAAGCCCTACGCAAGCTGACTACATTTGATGAGTTTGTTGCTAAATATCCAGATGGAACAGGGAAACTTTATGAACTCCATGATGGAGTAGTAGTTGAAATACCACAACCCACAGGAGAACATGAAGAAGTCACTGGATTTTTAGCCTTTGAAATTACTAGAGAGTGTATTCGGTTAAATCTGTCCTATTTCATACCCAAGACAGCATTAGTCAAACCACCTGAAAGTGAATCAGCTTACTCGCCGGATGTGCTGTTATTAAATCGCCCTAATTTAACCAATGAACCTCTATGGAAAAAAGAATCTACCGTCATTCAGGTGATATCAATTCCATTAATTATTGAAGTTGTAAGTACGGCAGTTGCTTCAAGCCGGGAAACCCGTCCAACGCACTGCCTCACAAATTGGCGTGATGATTATTTGAAAAAATACGCTGATTATGAGGTAATGGGGATTTCTGAATACTGGATTGTAGATTATACAGGATTGGGAGGTAGAGAGTTTATAGGTAATCCTAAACAGCCTACTATTTTAGTTTGTTGTTTAGAAGAAGGTGAGTATACTGTAAGAAAATTTAGAGGTGACAACCGTATTCAATCTGTAACCTTCCCTGATTTGAATTTAACTGCACAACAAATTTTCAACGCTAGTTTGTGATTATGGCTGTAAATTACCACAATATTATTACAATTGAACCAGGAAAAAGAGGCGGTAAACCTTGTATTCGCGGAATGCGAATAACTGTGTATGATGTGTTATCTTATCTTGCTTCTGGTATGACCTACGAGGAAATACTTGATGATTTTCCTTATTTAACGCAAGAGGATATTTTAGCTTGCCTCAGCTACGCAGCCGATAGAGAAAGACAAATGCTTACTATGCCAGCATGAAATTACTTTTTGACCATAATCTCTCACCTCGATTAGTAGATCAATTGGCTGATATTTACCCAAACTCTCAGCACCTTTTTCTTATTGGTTTAGATCAGGCAGATGATCGAATTGTGTGGGAGTATGCACAACAAGGTAAATTCACTGTTGTGACTAGAGATGCTGATTTTAATGAATTAAGTATTCTTAGAGGATTTCCACCGAAAGTTATCTGGATTCGTCGTGGTAATTGTTCAACCAAACAAATTGTAGAAATCTTGCGATCGCATTTATAAGACATCCAAGCTTTTACTCAAAATCCCAATCTAGGAGTATTGACACTGTATTAATCTGAAAAAACTGCTAATTTTGTTAGCTATGGGTTAACTGTAGCTTGAGATAATCGATAAAATCTAACAGTTCAGTATCAGAGAGTTGATAGCGCGATCGCTTGCCATATTTTTGCTGTAAAAACTCCCTTCCCTGCTCTGGACTCCAATTTAATTGTGATAGATAATTATCAGTTTTGGCGATAAAACCTGCGCGATTCTCAGACGAAATTAACTCTTGATTGTAATTTTGAATATTGTTAATTTTAACGCTAACTTTCTGTCCTAGAGCTTGCCAATCTATTTCCTTATGTCCATCCCAGCTAACACCTACAGCACGATAAGTTACTGGATTATATATAGTACAAAAGACAATTGTTTTATCACCAGGACTAACAGAAATTGTGAGAGGTTGAGATAACTGTTCATGTGTCAAAACATCTAGTGAAAGTAACAAACTTTTAGAAAAATAAGATTCACTACCTGAGCGAACTACATAAGGCTTATCCGCCAAAATATGTAAATCAGTTTTTTCAGCTTCACCGTGTGATGTTTCAACTTTCTTATTAACTTCAATCCCTGTAATTACTCCGGTCAAAGCCCTATCATAAATCGGAATTGGTTTAGTATCATCCGAGAGCATATACCAACAGTGATCACTTTCCTTACTCACAAAAACATACTGAGGCTTGGGGATAGAGCCGAACCCTAATTTAACATCCATAAATAACTTAATAATTGTCAGTGTAGAACCTCTTTAATAGATATAATTCCCTAACTATCAAGCTAATTAACACTTAAAACCCTCCGCGATCCTTTGCGCTTCCCTCCCTTCGGGTTCACCAGTCGTCTACGGAGGGAAACCCTCCTACAACGCTGGTTCACCGCGCTCCCTTTGCGTTAAAAAATAAAACCCCACTCCCAGCCAAAATCTCAGCCATGAAGTGAGGTATTCAAGCAGATTAAATTCAAACTATAGTTTCCGGTTCATAACCCAAAGCCTTTAACTTGCTTTCTAATTTCTGTACCCTATCTTCTGCTTCTAAACGCAGTTGTTCTTCTATACTCAACCGTGCTTCTGCTTCTATAATCCGTTCTTCTGGCGTGAGCAATCGGCGTTTCTGCTCATCATACCAGTACAACCATTCTCTTGCTATCCCTTGATAAAGACCTCTTTCTTTACCAATTCCTAAACCAATTTCTGGTAGCCAAATGGGATTTCCTGATAACAGGAAATATTCCCCATCTTCTAGGCGATAGACTTCCAAAGGAGACTTTTTACGCCGGAAAGGATTGTATACAACGTAATACAAAACTCCCATTTCAGCATAAATATCTTTTTTGGTACTGTATTCGCCTAAATGTTTGGGAGAAGCCACTTCTATAGCTAGCATAGGCGGATTTTCTTCTTCCCACAGCACATAGCTGAGGCGTAAATCCCCATGCACAAAACGCTTAACTCCGACACTTAAGAAACCATCAGGGACGATCGCTGGCTTTTTTGGGTCATAATGAATACCCATATTTACACCAAAGTACCAATCCCATCGGTCTAACCAAACTAAAGCCAGTGTCGCTTTTAGTAAACTTGGAATTAATTCTTGTATTTCATTATCCACAGGCGTGTCCTCGGAGTTCGGTAGCTCTTCGGAAGATGGTAAACAGTGTAACGAGTTGTAGTTTAACATGAGAGGTTTTCTCTGACTCTAGTTTTAGATAGAGAAATGTATCAAGAGAGAATAAGTGTCAGTAACTAAAGATAAATAGTGTGTTCTCTTGAGATACCAGACACTATCAAAGGATAATAAATTTAAGGGTACATGGAAAAGATTTATATTTTCTTAATAGGAGTGTAACTGATGAGTCAAACCCCTGTTAACATCACTTATTCATTAGAGGAAATCTTAGGACAAATCAATCAGAAGCTAGATACCTTACAAAAAGACGTTACAGAAATTAAAATCGGGCAAGCCAAAATGGAAGCGGAACTCAAGGGAGACATTAAGGCTTTAGAAGCGGAACTCAAGGGAGAAATTAAAGCTTTAGATATGGAGGTGAAAGGAATCGGTAAGCGGTTAGATACCCAAGAGTTTATCAATCGTTCTGTAGTGGTTGGCTTTGTCTTAGCCTTGACAGCCGGAGTCATCAAATTATTTTTTCCCAGTTTATCTAACTAGCAGAGAACCCCACCTTCTGCAAGAAAGCGGGGTTCTATAATCTCACAATGCTCACGAATCCCAACTAATTACCAATTGCTGGTGCATTGAAAGAAACTTCTGTAGTTTCTGTTTTTTGATCCGCTAAAGTAGGAACGGAATCACGCAATCTAGCTGTTAGTTGTACGGTTGTAGCGTCGTACATCTGAGTCAGTAATTTGGGATAGAAACCAATACCAATAATTGGCACTAACAAACAAGCAATGATAAAGACTTCGCGGGGTTCAGCATCAATCAAAGCTTGATGAGAAACTAATTCTTCGTTTTCCTGTCCGTAGAAAATTTCGCGCAACATTGACAACAGATAAATAGGAGTTAAAATCACTCCCACTGCCATCAAAAATACTACGATGACTTTAAAAGTAGAGCTATAAGCGTCACTGGTAGCAAAGCCAACGAATACCATTAACTCTGCCACGAAACCACTCATTCCTGGTAGTGCTAAAGAAGCCATTGAACAAGCGGTGAACATGGCGAAAATCTTTTGCATCCGCTTACCAACACCACCCATTTCATCTAACATCAGGGTATGTGTTCGGTCATAGGTTGCACCCACGAGGAAGAATAAACTCGCCCCGATTAAACCGTGGGATACCATTTGCAAGACTGCGCCACTTAACCCTAAATCGGTAAAGGAAGCAAACCCGATAATCACAAACCCCATGTGCGAAATTGAGGAGTAAGCAATTTTGCGTTTGAGGTTGCGTTGGGCAAAAGACGTTAAGGCTGCATAGATGATGTTCACTACCCCCAAAATTACTAAAGCTGGGGCAAAGTAAGCATGGGCATCGGGTAGCATCTGGGCATTCATGCGAATTAGGGCATAACCACCCATTTTCAGCAGAATACCAGCCAGTAACATATGCACGGGGGCTGTAGCTTCACCGTGGGCATCTGGTAGCCAAGTATGCAGGGGAATGATGGGCAATTTGACAGCGTAAGCAATCAGGAAGCCACCGTAAAGTAACAGTTGGAAATTGAGGGCGTAATCTTTAAGGCCGAGCGATCGCATATCAAAGGTGACTGTATCGCCATAAAAGGCCATAGTCAATGCTGCCACCAAAATAAACAGCGAACCGCCTGCGGTGTACAAAATAAACTTTGTGGCTGCATACTGACGCTTCTTACCGCCCCAAATCGCCAGTAGCAGGTAAACGGGAATTAATTCCAGTTCCCACACCAGGAAAAACAGCAGCATATCCTGCACAGCGAAGACAGCGATTTGTCCGCCGTACATCGCCAACAGTAAAAAGTAAAATAGCCTGGGCTTGAGAGTCACAGGCCAGGCGGCTAAAGTTGCTAGGGTGGTAATGAATCCAGTCAAAATAATGAGGGGCATGGACAAGCCATCAGCCCCCACTGACCAATTCAAATCTAACTGGGGAACCCAGGGATAACTTTCTACAAGTTGTAAATTGGGGTTAGAAAAGTCGTACCCAGTATAAAAAGCGTAGACAATCAGCGCAAAGTCTATCAACCCGACAATCAGGGAATACCAGCGCACGGTTTTGCCGTCTTTATCTGGGATAATGGGGATTAGTAGCGACGCTGCGATCGGTAACAAGATAATCGTCGTCAGCCACGGAAAATTAGCTGTATTCATTACAATTCGTCTGCTATCAAAATCATGTTTGCCAAAAAGCCACTAGTTATTAACTAACAGCTTTTTGACGATTTGGCATTTATTGTTAGTTTGATTTAATCAAATCAGCAAGCCCCGATTTTTAGCTTGGTAGTCTTTTTTGACTTGTTTGGTATCAAATTTCTGGCTAAACGCAGTCACTCAAATTTAAAAGGACACATAAAATGCAAATTACCATCGAAATCCCTGATGATATTGCTCATCAACTAGCTAATACCCCTGACCAACTTTCCCGGCGCGCTCTAGAATCTTTGGTGGTTGAAGCTTATCGCCATCAGCAAATCTCGACAGCCCAAGTTCAGCGTCTGTTAAATCTCTCTTCTCGACTAGCTACGGATGCTTTTCTTAAAACTTATGAAGCTTATCTGCCTTATACCGCAGCAGACTTAGAGGAAGACTTAAAAGCTATTGACAAAGCAATTACCCAGTAATGACCATTGTTTGCGACACTTCACCCTTGTGCTACCTCATTTTAATTGATGAAGTTGAAGTTTTGCCTCAACTTTTTGGTCGCATTATCATCCCCAATGCTGTCTGCATAGAACTCCTTGCTGAAGGCTCTTACATCCAGGTTCAAAAATGGATTGCCCAACCTCCAAGCTGGTTAGAAATTCACTCTAACACGTCTCTTTTACCCAACTTATCCAGCAAACTAGGTATAGGTGAGCAAGAAGCCATTTCTCTATCTGTCCAACTTGACGCATCTCTCATAATTTTAGATGATATGGATGCTCGACAGGCAGCGATCGCTTACGGTCTGAATGTAACAGGCTTACTCGGTGTTCTTTATCGTGCAGGTACTCAAGATATCATCAATTTCCCTAATGCCATCTCTCAATTGCAATTAACTACCTTTCGTGCTTCTTCTGCCCTAATCCAAAGTTTTTTAGATCGTTATTACCAAGAACGAAGTTAGTTTTACTAGCACAGATAGAATTATTGGCTAAAAAACTAGGATTTTGCCTGAGTCTCATTATTACATTAGGACAGTAAAAACTCTACCTATGGGTGGCTGTCTGGAATTTTGAATTTTGAATTTATTTATGAAACCCTGAAAAAATTTAGGGGCAGACGTGTGTCCACCCCTATAAAAATCAGGTGACACCGAAGAAAATAACTAAACCCAAAACAGCCCCAAAGATGATGAGGGCGTAAAATTGAGCGCGACCATTTTCTAGGTATTTCAGACCTTCACCACTAACGAGGGTGAAAAAGCCTGTAAGGTTAACTGCACCATCAACAACGCGGAAGTCTACTTCCATGACTTGTCTAGCTAGGCGACGTAAGCCAAGAACAAAGACACGGTGGTAAATGTCATCGAAGTACCACTTGTTGAGGGAGAGTTCATAGAGTGGCTTGATTTTAGCAGCGATCGCAGCTGGGTCGATTTTACGCTGCCAGTACATCAAAGAAGCTAGGGTAATCCCAATTAAGGACACACCTACTGAACCACCCGCCATGATGTAAAACTCATGGGGGTCAAACTCGGCAGCTTTTTCGATAATTTCCGCCAAACTTTCATTTGGTGAGAAAATAAATCTCTCGAAGTAATTGTTGTAGGGTGTACCTACTAAACCAATCACTATTGAAGGTATGGCTAATACTAGCAATGGTAGGGTCATTGTCCACGGCGATTCATGGGGTGAATCACTGTGATGTCCGTGACCATCATGATGACCGTCTGTAGCTGCTAGTTCCCCTTTCTTCATTGCCCCAGGGCCAAAATTAACGGCGGGTGCGGCTGATTCTAGTTGCAGAACAGCTGATGCTGCTTTTTTGAGCTTATCTTTGATTTTCTGGTCATTACCCCGGAATTTACCTTCAAATGTCGAGAAATACATCCTGAACATATAAAAGGCAGTAATCCCAGCAGTCATCCAGCCAATAAACCACAGCAGAGGGTTAGCCTCATAGGCTGCACCAAGAATTTCGTCTTTTGACCAGAAGCCAGCAAAGGGAGGAATCCCCGAAATTGCCAAGCACCCAATCAAAAAGGTCAATCCTGTGATGGGCATATACTTGCGTAGTCCGCCCATTAAGCGCATGTCCTGTGCCAATGCGGGGTCATGACCAACCACCCCTTCCATACCATGAATGACTGAACCAGAACCTAAAAACAGCATCGCCTTGAAGTAGGCGTGGGTCATCAGGTGAAATAAACCCGCACTGTAAGCACCTACCCCCATCGCCATCACCATGTAGCCTAACTGGGAGATGGTGGAGTAAGCCAAACCCTTTTTGATGTCGTTTTGGGTAATGGCAATGGTTGCCCCCAAAAACGCTGTAAATGCCCCAGTAAAGGCAATGACATTCATCGCTGCTGGGACGTGTTCAAAGACGGGGTACATCCGGGCAATTAAAAATACCCCGGCTGCCACCATTGTGGCGGCGTGAATTAAGGCAGAAATAGGAGTCGGGCCTTCCATCGCATCTGGTAGCCAGACGTGGAGAGGAAATTGGGCTGACTTAGCGACAGGGCCGAGGAAGACTAAAATTGCAAACAGAACTGCCAGGAAATTGCTCAGAGAGCCTGTTTGTACCAGTTCTCCTAAGCGTTCGCCCATTACAGTGAAATCGAAGCTGCCTGTTGCCCAAAATAGCCCCAGAATCCCCAGGAGTAGACCAAAGTCACCCACCCGGTTAGTCACAAATGCTTTTTGACAAGCATCTGCTGCTGATTTGCGATCGTACCAAAAGCCCACCAGCAAGTAGGAACACATCCCCACCAATTCCCAGAAAATATAAATCTGGACTAGGTTAGGGCTGACAACCAGACCCAACATTGAAGAGCCAAATAAGCTCAAATAAGCGTAAAACCTCACGTACCCTGGGTCATGAGCCATGTAGCCATCAGTGTAAACCATGACTAAGAAGGCTACTGTTGTGACAATCACCAGCATGAGGGCTGTGAGATTATCGATAGTGTAACCCATGCTCAGATGGAAATTACCTGCTGCTGCCCATTCCAGAGTACGTAGATAGGTTGGGTGTCCTTGGAGTTGACTCCAAAGTAAGGCAAACGACAAACCCATCGCTGCGCCCATTAGGGAAATGATCAACACAGCATTGAGCTGCCGCAGGCGGTTTGTCGTTTGATTTAACGAAATTAAGCCTAGACCAACTAGCATTGCCCCCAAAAGTGGCAATACGGGAATTAGCCAGGCGTACTGATAGATTACTTCCATCACTGACGCGTACTTTTAGGATTTTTGACTATCTTTGGACTTTACTGTACAGTTTTCGCCGTCAGCAACTATCCATGTCGTAACTGTTAACAATTGTGACACACACCCTAGATGATAAAATACCCCACTCGAACACTTTTGAGCAGGGTCGTTAAGCATGGTTTTAGATTTGGCTATGGGGACTAGGGATTGGGGACTGGGGACTGGGGAGATTTTACTTCCAATGCCCAATGCTCAATGCTCAATGCCCAATGCCCAATTTCCAAATTATGCTAGGTGCAATTCTAAGTCTGATTTTTTAGAGCCACTGTAAGCTTTGGGACGGCGAGTGTAGTTGAGTTTGATTTCTTCTAAAGCCAGACGTAGGTCATCTCTACCACGAAAACCTTCAAGACGATGCCGAATCACGCCATTTTCAATCAGCAGTAAGGTGGGCAAGGACTTGAGGCGATAGGTGTTAGATAGCTTGAAGTTCTCATCGGCATTAATCCCAACTAGCTTAATTTGGTCTCCACATTGACCTTGAAATTGCAGCAACAGAGGATGAATAATGCGACATAGGCCACACCAAGGTGCTTCAAAATTTACTAAAACCGGAATTGGCGATTCTAAAACTTCTTGAGTAAATGTCCGCTCACTAACCGACAACACCATGATGCCTCTAGAATTATAGGTTTTTAATATCAAACTAGCTATCAGCAGAAGAATTTAGCAAGCTAGTCAAAGCTTTATTGCAGCTATTTTTCAAAAGTTGTTGTGGGATCTGACACAAAAGTCAGCACGATTTTAACGACAAAATTTGGGTTGTTCAAGTCCTAGCAATGGTTTGCCCAATGGTTGTTTTAAGTGCTGCGCTGTATAATATCCCACAAAAGTAATTGTTGATTGATTTCCAAAATGTACAGGTATGAAAACCTATGACCTCACCCTGACTAACAGCTATTTCTATTCATCCTACATTGATTTGGTAGCATTTGATCAGTGGAATCTTTTACTAGGTTAGTATTTTTTTGGGTTTTGGGGATCACTCAAAACTACCAACTGACGTTACTGGTGGCCACTATTAACAAGGGATGCGCCCACCACAGTAACCCAACAAAAATCGCCACACCTAGATAGGCAGGACGAATAAATTCTTGCCAGTGAAGAGATTGACGACCATCAATGACTGCGAGAAAGGGGATAATCGAAGTACGTTGTTTCACAATTTCAAAGGCTTCTCCATAGCGATGGCGTAAGCGGCGATCGCCGTGCCAAACCCCAAATAAATGATGCAATACTAACCCTATAGATGTCACTATAGTAAAACTTGTCCCCAACCACAGGGTATGAGCAATACACCAAATAATTTGCCCCACCATCTGCGGGTGACGGGTAATCCTGATAATCCCTGTCTCATAGAGATGCACTTGGGGCTTTTGAATAGCAGCAATTTCTAGTAGATTGAAGGTGGCAGGATACAAAAATAAAAATGAAATCGCTGACAACACCCAAACCACTGCTTTTATGCCTGGTACATCCTGTAACTGCCACAGTTGCCAGCCATCATAACGGTGATTAAAAAAATAAGTAATTACTACGACAGCCAAAGGTAAACTGATTAATGCAAAAACTATGCGATAAAGCCTTGGCCCGATGTGCTTCTCTGCCCAAGGTCTCAAAGCAGCTCCCCCACTGTGGGCGATCGCAAAAATTAACAATAACCCCAGCATCACCAAATGACTCGGAGCTAACCCAGGATTGAGCATCATAATCAACAGGTAAAGTAATTTTAAGAAAAGTTAACTATATACAACCAATACCACAAAGTATTCAACAGGAGACTTGCATCAAAATGTTGTGGTAATGTCTTGTTCGAGTCAAGCCTCCTAATCTTCCATGTAATTAATCACGTCTATTGATGATTAGTTACTAAATTCGCTCCTTTCAAAGTTTGTGGGTTGAGCCTTATGTCTGACCTTCCATTCACTTTAGATCAGTTACGTATTCTCAAAGCGATCGCTGTAGAAGGGAGCTTCAAGCGTGCTGCTGATAGTCTCTATGTCTCCCAACCGGCCGTGAGTTTGCAAGTGCAGAACCTAGAGAGACAGCTAGATGTCCCTCTATTTGACCGTGGAGGACGGCGCGCTCAATTAACCGAAGCAGGGCATCTACTATTGAGCTACGGGGAAAAAATTCTCAGTTTATGTCAAGAAACTTGTCGTGCCATCGAAGATTTACAAAATCTCCAAGGTGGAACGTTAATTGTGGGTGCTTCTCAAACCACGGGTACTTATCTTTTACCCAAAATGATTGGGATGTTCCGCCAGAAATATCCTGATGTCGCGGTACAACTTCATGTCCATTCCACTCGCCGCACCGCTTGGAGTGTAGCTAATGGACAAGTAGATTTAGCAATTATTGGCGGCGAAATCCCCGCAGAACTCGCGGAATCGCTAGAAATTCATCCCTATGCCGAAGATGAACTGGCGTTAATCTTACCTGCATTCCACCCCTTTGCTAAACAAGAATCCATTCAAAAAGAAGATTTATACAAATTACAATTCATCACCCTAGACTCCCAATCAACAATTCGCAAAGTTATTGATCAGGTACTAGCGCGCTGTGAAATTGATACCAGGCGGTTTAAAATCGAGATGGAACTCAATTCCATTGAAGCCATTAAAAATGCTGTGCAGTCTGGTTTAGGTGCAGCATTTGTTTCCACTAGTGCGATCGCCAAAGAATTACAGATGGGTGTACTCCACTGCACTCCGATTGATGGTGTTGTCGTCAAAAGGACACTATGGCTGATATTTAATCCCAATCGCTACCGTTCCAAAGCCGCAGAAGCTTTCAGTCAGGAGATATTACCCCAGTTTGCAACTCCTGAATGGCATCAGGAGATTTTTAACCTGTCACAAAAAAAACTCATGCTACCCCCGTTAGATGCAGTGTTACCAAACTCTAGTAATGAAGGTTAATCTCTAGTTATTAGTGACAAATATGTCAATTGCTCATGGAAAAATATACATGAGCAATTGCCTAACTTTTAGCTTTTGGGAGTAAGTCTAGGTTTAATCGTCTGTAACCCTTGATTTTAAAGACAAACCTCTAATTTGAGTTGAAGATTCAGCCTGATGTGAATTAGGAAAGCCTTCTATATCCAAACAATAGCCCATACTGGGAGCTAAAAAGACTTGGGAGGGGCGGGTTAATCAAATATCATAAACAATTAACGATAATCTAGGTGAACCCGCCACTACAAATGTCTAAGGAATTACCCGATTTTAAATTAGACGTAATTTTGAATTTTGAATTTTGAATTTAAATCACCCCTCTCCGCCGCCGGAAAGGGGTTACAGATGAGATAACAAAATTCTCACAAGCTGATACTCAGCACTTAGGATTTCCGCGCTACCTAATAAGCGTCTTGCAACTCGTAGAAATCAGGTGAAACGTAATCCTTGCGTAAAGGCCAACCCACCCAATCTTCAGGCATGAGAATGCGCTTCAAGTTGGGGTGTCCTTCATAGATAATGCCGAACATATCATAGGATTCACGTTCTTGCCAGTCTGCGGTTTTCCAAATCCAGTAGACCGAAGGAATTCTGGGATTCTCTCTGGGCAAAAATACCTTTACCCGTACTTCTTCAGGTTGATCAGCATTATCACCCACCTTGACTAAGTGATAGACACTAACTAAATCTTCACCAGGGCCAAGGTCGATACCTGATTGAAACTGAAGATAGTTAAACCCATAAGCATACAAGGCTGTAGCGATGGGTAATAAGAAATCTGGCTCGACCTTAATAATTTCTACCCCATTTTTATCAGGGGCTAAAGACTCATGAGCAAAGCCATTTTCTGACAACCAGCTAGAAATGGGGCCAGCTTGGACTATAGCTTCTGTCTGGGCTGGTACTGGTTTTACTTCTTCATCAGCCACGTTTTTGTTCCTCCTTCTGAGTCTTTGCTGTCAACAGTGCAGGTGGAACTGGTAAACCAATTGCTTCTGTCAATTCTTTAGGTGGTGTAAAGCGAGTGTCTGACTGCATATATTTGCCAGTTAAAATTTCTGGTACTGGTTTCAAATTATGCGTAGTGCTGTAGAAACGGTGGGTTTGCTTAATTTGACTGCGTTCCTGCATCGAATCGTTAGCAATCTTTTTCCGCAGCTTGATAATCGCGTCAATGATCGCTTCTGGACGGGGAGGACAACCTGGTAAATAGACATCTACAGGAATGAGCTTATCTACCCCGCGCACAGCCGTGGGAGAATCAACGCTAAACATCCCGCCTGTAATTGTACAAGCCCCCATAGCAATTACATATTTTGGTTCGGGCATTTGTTCATAAAGACGCACCAATTGAGGAGCCATCTTCATAGTGATTGTCCCGGCCGTAATAATCAAATCAGCTTGACGGGGACTAGAACGGGGAATTAATCCAAAGCGATCGAAGTCAAAACGTGAGCCAATTAAAGCTGCAAATTCAATAAAGCAACAAGCTGTACCAAACAGCAAAGGCCACAAACTAGAAAGCCTAGCCCAGTTATAAAGGTCATCAACCGTGGTCAAAATGACGTTTTCTGACAAGTCTTGGGTGACTGTCGGACGCTCAACAGGGTTAATGATTCGTTCTTTGTCCTGGGTGGTTAAATTAGAATTCAAGACCATTCCAAAGCTCCTTTACGCCATGCGTAAACTAGGGCAACTACAAGAATTGCAATGAAAATCAGTGCCTCAATAAACGCCAATAACCCTAAACGATGAAAAGCTACCGCCCAAGGATAAAGGAACACCGTCTCTACATCAAAAACTACGAAGACCAGTGCAAACATATAGTAGCGGATGTTGAACTGAATCCACGCACCGCCGATGGGTTCCATCCCAGATTCATAGGTGGTGCGACGTTCCAGACTATTACCCGTAGGTCTAAGGAGCTTGGACGCTGAAAGTGCTAAGGCAGGTACTAGGCTACAGATAATGAGAAAGCCTAGAAGGTACTCGTAACCGCTAAGGACAAACACAATGAATCTACCGCTTATGGAGTATTTGAGGTGGAGGCTGGGGACTGGGGAGGTCAAAAGTAAAGAGTTAAAAGTAAAAAGAAAAAGAGTTTTTTACCTTTTGTCTTTTTAATTTCCAATACCAATCCCTAATCCCCAGTACCCAATCCCTAGAATTGCGTAACTTTCTTTTACATTATATCTGTTTAGTTTTTCTGAAATCTGTGAAACAAACGGATTTCAGGTATTTGATTCGTTTGTAGAAGTGATAGAAAAGTCTAACGAATATGTCATAATTTTTAACGTATATTTAAGAATTCTTCTCTGCGAGACCTAAGTCATGAGCGAACCAGCTGTTGAAACTACAGTGTTAGACCGCTACGAGTGTCGCGCCTGCGGTTATGTTTACGAACCTGAAAAGGGTGACGATAAGCATGACATTGCTCCAGGGACACCTTTCGATCAATTGCCCGTGAATTGGCGTTGTCCTGTTTGCACGGCCAAAAAAGTTGCTTTTACTAATGTTGGGCCAGCCGGTACAGCATCGGGGTTTAAAGAAAACCTCAGCTATGGTTTAGGTGTAAACACTCTCACTCCTGGTCAGAAAAATATCCTGATTTTCGGTGCTTTAGTGGTGGCATTTTTGTTTTTTATGAGTCTCTATGGATTGCAGTGAGGCAGGAGAGGAGGCAGAGAGGGCAGGGGGCAGGGGGCAGGGGAGAGAAACTCATGACTCACTACCGGCTAAACGCCGCGCTTCCGCTAACAGCACGGGTTAACGCCCCGCTTCCGCTAACACTACTCAGCACTCAGCACTCAACTGCATTAAGTGAAGCGTTTAGGGCGACCTTACACAAATTTAGAATACAAATACAAAAAATCTCATGCGATCGATGGTTATTGTGAAAAGTTGGCAGAAAATCTTTGCTTTGTTAATGGTCGTCTTTTTGTGTATGGGTTGTAGTAAAGTGCCGTCTAGCAGCTACAATCCTTGGGCAGTCATTTCTGTACCAACTGAGGCCAAACTTTTAGATATTGCTTTTACTGGAAATCCCCAGCATGGTTTTTTGGTTGGTAGCAATACCACACTTTTAGAAACCAATGATGGTGGCGACAATTGGAAACCACTAGAATTGGCTTTGGATGACGATCGCTATCGTTTTGATGCAGTCAGTTTTGCTGGTAAAGAAGGCTGGATTGCTGGTGAGCCTTCTTTGCTGCTACACACCACTGATGAAGGTCACTCTTGGTCACGTATTCCCCTAAGTTCCAAACTACCAGGCAATCCCATCTCTATCCATGCTTTGGGTGAAAACACAGCTGAAATGGCTACTGATGTCGGCGCAATCTACAAAACCACCGATGGTGGTAGAAACTGGAAAGCACAAGTAGAAGCAGCCGTTGGGGTAGTGCGTAACCTAGAACGTGCTGCTGATGGTAAATATGTAGCTGTTTCTGCTAAGGGAAGCTTTTACTCCACTTGGGAACCTGGACAAAATGCTTGGGTTCCCCATAACCGCAATAGTTCCCGCCGTGTAGAAAATATGGGATTCTCTGAAGATGGGCAATTGTGGTTACTAGCAAGAGGTGGTCAAGTCCAGTTTAGCGACCCCAATGAGCCAGAAGCATGGCAAGAAGCGCAAAGTCCTGAATTTTCCACTAGTTGGGGTTTATTGGATTTGGCTTATCGCACACCTGAAGAAATCTGGATTGGTGGCGGTAGCGGTAACTTATTGCTGAGTACCGATGGTGGTCTAACCTGGTCAAAAGACCGTGATGTCGAAGGAGTTGCAGCTAATTTTTACAAGATCGTCTTTTTTAGCCCAGAACAAGGATTTATCATTGGCGATCGCGGTGTGTTACTCAAATACCAACCCGATGTCGCGAAATCAGACAAAACAGCAGCGTCAGCTTAGTGATAATCTAAGTTTTCAGTATCTGCCAGTTTTATGAGAAGCAAGTTGCAACTTGTAACTGTTTCTAAACTTTGTAGGATAATAAACTCAATAACGTCTTTATAAAGGTAGGGAATCTCAATGTCAGGGACTACTGGAGAACGTCCGTTTTCCGATATTGTTACCAGTATTCGTTACTGGGTAATCCACAGTATCACCATTCCAGCATTATTCATCGCTGGTTGGTTGTTTGTCAGCACCGGTCTAGCTTATGACGTGTTTGGTACTCCTCGTCCTGATGAGTATTACACACAAACACGGCAAGAGCTGCCAATTGTGAATAATCGTTTTGAAGCGAAAAAACAAGTTGAACAGTTTATTAAGTAATTTGAAATCATGACTAGCGGCAACAACGTTAACCAACCAGTTACCTATCCTATTTTTACAGTGAGATGGCTGGCAGTTCACACACTAGCTGTGCCTACCGTCTTCTTCTTGGGCGCGATCGCCGCAATGCAGTTTATTCAACGCTAGTTAACTACTAGGAGTTAATCATGGAAAGAACGCCCAACCCTAATAATCAACCGGTTGAACTAAACCGGACTTCTCTTTACCTGGGACTACTACTAATTTTCGTTCTAGGTATTCTATTTTCCAGTTACTTCTTTAACTAACTGGAACTCTTGTTTTACATCTGTGTTGATTTAATTTATTCAGAGAGGAGCAAAAGCTGTGTCTGCTGGAACTGGGAGAATTCCCCTGTGGGTCGTCGCTACGATCGCAGGATTAGGTGTAATTACTGTTGTAGGTATTTTCTTCTATGGAGCCTACGCTGGACTTGGTTCTTCAATCTAAGTTGAGCATCTTGAACCAATTCATCTAGCAGTTGTTTAAAAAACATCAATAAAAAGCCGCCTATCTTCAAGAAGACAGGCGGTATTTTAATTGACTGATTAGCGGCAAAATTCAGTTAATTGCTCATTAATCACAGGTAAAAAATAATCAACTTTGGATTTTAGATCCTTAATTTTCGAGCCATACTGCCAAATAGCAAGAGCTTTGACCTTGCTCTCAAGACAGGATGAGCAAAACAATCCACAATCCAAAATTAACTATTTTGTGCCTAATTAATCAATTAACCAATATCATCACGTTCAATGTACAAGAACATAAACGCCATTGTTGCAGCTGAGAAAACTAAACCAGTCAAAGGTACAAAGATAGAAGGCAAAAATGATGCTGCCATAGTAAATAGTCCTGTTAAATTACACAACAATTCAAGAAGAGCTTACTGCAAATCTAACCGGATTTTTGCAAATTCTAAAGATTTTTAACACAGATTTCCGCCAGAACTGATCATAAACCGAGCAGTTCGTCTAGTGGGATGTTCCGTAAATCTGGGGGAATTACGGTTCTTAATACCGTAACTTTGTGACTTTCTTGTTGAGTAGCTCGATTGAGGGCGATCGCTTCTATGCGGATCTCTAAGCAGCCAAAGGGAATGTTTAAGGGAATCATGACTTCCATTCCCCCAGAGGAATTAGGTAGTAAATCTGTCAGTAAGTGAGGGCCATCCAGTAACCAGCGAGTTTGACAGTCTTCTACCCATAGCTTCACCACAACTTGTGGCGGAACTTTAGGTAATTCCACTCTTACCCTCACGGAATTACCAGCAATCAACTCGCCTTCCGGTACGTGGAGTTTTGGAACTGGTAAAGGCTTAATCGGTTCATCACTCAAAGACGTAAAAATTGATAAACTCGCATTTGTGGGATTTTCGATGATAGAACTAGAGCCGTTACTGAAATTGACTACGTCTTCACTGAAAATATCATCAACTACAATTTCCTGGTCTATCCAACTAACAGGTGTATTAATATCTACTGTCGGCTCCAACTGTGTCACAGGCACTAAATCTGTAGATTCTGGTTCATCTGCTGGATGCTCTATCTCTGGTACAGCTAAAGTATCTATCAAAGTCACTTCACTTACAGTATCCCCACTCATGAGCGAAATCTCAGTGGTGTCTTCCAAAATGTTGACAGGCGGCTCATCATGTACGCCTTCCTCATCCAGTACATCTTGATGGGAATATGGTAAATTCACAGGTTCGGGTAGGGAGTAACCCTGGCTTTGCATCCACTTTCTAATTAGAGGTGATGAATGAGCAATTGTGACTTCTGGTGCATGATCTCTAAAATCATCGCTGGTTTCTGATGTCAATACTGGTTCTGGCTCAGAATGAGGATCAGAGACTACTTCCTCTGTTGATAAGTTTTCCTCTGTATATTTAGTATTTTCATTAATATCTTCTTGAGTATTTTCTAGTATATTTAACTCTGCTGGTAGTAGATTATGAACTATTTGATGTTCAGGTATATCAGCAATTTCGTGATTTTCGGTGATGTTGGGAATAGGAGAAGATTGCAGGGGTTTAAGGTAGGGAAAACTACTGCCCATCAACCGCGATCGCCGACTTTTGATCACCAGTTGTTCCAAGTTAATGGGAGCAGGAATCGCGGAGACTGTAATTGCATCCTCAGTTAACTCAGGGGTTTCAGGAACAGATACTATTACTGTCTCCGTAACAGGCTGCGTTTGATCTACTGCGATCGCATTATTTGCTGGCTCAGGCAATTTGGGTAACTGTAATCCCCGAACATCAGCGGTTTTTTTGGTAGATGTGGATGCAACTGACTGTGGTATGGGTGTATTTGGTAGTGGAGAAGTTACTAGAGATGGTTCTGTGGGTGACGATTTCACCAAATTGAACAGTTCCAAATCCAGGCTAATTGAGGGTTCAGGTGTAGGCGTGGGTGGTGTGCTAGCCTCAACGCTGGGTGAAGGAATGGTAACAGTCAGCAATTGAGTTACATCCGCCGTAATCGTGAAAGATTGGCTAGCTAGGAGAATTACCTGCCCACCATCTGTGAGAGAGCCATACAAACTAATATCAGCTAGTATCAGTTGTGATTCGCACTTAGCCGGGATATCAATCGCAGAACGTAAAGTCAAAGGTAGCAATTGATCAGCCAAAGATTGCCGGATTTGGGTCAAGATTTCTAAACTTTGGGGCGATCGCAATTCTGTCCTCAACTCCAAACCATAAAGACGATCTGGAAAAGCGTTTTGATTTGTTTGGTAATTTTCTGCTACTTCCACACGCCCATGAATTGTGAGGACGTGTCCCCAACGAGTCACATAGGTTTCTCGATCTAAAGTCAGAGCCAAAGGACATTTCGGCTTTTCTAGAAGTAAATCATCACTTTTTACCTCTTCTGCTAACGGATCAGAAGTTGGTAATGCTAAATCAATCAAATTTTGTAAAATCTGCTCTGCTGTCTCACCCTTTACCCAAACAGGGCTAACAGGTTCATCAATTAGCACTTCTTGTTCTACATTCGTCGCTAAAAGGGTGCTGGGGTTGGTAACAGTGATTTCTGTCAACCCATTCGTTTCTAAATTGATATTTGGTAAAGATTGCAGAGCATGAGGTGAATCTGGTACTGACGTAACGTTTGCGGCGTGGACTTCCTCAGACAATACCTGTAAATAAACACCACATTCCCAGGATTGCCCCAACATATCTGACATCAAATCACCGAAACAGCGCAATTCCCAAATTCCTGGTTTGAGGTAAGTAAAAGGAATCACCGCCATTAAGCCATCGGCGTTAGTGCGTCGTAGTCGCTTCTGTACCCGTCGTTTAGGAGGTTTTTCCTGACGAGAAAAGAAAGTGACGCGCACTTCCACATCCGTATTTGGCAGTTGTGATAGAGCCAAAACTCTATACCTACCTTCCAAAATATCCGTGCTTGGCGATTCTAGAGCTTGCCATGAGCGATCGCCCTGTTTCTGAATCAGAAATTGCCAGTTTTCCATTGTGAGTGATGCCCAGACCAAAGAGCAGCTGAGAAATTTTTTGCATTATATTGCTAGCCAGTTTACCTCAGCAACTTTTAATTGCATCACTCATAATGTAATTTTTTGCTGTAGATAGTAATAGTATTGAGTTTGAATACTAAAAATTAATTCAAATATACTCAGTCATCAAAAGACAATAGTAAATTAATATGTATAAAATTAGGCTCAGATACATGAGCCAAATAAAAATGATCAGGATTGCTCAGATTTAGCCAATCCCGATTTTTCCCAAAAGACAGCTTTAACTCACAGCATCAAATAGCGTAGCGTTTTTGGTAGTAGGCTAATATTTGCTGTACACGTTGCCGACTTTCCTGATGAGAGTTTGCTGACCACGAAATGCACAAGCCTGCAATTTGACTTTGCTGGTAGTCAAATTGATCAGCAGACTGAGGAATTAAACTCACTTCTACTCCCGTAACTTGACGAATATGAGCCGCTATCTCTCGATATACGGCTAATGGTAAACCAGCAAACTCTACTTTTTCTTGAGTCTCCATCCTCTACGAAGCTCCCACACTGACTGTATTTGAAGTAGGTGTGGTGAAAGAAACAGGATTTGTAGTTGATGATACTGTACCTGTTGGTGCTTCACCTACTGTTTTAGCTACCTCAATACCGTATTGTTCCAGAATTACAATCGGATTGGAACCTTCATTCATTTCAATTCGTTTTACCAAAACCCCATTCGCCAGTCTTTGTCCCGCTTCCACATAACGACTTGCTATTTCATTGGGGATTTTGATGATGGCTTGGGGTACTTTACCAACAATCACAACTCCAGTCACCATCACCGCCCTAGCTAATTCAGGTTGGGCTTTTGGTGGTAGAACAGAAACTAAAGTGGAATTGGGAACTACCTGTGGCAGAACTTTCGGTAACACAGGAGTTAAGCTAGGTGGTTTAACAGCCCGTGCTAATTTGTTTTGATTATTGGGCTGATTTTTGTTAGTCGCACTGCTGCTACCCTTTTGTGGCTTGACAGCATTAGGTAAAGGGGGTAGAGAAGGTACTGCTTTGGGAGTTGTGGTTTGGGAACTTTCAACAGGAGTTGCTTGCCCAACAATTTGAGCAAATGGGTCAATTCGCCCTTTAGAAAATACAACTATTCTTTCTGTGGCATTCGTGGGTTGAATAAGATTAGAATTCCCAGCAGCTGGCTTTGTTTGTGGCTGACCGGGAACTACAGGATTATTAAAAGATTCAGCTGCTGGTGGAGATTTAGCAACAGGAGCTGGTGCTGCACTCGGAGTTGGATTAACAGCTTGTGGTGTTTCTTCTGAAGCGCATCCTGCGATCGCTACAGTCATCATAGCTGCAACTACAATTTTTGATTTTATGTCCATTAGCTGTTCTCAAACGCTATAGGAAAATTGATAAACACTAACTCTGCTGATATTTCAGACAAAGTATCGTTATCTTTATAACCTAACTTTTGGATTTTCAGGATTTTTTTTACATTATTTTCTCAGTGGAAATACTGTTTAATCCCACATAGATTAATCATCAGCTGTACACATCAGATGCTTTAACAAATCCAGTCCTTTCTTGACTCTGCGAGAAACAGTAACTACGCTAATGCCTAGATGTTCTGCTACTTGTTTTTGTGTCAAATCATGGAGAAATACACACTCTAAAACTTCACGGGTGCGCTGTTCTAATTGAAACAAAGCTTGTTGAAGACGAATTTGATCTTCTTGTGCTAGTTGAAAACTACGGTAGTGATGATCAGGGACTAATTCCCCCAAACTAGTAGATCCTTCTTCACCATCTTGTACAGGAACATCTAAACTCAATGGCGCACGATTAACCCAAGCAAGTTTAATATCTTGCCATTCTTCTATGGAAATTTCCAATGCGTCCGCCAATTCCGCGTCAGTTGGTTGGCGATTGTACTTTACTCGTAAAGAACGGGAGATGCCTATGGCGCGTTGTTGTAATGCCAGGTACCGTCGAGGGATTCTAACTGTAACGCCTTTATCTCTGAGATAGTGTTGAATTTCACCACGAATATAGGGAATGGCAAAGGAACTAAAAGCGTGACCTTTGCTGATTTCAAATCTTTCAATCGCCCGAATTAAACCCAAACAACCAACCTGAACCAAATCATCGTAATTTTCACGACATTGGTTCATCCAATAGTGAGCTTCTTTTCTCACTAGCCCAAAATTTAGCTGCACCAGTTGATTGCGAACAGTTTCGGAGCGAGATAGCTGATATTCTCGCAACAACTGCCAAATTTCGCACTTCAGTTCATTGGTAGTTGAGGTAGGCATAACACCGCAGTGATTAATTTAATCAAGAGACAACCAGAACTCACTTTTAAATTTGTTTGTGATTGTGTGATATCAAAGCAAATGCCCTGCTATTGATGAGAGGACAAGTAAATAATTGTTGACGGATATTATTTTTTGAATGCAATGAAATTAACAATCCAGCAAAATTAAAAGGAGTGAAAATTCTTTTGTTTTGAGAACTCAAAACTCAGAACTGACAATACTTGTGAGTAATAGATTCATCGCCTAGAAACTTTTTCTCCCATGACTTCTATAGCTACAAGCATGATGAGTTCTGAACGAGGTATTTTGAATTCTGAGTTTTTTTGTTTTGTATATTGATTTGGCGTTTTCGATGTAGTTTGTTGCATCTACATACAGACAAAATATATAATTTTCGGTTACATTTAAAACCGAAATTGTACTTAATTTAGCTACTTAACAATAATTGTGGCTCTTGCAGAGACTTGGGTAGTTACTGAAGTTTAATTCTCAGTAAGCTTACGAAAGTATTGCAGAGTTATTTATCTGAACTTTAAACTTAAAAATTTCCTGGCTCGTAAATCAACATAGTTATCAAGCTGAAGAGCAACATTTAAAGGGTATTATTGGGTACTTATAAAGGAGCCGTGGTCTTCAATCAGATTAAGAAAACTTTACTTTTCTGTCTCTTTAGTTAAGATAGTTGTTGATCTTCAACGGTTCAGATAGCCCCAATAGAGTTGCGTAACAACTACTCATACCAATTTTGGATTTTGGATTACAAGGCTGGATTCATGGCCTATTCCAGTTCGGTATCACAGAGGAAGAGTTCCAAGACTGACGGACGTATCACAATTGACGCTTGGTGCGTGACGCTATCAGTCTCATAACTATATTCAAATTCTTTCACAGCGTCACACACCCTACATAAAAAATATGCTATTTGCGTAAGTCCTAAGTTTATTTTCTGAAAATTCCTAAGTTAACGATGTGAAGACCAACAAAAAAGGGCTATTCGCCCTTTAAAGGAAATATGAATTTTATGCTCATTTGGTCTGAAATCACTTAACTAATGAACCCCTAATAAGTTAGGGGCATTAGTTAAACCTCTATGGGAGGGAAGCTAGACAAAATTTAGTCTTCAGTTTTGACAAGATTTGAGCAATCAAAAGCATTTAGCTACGATTGGGTTCAACTCTGGCGTAAAACAGACCGCGAATTTTGACTTCCTTGGGTTCAGCAGAGCCTAAGTCGGTATCAGATGGCTGTTCACTCTCGAAAGTACCAGCGATTTCACCACTAGAGCTATCCACTTTAGCTACTTGTAAGGAAATTTTACCTTTGAGAATTTCTGCACGCTTGACGTTGGCGCGGGTTAATTCTTCATCATCAGCTTGTGCTGGTAAGGCAACGGCATTGTCATAGCCGGTGACGATACCACGACCTTTGGGGTCAAGGAAAGCAGCACCACGATAGGAAGGCACTTTAAAAGTTCCTTCAAAGTCTGTGGAAGTATTGACACTAGTTAAACCAGGTTGAGTTTGAGCAACTAGGTTTTTAATAGTGAATAGGAAGGGAACTCGCTCACCACCAGGTAATTGTACGGTAATGGCTTGGAAGTCAAGACCATCTTGTTCCACGAAGGTCAAGCTGTTATCAGTGTTGATTTTAAGCGCACCGGAAACTTGATCAATGGTGGAAGTGTATCTAGTCAACAATTTGCCAGCTACAAATTCTGCTGATTGACGTTTGTTAGCAGGCTCTTCTTTGACAAAGAAATTGGTAGGTTCTAAGCAGAGTTCTTTGATGGAGTAGGACTGGCTAGAATCCAAGGGAATTGAACCACGGCTGGTTTCTGCAAGTTGAGGGCATTTGTTAGCCAAGCCAGTGCCTCGAATTTGTTCGTAAGTCAGTATATCCCTACTGCTAGCAGCAGGCGCGTCACTACAAGCGGTGAGTAGCCCCAAGCATACAGCTAAGAATGCAGCAATTAAAGCTCGATACCTCATGGTCAACCTCAATGTCAAAAATTAGTATCTAAAGGGTTTGGGTGCATGGGTGAATACACCTTCAGATCGGGGCATAGTGCTTCAATGGCACGAAGATTGGCTTTAGCTTCGCGCGAGGCAAATGCTGTGGACATTTGCCATATCGCCCAAGTCGTTCTGTAATATGTATGTATTACTATTACATACAGCCCATTGCTTTATAAGTAAATCAGCCAGATCATACGATTTTTTTTAACTCAAAATCAAAGCACTCTGATCTCAAATAATTCGCTTGGATCGCATCTAGGTACGATAAAGTCCTTGTAAAACGTTACTGCTCACGGAATGAAAGCCAATAATCTTCGGTAAATTGAAGTAGATTTATTTGTAATGAAGAGGGTGGGATGAGCAAAAACAGTAGTTCTGACTCAGAAGAATTATCCGCACAACTACAAAAAATTGCAATTGTGGTACATGATGTGGCGCAAAGTTGTCAAGGAAATGTGACAGCTTTGTTGAAGTTGTTACGCCAACTGGAACAGTTGCATAGAGAAATTAGAGATAGTTCTTTTCAGGAGAGTTTACCGAACAACCGTCAGCAACTCTATGCACTGCTCAAGGATATTGAGTCAGAAGGTGGTTGGCCTTATATCGAACGGATGAGGCTGCAAGCCTTTTTACAAAATTTGTTACCGGAGGAGAATGATCACACGAGTGAATTAGAACCCTTTGATGAAGTCTTAGATAGCGATCGCCCCTGATAAGCTGTTAAGCATTTAATTTACACATTGAGGCCGCAGAGGGGCAGGTCTGTGCTGGGTGCAAGGGAGAGGGTTTACATCTTTTGCCAACATGAAAATGATGTAATTTAAATGACGATTAGCTTATAAGCCCCGAAAATGATTAGCATCTAGTAATTTTCGGGAACGCCATCACAAAGGGAGCGATCGCTAGGTGCGACGTTGTTGTTGTGTTTGAGATAATCATTGAGCCAATGACAACTACGAGATAGTAGATCATCCATATGCAAATTCCAGAGAATGATCGTATTGTCGTCACTAGCCGATGCTAATGTTTGACCATCGGGGCTAAAACTAACGCTTAAGACAGGGGATTGATGTCCGTTGAGGGTCTTAATTAATTTACCCTCACGGCTCCACAGCTTGACTGTACTATCCCAATTAGCAGAAGCCAGAATTTCTCCATTGGGGCTAAAAGTAACGGCGTTGACGCTATCACCATATCCCTTCAATAAGGTCTGTAATAGCGTCCCATCCCGTCGCCAGAGGCGGATTGTGTTGTCCCAACCAGCAGAAGCTAGTAATTGGTTATTTGGGCTAAAATTCACGCCTAAAACCCAACTGTCATGGGGGGCGAAAGTTTTGATGAAGGTGCCGTTGCGCTGCCAGAGTTTGACGGTTTTGTCATCGCTAGCAGAAGCTATCACCTGACCATCGGGACTAAAACTGACGCTGTTGATTCTGGCCTGATGTCCTTCTAGGGTTTTGAGTAAAATACCGTCACGAGTCCAAAGTTTGATGGTTTTGTCTCTACTAGCTGAAACTAACAACTCACCATCGGGACTAAAATTCACACTGAGTATGCCGTCACTGTGTCCTAGCAGGGTTTTCCATAAGGTTCCATCACGCCGCCACAGCTTGACTGTGTTGTCATAACTACCAGAAGCGATCATTTCCCCTTTGGGGTCAATGCTGACGCTATTGACTATGTCGGTGTGACCTACCAAAGTTTTGTAAATATTTGTTTCAGTTTGACCATTCACTACTTCTCGCCGCCAGAGTTTGACAGTGCGATCGCGGCTACCAGAAGCCAACATTTGACCGTCAGGACTCCAAGCAACGCTCAAAACTCGCCCTTCGTGACCTCGAAGAACTGGTAAGGTTGGTGATTCCAGACTCCATAGTCTGACGCTTTTGTCATAGCTACTAGATGCTAGGGTTCTGTTATCCGGGCTAAAAGCGACACTAACAACCGCATCACTGTGACCTTTCAAGGTTTTGATGAGAGTTCCTGCCTGACTCCAAAGGTTGATGGTATTGTCATCGCTAGCGGAGGCTAGCTTTGTACTGTCACTGCTAAAACTTAGACTCCAGACTGTGCTGCTATGTTGGGTTAAAGTTTTATATGGCTGAATATCTTTAATCTCTTGATTGGCGCGCTCAATTTGCCAAAGTTTGATGGTTTCGTCTCGACTAGCTGAAGCTAATAGTTCACCATTAGGGCTAAAAACTACCACTGTTACGCCCGATTCATGGGCTGGTAAAGTTTTCACCAGACTACCATCTCTGCGCCAGATTTTCACTGTTTTATCCTCACTGGCTGAGGCCATGAATTGACTATCAGGGCTAAAACTCACCCAATTAACTTTTTTGTTGTGTCCCTTGAGGGTTGTGACTAAGCTACCATCTCGTCGCCAGAGTTTGACAGTTTTGTCTTTACTAGCGGTAGCGATTAACTCCCCATCAGGGCTGAAGGTGACGTTATACACCCAATCTCCCACATTGGATAAGGTAAGGGCAGGTGTGGGGTCAAATTGCTCTGTAATTGGGTCTTTGCGCCAGATGAGAACAGTTTTATCCAGGCTAGAAGAAGCTAGACTTTGACCATCTGGGCTAAAGCTCACACTAGTTACCGGACTGCTATGACCGACAAGAGTTTGGCGTAAAGTTCCATCTGGTTGCCATAATTTGACTGTTTGGTCGGTGCTACCCGATGCTAATAATTTGCCATCAGGGCTAAATGTCACGCCCCAGACAATATCAGAGTGTCCTTCCAGGCGATTTAACTCTGTGACTCCATAGACTGCCTGTTGCAAGGCTGCGACAACGCGCATTTGAGTTTCTGGAAGAATACCTTGTGAATGTTTCAGTTTTCGCCAAGCCCGCATACTTTCTAGCAAAGCATCAAATTGCTGATTGGAAGTGTAAAGGGCTTCACTAGATGAGGCGATCGCACTAATTTGCAAGTTGGTTTCACTACGTTCAGCGCGGATTGTTTGCAGTTCTGCGGTTCTTCTTTGGATATCCGCTTGCCACCACAGAGCAGCTATTGTACTACCCATGACAGCTAACAACACCCCCGCAATCCGTGCTTCCCTTAACCGCCTTCGTAGAACCAAATTTAGCTGTTCTTGAGATACCTGTTGAGCGACTTCAGCTTGCTTTTTTTCAGATTTGACTTTTTCTAGTTCCGCTACTATGCCGTGATTATTTTTTTGGCGAATAGGTTCTACCAGATAATCATGTACTAATTGGTAGCGATCGCCTGTTTCGTCTCGCCAACGTAATACCAATCCAGAACCCACTAAAATTTCTAAGATTAATTCCCCAGAGGAATAAGTTTCTGTTGTTGGCTCACTATTATTTCTCAGGACTTTTGCCAAATCTATGTCAGTTTTGAGTGGACGTGTCCCTTTTTCATCTGTTAATTCAAATAATAATTGCCAACTTAAATTTTCATTCTCAGCACCGCAATCTTTAATAACTTCCTCTAACCACCGCCCCACTAATTTTTTTGAACCGCCACACAGGTTGTATTGTTGTAGGGTGGTAATATTTTCTGTCTGTAATTGCGCGCCCACTATTTGCAGTTCAATGGGATGTACTTCTCCTGTCTCTCCTGCTAAATCTTGGACTAATTTGTTGATTAATTCAGCACTCATTTCATAATGAGAGTTTTGTCTGAAGCTGCAAATAATGCCCAAAGCATCTTCAATAGAAAAATTTCCTAAATAATAACGAATATCTTTGTCGAGGATATTTTTATTGATGACACCCAAGTCATATAATTTTTCCTCATTATTTTTGCTAAATCGCTCAAATTCCAATAAACAATGTATATAATCTTCTCTTAAAGAAATAATAGTTTTAACATAAGGGATATTTAAGCATTCACTAAAAAAGCAATAAAAATTAATTCTTTGATCAGCACTATTCATAAAGAAGAATTCTTCAAACTGATCAAATATGAGAATGATTGTACAATTGCGCTCAACAGCCAGTCGGATTTTTTCTATCAGAATACTGGGCGTAAATTCCATAGCGATGGGAATATCTATTTGGGCAATAGCTTGATTAATCAAGTGACCTAAAGTTGTTACCCAATCTGTGTACCCAGATATAAAAACTGGTAAAGGAATCCGTTCACCAATCACTTTCCCTCTTAAAAAAGGCAGTAAACCCGCTTTCAGAAGGGAACTTTTACCCACTCCTGACGGGCCATGAATAATTGTCAGTTTATAATCAGCCCGTGTCAGTCTTTCAATTAATCTATTAATATCTTGCTGTCTACCAGATACAGATATTTCCTGGGCAATTTCTTCAGGAATGGATTCGATTTTTTGTGCGGCTAGTGCTTGATTGATTCTGTAGCGTTGCGGTTGTAACTGACTAGCACCGATGAAAGCGCGAAATCCATATTGGTGTTCTATTTGAATTTTTTCTTGCTTGAGTTTAAAGGCTTCTAGATAATCATGACGTTCGATGCAATAAAGCGATCGCAATTCTTCTAAAATTTCTAAATATAATGCAGGCTCATACTGTAATTCACAAACTACCTTCGCCCATTCTAGATTGCTAATGGCTTCTTCCCAATTACCTAAGTGCCATTGTGTCTTGGCTAAGATTAATAGATATCTACTTTCTTGAGGCTGAGAAATATCTGTAGCTTTTTCTGCGATCGCTAGGGATGTATTAGCTAATTCATGAGCTAATACCCAATTCGATTCTGTAATCGCCACTGTAGCTAAAAAACTATAATCTTGGGCAATTTGGGCGGCACTACCATATTTTTTATGTAATTTTAAGGCTTTTTGTGCTAGTTCTTTTAGTTCTTGCCAAGCTTGTAAATTTTGCAGGATTTCACAAGCAGCAATAATAAATTTGGCAGTTAAATCTTCCCTTTGTACTTCTGTCAATATCTCCAAACACTGTTGAAACCACGATAAAGCTCTTTGCCAATAACTAGTTTTATTCCCTCTGTGTAAATCTGCCATACGGCGATAGCAAAGACCTAAATGAAATGATATAGTCGCCTGCCATAATTCATGGATATGATTACACTTAAGAGTATTTAAATCTTTGATTTTTCTTAATTCTTGTTGCCATAAAGCTAGACTTTTTTGATAGTGAGATAAACTACTATTGATTTGATCATTAGCATATTTATCTCTGCCGAGGAAGAATTCTAGACTAGCTTCTAGTCCAGGTTCTAGTTTTACACTGTACAACCGCAATAAATCATTCCGGGCAGATTCAATTTCGTGGCGATGCTGAGATTTAGGGTCTAAATTTAAAGCGGTATTGGAGATAAATTTCTCAGCCCCAGTTTCTAAAATTTTGGCAAATAAAGATTCTGTTTCTTGTCGGATCAAGGCAACTAAATCTTCTTTAGCCATTTCAAACTTAATTGTAGTTGCTGCCCAACTTTTAAAGTCAGGTGCTAATTTGGAAAGCACTGAGGCAACTTCATCCTGTAACCACAAAATTAGAGGAAAAGAAAAACTGGCCGCATAGATATCTCGTGCTTGATTAATCCCAATAATTAAATCATCTAGGGCGACAACTGATTCTAAACCAAAAACCATCACGGCTGATGGTAAGGAATCTGTACCCACAGCAGGATGATCTAAAAATAATTCTGATGATATGGTCGTATGTAGAGAGTTAGTAGAAGATGAGAGATAGATTTCCCTGAGATTAATGTCTTGAGTGTGAGAGCGTAATTCGGTAAGCATTTGCTCTCGGAGATGACTATAATTACAACGGACTAAAATTAAGGCGAAGTGGCCTTGAGAGAGATTAATAGCCCTAATTAATCTCTGTAGTGAGTTCAAATTATTAGGTGTAATTTCTGTTGTCAATTGATATGATGTAGAAAGCATATTTTTTTAAAGAATTATAGATAATCAAAAAAAACACAAAATATATTTACTAAATGATATAAACACATAAAATATGTCTATCAAAAAATAAATTATTTTGCGGAATATTTCTAACTATTTCAAAAACATGATAATTCAAACATTAATAAAGTTTAAACTTATAAGTTTGAATTTTTATTGTTGAATTACTGAAGCTATTGTTGGCTTACTTAAGTTGTTGCCAAGCGACGACTTTTTCTGTTTCTGCTAAGGCTGGACTAATACCAAACCAACGGCCTCTAGGGTCGCGATATTCAAATAAGTACATACTTCTAAGTAAGCTTTGGTAGTCTGATTCACCTTTAACGCTCTGCTGTTGTACGACTTCAAATAATAATTCCCATTGACATTCATCAATAGCTAGGAGCAAATCATCACGATAGTCTTTAATCACAGCTTCTAAGCAGTCTCTAGAAAAGGGCGGATCTTGTCTTTGCAAGCAACTGTAAAGTAAACCCAGTAAATTACGTATGTGTCCACCACTGACGCGACATAAACGATCTAAAGTTTCGGAAGTATCAAATAACTCTGTAATGAATTTTTCTCTTTGTTCAGAGGGGAATTCTGGGAAGGCTCTAGCTAGAACTAATTGACGTAGCAAGGACATTCCTGGGTCATAATCACTACCATCTCTTTGTCGCACTAATACCATCGGTAAAACTTTGGGTGCGATACCTCCACCTAGACGATTTTTCAATGCTTCGTATTCATTGGAGAAAATTAACGCTAGTGGAATCGTGTAAACTACGTGACATTTTAGCCTTCTTAATTGTTCGCCTCTATCGATGAAGAGATATTCTGGTTGTGTGCGTCCAGAGGCCATAGGACGCATATCGACTCGATCTAAGTTGTCTACAATTACTACTAGTCCTTTTTGCCCCCGTAACTTCAGCTGTTCAGTAGCTTTTTCTAATATCTCTTCGTTAATTGCTTGCAAAATGCTGTTAGTACGAGGTTCGAGATATTGTCGGAGTTGATTACGTAGTTGAGTGCTGTCTTTGGTTTTGGCGGTAATTTTAGCAATACCCAAGGAAAATTCGGCTTCTCCAGATAGTTCTATGGGTGTTTGTAAAAAATCCCCTATTTCTTTGAATAAATTGGTGAAGTAACCGGCTTTCGGCTTGACTCCGATTGCTTCTAAGCTGACACTAACTTGACGAGCGACACTTAGTAAGATGTCACTGATGTCAATATCTGCCATATCTAAGTCTTGGCTAGACTCAAAATAAACTACGTGAAATCCTGCTAATTCTAGCTCTGCTTTGAGGCGTTGTAATTCTGTTGATTTGCCACAACCTATATGACCTGTAAATAATTGACAAGTAGGCTCATCAGGAGAAATCCGGCTGATGGTACGTTGTAGTTCTTCGACAATCTTGCATCCACGCACATCAGAAAAGTCTATATAGTATTGCCGATCTAACGTCACACCCATGTTTAAGGTGTAGCTAGGATTACAGGCTTTATAGAAGCGTGACAAATTTAGTTTATTTCCCATTTTGAAAATGTAGATGCTGTTTTCCGACTTCCTGGATTCTTATTATCGCTAAATATCAGAGTCTATTCCTATGTATTTATGCGTATTTTATTGTTTATTTGTCATAAAAGTTATAGCTACAAGTTTTGTTCTGACTCGGAAGTAGCTGGCGGTTAACAAGATTTTTATCACAACAACGTTGACAATAAATGATTGTTTTGTCTAACTAGAAGCTACTTAGCAGATGTTTGATGTCAAAACAAATTAATCAACATTTGAAGTCTCCACTGACTAGAGCGATCGCATCAATCAACCGCGCAGTACCTGCATTTTATAAGGGTTACTGTAAAGTGTTACTAGCAATCACACTAGTTTTCCAAGGAGCAACTATTTCATGGCAGTATTTATACTGAAGTACATCAATCATCCCCGTCTGACAATCCATCTAGACTGCAATCAACAATGAGGTATTAATGCCTGACATCGTATCGGTTTCTCAGAAAGATTTAGCTCAACGCCGTCAAAAATTACGCCGACAACGCCGAGTCCAAATTTTGCAAACAATTTGGCGGACTATTGCTATCAGTGGATTAGCTGGCGGTTTGCTGTGGGTGGCTGTTCAACCCACATGGGTACTTAAAACACCGAAACAAGTATTGATGCGCTCTGGTGATCAATCACTGTCACCAGAAGCAGTTCAAACACTCCTACCCTTGTCTTATCCCCAATCTTTGTGGCGAATTCAGCCTTCAGTGATTGCTGAATCTTTGAAGAAACAACCAACTATTGCACAAGCAACTGTTAGTCGTCGTCTTTTCCCTCCAGGATTAATTATTGAGATAGAAGAGAGAGTTCCCGTAGCTTTAGCACAAAAGACTAGAAATCAAGCAAACAATCAAAAGGAAAATACGGGTTTAATCGACACTAAAGGTATGTGGATACCTTTAGAAAAATATACTCTGATGAATCCGAATGAGACTTTACCTAGTCTCAAAGTGATTGGATTACCGGAACAATACGCCCAATACTGGAGCCAGCTATATACTTACGTTCGTCAAAGCTCCGTGAAAATTACGGAAATTGATTGCCAAGATCCCACAAACATCAAGTTGAAAACAGAAATAGGCAATGTTTATCTAGGTGCTTTTAGTCCCCAGTTACCTGAGCAAATTAGTTTACTAAATAGAATTAGAAACTTACCTAAAAAAGTTAATCCGAGTGACATAGAATATATTGACTTGACAAATCCTGAATCTCCCTTAGTACATATGATCCAAAAAAAGGCGGATGAATCTGCGAATTCTACTAATCCTTGATGCAGTCAGTCATTAACTGTTCTATAGCTGCTCTAGATATGATCCCTGATAGCGAAATTTCGTGATCAACAACAGTTATAGAACTAAATTATTGACGAAATCGGGAAATATACCCAATTGCGAAACCTATCAACTATATTATTAAGTCAGATCAAAAGTTCTGTACCTGCTTTTTGGCAGCTATGTGATCATCTAAAAACTTGACGGATGTATTATTTGTATTTTTATTAAGTGTATGTTGAATTGCCTAGATTTAACCCCTAAAACTAATCATCAGGGGATGACAGCCATTTATTCTCAGTGTTTAATTTTAGTCAATCATAAAAAAAAGCACAGCCCAGAAACCGTAGATAATACGGCAATTCAGATTAAAACCAATAAAGTGAATAGTAATATTGATGATCAATCCTTAACAAAGGAAGTGTATCGTCTATGCCAAGGATATACTATGCAAAATCAGCAATGTGGCAAAAATCTTGATGTCTTGCGGAAGTTATACAGATCAATTTTAGGTAAATATAGGTATACTTCTCTAGAATAATTAGCTGTGTGAGCAGCTGCCTTCATTGCTTATCCCATAGCAAAATGCAGCACTGACAATCCTGTTAAGGTGACGAGTAGAGACAACAATCTAATAGCATTGCCGTAAATTTAGGCAGTGTGTCACTATAGTTGATTTCTAGACAAATAACATCTGCATAAAGTCGTTTATCTACCTTTCTGAATCCAATGACACTTGATAATAACCAAGAGCTTACCTATAAAAACTCCCAATCGTTAGGGCAACCAGGTTTATCTCTAGCTGTTAACTCCTCTAACCCCTTTAATCACTCTGGGCTGAATTTTGGACAAAATCACGACAGCAAGAAGATTATCACAGAAGCTAGCAGAATCGGAGAGATTGTTCCAGGAAGAGTCGCCAATATTAAAGTCATAGGCGTAGGTGGTGGTGGTGGTAATGCGGTTAACCGCATGATTGAATCTGATGTTTCTGGGGTGGAGTTTTGGTCAATTAACACCGATGCTCAAGCTTTAACTCTAGCAGGCGCGCCTAGTCGCTTACAAATTGGACAAAAACTCACACGAGGATTAGGTGCAGGTGGTAATCCTGCTATTGGCCAAAAGGCGGCGGAGGAATCTAGAGATGAAATTGCTACCGCCTTAGAAGGAGCTGATTTAGTATTTATTACTGCGGGAATGGGAGGCGGTACAGGTACAGGTGCGGCTCCCATTGTTGCAGAAATAGCCAAGGAAATGGGTGCTTTGACTGTTGGTGTGGTGACACGTCCTTTCGTGTTTGAAGGTCGTCGCCGCACTACTCAAGCAGAACAAGGGATTGAAGGACTTAAAAGTCGGGTAGACACGCTGATTATTATCCCTAACAATAAACTTTTGGAAGTGATTCCAGAACAAACGCCAGTACAAGAAGCTTTCCGTTATGCAGACGATGTATTGCGTCAAGGTGTGCAGGGAATTTCCGATATCATTACTATTCCTGGGTTAGTTAACGTAGACTTTGCTGATGTGCGAGCTGTGATGGCTGATGCTGGCTCGGCGTTGATGGGAATTGGTGTGAGTTCTGGAAAATCGAGGGCGAGAGAAGCCGCGATCGCAGCTATTTCTTCACCACTGTTAGAATGCTCTATTGAAGGTGCAAGAGGTGTTGTATTTAACATCACTGGAGGTAGTGATTTAACTCTCCATGAAGTTAACGCCGCCGCCGAAACTATCTATGAAGTAGTTGACCCCAACGCTAATATTATTTTTGGTGCAGTGATTGATGACAGGTTACAAGGTGAGGTGAGAATTACCGTCATCGCCACCGGATTTACTGGGGAAGTACAAGCAGCACCTCAACAAACTACTGCTAATACACGCGTCACACCAATGACAAAACGCACTTCTCCCCAGCCACCGCCTACTACCCCTCCCGCCACCACTCCAGAACCTAAAGAAAAAACTGGTTTGGATATTCCTGAATTTCTCCAAAGACGACGACCGACAAAAAACTAGGGGGTTCTTAGATTTGAGATTATTAAAATTTATAGTCTTAGGTCAGGCTGAGTGCTATTGACTACTCTGCCACAATATATTTTGATTAGCACTCTGCACCAATTGGGAATGAAAAGCATTGATTCTGAGAATTTGCTAGCAGCAAACAGAATCATCCGCACAGTTACAATCTACAAGACAGGCGCAGTTGTGTATCTACCTTTTTGATGTGTATAACTCACAGTAGAAAATTAATGCAAAATTCAACATCAATCAAAAAAGTTAGATTGATGTTGAATCTTGATTGATCAAGGTGAAGTGCAGCTTTTGCAACACCAAAGGTAGATCAAGTCAAAAGCATAAGCGTAAATGTCAATTATTTTAGTTTTTTATTTTTGCAAAGTTTCTGCAATCCATTGAATGACTTGCTGTCCTAGTCGAGTACCATCAAGTCTGTCGATTTCGCGTACACCAGTAGGACTAGTGACATTGACTTCTGTTAAGTAACCACCAATCACATCAATACCGACAAAAATTAAGCCATCTTGGCGTAACTTATTAGCCACTTGCTGACAAATGTCATACTCCCTGGGGGTAATTGCTGTTGATGCGACTGTACCACCAGTTGCCATATTGTTGCGAAAATCGTTGCCACTCGATAATCGATTGAGTGCGCCAATAGGTTCTCCATTGAGCAGAATAATCCGCTTATCGCCGTCTTTAGCTTCTGGAAGATAGGTTTGTACCATTACAGGTAATCGCCCCTGTTGGGTGCTGAGTTCGACAATAGAGTTAAAATTGCGATCGCCTGATTGTAAAAATAAAATTCCTTCCCCAGCTTTGTTACCCAATGGTTTGATAATTGCTGCGCCCTTGGCTTCCACAAATTGCCGAATGAACTGCTTATCAGCACTCACAATAGTTTCGGGAATAGCATTGGTAAACTGGAGAGCATACATTTTTTCGTTGGCACTGCGGATACCACTAGGATTATTGATTACCAAAGTTTTAGTTTGGTTAATGTAATCCAAAACGTAGGTAGCGTAAAGGTAAGCATCATTTACCGGTGGATCTGTCCGCATAAATACAGCATCCATCGTTTCTAGAGAGATAAAAGAACGCTGGCCTAACTTATACCAAGGATTTGCTGCTATCCAGCGTCCTTCTACCAACTGGATGGGAACTAATTCCACCTGCTGCAAAATCGCCCAAGCTTTGCTTTCTACTACACTCAGCCAATTGGCTTGAGTTACCCAGACTTCATGACCTAAAATTTGTGCTGCTTCCATCAATGCAACACTGGTATCATGACAAGGGTCAAGCTGATGGATGGGGTCAATAATAAAAGCCAGTTTCACACTTTTTGCCTCAATTGCCAGAACATTCCCAGGATATTTAATTTACATTATCTTTTGATGATCTGATTGATTGACGATTTTGGGTAGTGGAAAAGTCCCATCTCCAGTAAAATCTGATTATCCTGCTAGTAGCTCATCTAGCTTACCTTTAGCTTCTAAAGCGTGGATATCATCACAACCACCTACATGGCGATCGTTGATAAAAATTTGTGGTACAGAACGTCTACCATTGGCTCTGTCAGACATCTGATCTCTTGCATCTTCGTCGCCATCAATACTGTATTCGATAAAGTCAACACCCTTACGCTTCAGCAAACTTTTGGCACGAATGCAAAATGGACAACTTGCCCAAGTGTAAATTTCTACCTTAGCAGCCATAAAATCCTCAATTTTATTTCATACTTTTTAATTCTAGAACTTAATTCTAGAACTTTTTTATCTGTTCTAGTGACTGTAGCCTTTTTGGGTAATCAAGGCGTATATTTACATAAATCTGGGAATTGAGGCTGTTATTAATATCATCGGTTATAGATTCAAGTCCGAGAACCCTTGTCAAGTCAGAATTTCTCAATTGCGATCTTCTCTACGAGAGGCTGCGCCAACGTAGCGGGGCGGGAGCATGATTGCGAATTGATATTAGTTCTTGTACTCACAAAAAGTGGGTTCAGAAGCGTTTGTTTACTTCTGAACCCATATCTCAAATAGTTTGAGAATTTAACAATGTTATTTACTCTTGCGAGTCATCGTCCTGCTTTTTCTTTGTCAGTCTGAAAGCACCTAAACCAAATAGACTTAAAGCTGCGATCGTACCAGGTTCAGGTACTGTCTTTGGTGGAGGAGCAGGTGGTTGATAGTAAGTCGTTGAAGGAGGTGTAAGTGAAGTAGTTGGGGTTGGGGTTGGAGTTGGAGTTGGAGTCGGGGTTGGAGTCGGGGTTGGGGTTGGAGTTGGGGTTGGAGTTGGGGTTGGAGTTGGAGTCGGGGTTGGAGTTGGGGTTGGAGTTGGAGTTGGGGTTGGAGTTGGAGTCGGGGTTGGGGTTGGAGTTGGAGTCGGGGTTGGAGTTGGTGTTGGAGTTGGTGTTGGTGTTGGAGTTGGTGTTGGTGTTGGAGTTGGTGTTGGTGTTGGAGTTGGTGTTGGGGTTGGAGTTGGAGTTGGAGTTGGAGTTGGAGTTGGAGTTGGTGTTGGAGTCGGGGTTGGGGTTGGAGTTGGAGTTGGGGTTGGTGTCGGGGTTGGGGTTGGGAGACTTACGAAAGCTTCACTACCACCATTACTGAAGGCTTGAACGTGGATACCAACGCGCAAACTACCATCTTTTAGACTTTTAATGATGTCGTCAAAAAGTACGCCACAGTCCAAATCAAACAGCACACTCACCCATTCTCCAGGATTCACACCCATTTGAGAAACTGGTGTATTCGCCTTAACGGAAAAGTCAGTGGTAAATTTTTGGGCGAGAGAATTACCGCCTGGCAGATTAGCACTACCGCTTACTTTACTAAAGCTTACGTTATTACTGCCATTAGTATCGCTATCGGTAATTGATTTGATACTGCTTAACAGGCTTTTGGTTTGGTCAAAATAAATTTGGGTGATGGAAGAGGCTGCTGTACCAAGATTACTTAACTTAAATAAAACCTGGTCTGAACCATTCTTAGTCACATCTAAAAATAGTTGACTTTCACCAGCCGCAGCATTAACAGCACTATTGTTAGTGATGTTATCAAATCCAAAACGTACGGTAGTCGCTGAAGTAGTTGTTGAAGTGCTTGAAGAACTTCCGCTAAGGGTGCCAGCATATGCAGGGGTAACTTTTGCTGAACCTATTACAGCGAAAGTGATGATACCGACTGCTATGTAGCTTAATTTTGAGTTTAAATACTTTGACATCTTCTCTGCTTCTTTTAGTAAGAGACTGAAATTAACAAGACACTTGCAGTTTTTTGGGAAATTCTCAATACAATTTGGCACAAACAAAATATTTTTGGAAGTTTTTATACACCGCTTTATCAAAGATTTAACGGCTAGTAAAAAAGCAAATAATATGGTGTTAAATACAGCTATCCAATGTTTTATTTTCTCTATTAAACCAAGAAGATATACGGATTATTTGGCGTTGTGTGAATCCATTTAATAATTTTTTATCCGTTGGTTCTACATCACAGGATTTTGATTTATTTATTTAAAGCAGTTTAAATATTAATTTGAATTAAATATAGAAAAAATACGTAGATTTTAAATATCGCTTACAAGAAATATTTATGTAAATCTAGCAACTTACTAAATAAAACATAATTTTTGATTCCTCTTGCATAAATATTTTTTTGCTTCACACATCAGAACCGCTTGCATTAGAAGCAACTGCAAGGTAAAAACGCCACGCAAAGAAAGACACTATAGCAGTCCTATCTGATTTGTGAGAACTCGCGGTGTCCAGAACCCCGACTTCTCAAAGAAGTCGGAGTTCTGGTGTTTGATGAATGATTTAGGACTGCTATAGTGGCGTGTCTAAACTAAAATGTTGCAAAAAATTCTAGTTTGGGTTGACGGAAGGAAACCCAACATGGATATAAGTGTTGGGTTTTCGATATTGTTTTCGATATTAATGTTGGGTTTCGCTATCGCTCAACCCAACCTACATTTAATACTATGGGCTTTGTAGCAATTTGATTTTCAGTATTATTTCTGATTGGTGACTAAAGATAGTATGTAGTAGTCAGTGTTTATGCTTTTTGATATCAACGATGAACCCAACCGTTGACAGTAAAACGACTATCAGCAAAATCTTGAGATGGGCAACTTACAGGTAGAACTTCGTGCATATATCGGCTGAGGAAAAATACGATACTGTTATTACGAGGTTCAACAGTTTTGAAGGATTCAGCCTGCACGTAGTAGTTATTTTCAATTTTACTATCGTATATTAATAGTTCTCCACCGGAAAATCGCTTTGGCTCTTGATAAAAATAATAAACATATGTCAGTTCTCTTTTAGCAGTATCTGGACTGCCATTATCGTTGTGAATTTTATAATAATTACCGTCGTTATGTGCTGTAATTTGTCCTTCTATTTGAGATATGTTAAAAGATGGTATGTTTAATTTGCTTGTAATGTCGGGAACTATATTTTTAATTTTATCGATGATTAATTCATAAAATTCTGGAAATGAGTAGAGTACCATTGATCGCCGATAGTTTTCATCACTAGTAGAAGTGCTGGTAGGAATAAAATGAGATTCTCTAGCTAACACATACTCAATTAGTTGTTGATGTTCTGTTGATGATAGGAAGTTATCTATTTGAATGTAATTAGAATTTAAAATATTAGAATCTATAGATTTAGTATTGTTATTATTGTCTACTTGTTGTAGCCAAACAGGAGGTTCTGTCACTACACCAACTAGTTGATCACTAGAGAAACATAAGACTGAATGACCTTCGTTGATAGGAATTTGGAATAATTTTGTACTAGCCGATTCTTGTTTATAAGCACGAGCAACTATTGTTGTTAAGAGGCTATGCAGGATAGTTGTGTCTGAGTTTAAGTAAACAGTATACTGATGTCCTCCAGCTAAAAGAAGCTGGACTTTGATATTTTGAGATGTCGATGGCTGCAAATTCTGTTGTATAGACATTTGATTTGGTATTTTTTGATAGTTAATATTGTGGCTAAAAAAACAAAAAGACTAATTTTGGCGTTAATTTGGTAGTGTATTTGGCACATTTACTAATGTAATAGTTTTAGCACGCCGATCTTGGATAGCTATCAAGTAAATTTTGTTTATATCATCCACGCAGCTTGGAAAAAATCGTATTCGCATAACATGGCATAGCGATATGTGGTGTGAGTTGAATTGTCAGCTTTGGCATAATTATTGACGACATTTTCTAATTGCTGTGCTAGTGGAGCGAAGTCTGCACTGCTGTAAGTCTCAACCCAATTAGTATATCTATGATTGGGAATACCATTACTGGCTAATTGTTCTCCTAAATAAGCATACAGTCGCATACAAGGAGACATAGCCGCCGCAGTTAACCCTACATCTGCACTCCAAGCTGTGGCTAGTAAAAAGTCCGTGTAGCGGCGGGTAGCCATTCCAGGTTCTACAGTGGTTAAATCAACACCCCATTGATGAGCATAATTTTGATGCAGTTGTAATTCTGCTAAAACTCCTCCAGCTAAGGCGTGAAATGTTGCAAAACCATGCCAGTCTGGTGCTTTAGCCGCAGCTACACTATAAGCACGCGCGAAAGATTCTAGAAAAAATGCGTCTTGTCCTACATAGTAAGCAAATTTGTGCTGTGCTAACGAACCGTCAGCAATACCTTGGACGAAGGGATGTTGTAGACAGGCTTGTGCTATGTTTTGATTTGCTTCCCATAATTGAGTAGATAGGGTCATTGTTAGTCAAAAGTCATTAGTCATTAGTCATGAGTTTGGTGTCAGCATTTAAAACGGTAGGAATTGTAGTAATACTGAACCAAGACTACCTATAAAGTCAGTAAAGGTGGGTTTACCTGCGCTGACTTTTTCTGTGTAGGGGGTTTGCACTTCTTTGATAAAGGCTTGTGATGTTTGTATTCCGGTAGTGTTTTGCTGGCTGGTGAAGAGTTTTTCTGCGGTTTGAGCATCTTGAAATGCTCCTTCTCTGTCTAACATTTGATATTTGGCGACACCACGAGCTAAGTATGCACCTGCGTATTCTGGTTTGATGGCGATCGCTTGATTAAAATAAGTAATAGCTTGACGTTGATTACCTTTTTGACCTTCTGCTACTCCTAACGCATAGAATTCATCGGCTGTAGCAATTTGTAATGGTATACCGACTGCTCCTTGAAAGTTAGCACCAGTTACGTAAGCACCAGTAAATTCTGTATTTCCTAGATAGCTACTTCGCAAGTCTGCATTTGCTAAATTTGCACCACCTAGTTTGGCTGCATTTAAGTTAGCACCAAATAAACCTGCACCATTCAAATTTGCACCCCGTAAGTCCGCACTGCTTAAGTTGGCACGGCTAAGATTAGCACCTGTCAGGTTAGCACCACTAAGGTTTGCTCCTGATAAATCTGCCATCACTAGACTTGTATTAGATAGGTCGCAGTTTTGACATTGCTTGGTTGCTAATAGCTGTTTTAAATGTTCAGGATTTACTGCTTGAGCCGTATTGGTCAGACTAAAGGTAGTTAAAAATACGGATGTGACTAAAATTATATTTTTCATATTGGTTGAGAAAACTGCCTCTTCAGCACTCAAATCAACTAAGACAAATTTATACTTGAGCTTATGATAAGAGTAACCTCAGCAATTGCCCTCAGTGAACCAACGAAACTAAGTAATAAAGGGTATAAGGATGTAGGGTAAAGATATCTTTCCCTTTAGGGATGGGAACTTGCTTGATTTTGAGTTAGACAAATCGTTGAGCAAATTCATACATTAAATCAACTCTACCTTTTCTCAGCATTGCTGGATCTAGTCTTTCAGTGGTGTTACAAGTCATTAATACTACTAGTCGCTGCTTGCTGTGAATTCCTGTGTCGTCAATCACGCTTTGATATAAGGTTCCATCCAATAGACTCAAAATGTGTTCTGTTTTGTTGTTATACTGGGCGACTTCCGAAGCACGATTTTGAGCTAAGTTGTCAGCTTCGTTAATAATGATGCAAATTCGCTCTAAATATGTGGGTGGAACAAAGTTAGCGATCGCATCATGATCCAAAATAAAAATGACGAATCCTAATGGTACAAGAATTTCTTGTGCTACTGCTTGTGTCCAAGCTGTTTTTCCTGTACCTGGTTCACCATGAACTACTACTGCTAGCTGATTTTGATTGAGGATGGCTTGCTGGACTGTATCTGTGAAGCTTTGAATATCTGTAGGGAAAGTGCGAATGGGGTATTGGCTGTGAACCTTACCCACACGGCTTTGATAACCACTCAACATCACGGCTAGGTCGTATGTGGCTTTGTTGATGAGTGGCGACATATCTCTAGACATTAGGGTATATTGTCGCCGTCCGCGATCGTAAGCTTCAATTTGTAGCCAAACATCCTGCTGTGACCAATAAGCATATACTGTATTGACTACATCTATTCTTTCCCAGTTCACAAATTTTTCTACAGGATAATAAAAATCTCTTTCTAGATAATGTTGAGTAATGATATCAGGCTGACCTAAGACGTTTAAAACACGTAAAACTGTGATTTCTTGTAGGCGATTTAACACATAGTCAATGGGAATACTATTGCGACTAACAAATTGCAATATAGGAGTTTCCGTATTTAAGACATCTTTGTAACGATAATCTGGTGCTTGTGGTTCTGGTGTAATATAGTGCCAAAACTTTTCTATCTCATAGCGAGTGTTTTCGGAGGCTAAACTTAAGATATTTGCCCACCATGTATAATTATTTCTCCCTAAAATTTCCGCCATTCCACTAGCTAAATTCAAGGTTTTTTGCGTCAATTCTTTGGTGTCTTGATTAAAAAGTTCCCATAAAAATTGCCAATTTATTTCTCGTTGTAAGGGTCGCCAGCCAGTAGCCAGTAAGCTTTGGCGGTTTTGATTTTTTGGTGTACTATCGTAGCGACTAAAATATTCAAATTCCATATCTTGTGTTTATTTAAAGGTAGTAGTCTATAAACAAATTATGAGAGGTTGTAGAATCCCAATTTTCTGAATAATTCAGGTATATCAACAACCATAGCCCGTCAAAAGTAGTAATCATTTAGTCAATATTCAACATCTATTTCCTGCAAATCTGGATTTACCCAGTTTCGCCTAGCATTCCCAGACATGATTAATTCTTTACTATAGTAGTCAAATATTAAATCTTTGTTACCATAATTGTGAATCAATTGATTAGTCATGGTTAATAACCCAGTATTAATGTGAATCTGTTTTAAATATTTACTTACTAGATAGATCCAAAATAACGTCATAGTTTCATGATAACCACGATTATTTGTGGTGGGAATATTCATAGATTGATTATATTTTTTTATACCCTCACGAATTAAGTGGATAGCTTCTGCTTGCGGGTAATGGGTAAGGTACCATAGAGCAACGGTTAAATGAGCATGATGATCCCAATGGTGACAGGGTAAGGTGCAGTTGTGGAAAGATTGAATAATATATGTGATTTCCTCAACTGTTTGATATTTATCGTTCATTGATTATATGGAATTGAAGATTATGCCGCTTACTAACTTTGGGATAGAGTATGATTACTAACTAATTGATGAATTTTAGCTACTAAATAATATTTGGGATAATAGTCCTAGAGAATTCCTACTTGATTTTTGCACAGATACATAGTTAGGCGTAAGCCGTGACGTACCAAAGTCCTTGGTTGTAGGTGTGGTACTCTCGTTGCTAACACACCTTACATCTACTGAGATTTTTTCTCTTAATCAAATCGGATTCCTATATCTAATTGGCGAGAATTAGCGGCTTCAGATACTCTCAAAGCATAGGTATCTTGTTTGTCATCAATGATTGAAGGATTTCAATGTTTAGCTGCAAATATATTTTATGCTACAAATACTACACAAATAAAGAGACTATACATAATTTTACAAATTGTTATATTAAATTGAATAAATCTAAATTATTTAATACATAACAATGCAGGAGATTTGTTGACGAAATTGTATATTTTAGGTTACTGAGAGAATTTAAACCAGGAATTATACGGTCTTACAAGAAAAGATATATTAAGCTATTATGAATCTATGCAAAAAATATTCCGTAATGTTGCTGATAATAAGCAGATGTATGCTATTTGTGTAGGAATTATTTTTCTCTCTAGAAAAATTTGCTGTTAATGAGGATGTTTGGTGTAGCCATAGAGAAATATTCCCTAATCTTAAATTGGCTTTTTGCAGTGTGACTCGTTTAATTTTTACCAATAAGAGACTTTATCTGTGTATAGGAATCGTGAACGTAAATTCTCGTGGGATCTTCTAAAATGTATCTGGCAAAATCATTCATGAATGAGCATAAGCAGCACAAACCTCAGCAGCCGTTAATTTTAGCAGTGGAAGACCACGATGACAGTCTACTGCTGATTAGTTATGCTCTGGAGTCACTTGGCTGTAGATTTATTTGTCAAAAAGATAGCGCAACTACTGTACTAGTAGCTAAAGAGTATCAGCCAGACTTAATTATGTTGGATATTTTGTTACCTAGTGTTAATGGAATTGATGTGATGGGGTACTTAAAACAAGAACCCCTCACTTGCAAAATTCCTGTGGTTGCTGTCACTGCTTTAGCGGATAGAGAGGATCAAGAACGGATTATGCAAGCTGGGTTTGCAGGATATTTGTGTAAACCCTACATGATAGAAGAGTTAGAGTTAGTAATTCGCCGATTACTATGGGGTAAATTTAAGTTCTTCTTACCCTATCAGTTATGTCAAGAATAGAAAATAGGGAACAGGTTATAGCCTTGCTCACCCTAGTAGAGTACAAATGACAATAGTTAAACGCAGATTCACACAGATATAGCTTGCTTCTCTAACGATGGCGTAAGCCTACCCGCAGGTTACACGGATAAATTTGTATCCCAGTAGACGAGGAAACGCTATATACCAATTCAAAATTGAAAATTCGTTTCGGAAAGTTTGCTCAAAGGGGGGAACCCTGCATGCAACTTTCCGCCAAATCAAAAATTGTGTGATTAATCTACTTTTTGGGTAGTTGGATTGTAAATGTACTACCCTGGCCGAGTTCGGATGTCAGTCCGATTTTACCTTGATGAGCCTCAATAATGCGGCTAGATAAATGTAATCCTAAGCCGCTACCTGATCTTTTATTTCTACCTTGGCGAAATCGCTCGAAAATAGTAGCTTGGTCTTCAGGTGCAATTCCATAACCTGTGTCTGCTACTGCGATATTTACCCAATGCTGATTAGTTTCCCAAATTTTAATGCTTACACCGCCTGTGTCGGTGAATTTGATGGCGTTACCTACTAAATTATGTAAAACGCGCCTTAACTCTAAAGCATCACCCATGACGAAAGCAGGGTTTTCGCCGGAATTGTCTAATTGACTGGTATCGACTTTGAGACTGATATTTTTTTCGTCAGCTAATGGGGTGAGTTCGCTGACTACTTCGGTGGCGATTTCTGGTAGGTTGCAGCTTTCATAGTTTAAGGTTTTTTTACCTGCCTCAAAGCGATAGACTTCTAGGAGGGTATTGACCATTTGCATGAGATTTTTATTACTGCGAATCATCACAGCGATCGCTTGTTTCATTTCGGGGGAAATTTTGCAAAAGGTTTCTTGTTCAAATAACCCCAGCATTCGATCAGCTGCTACTAAGGGTGTGCGTAAATCATGGGTGAGACGAGAGACAAAGTCTTCCCGTTGACGTGCCATTTTGCGTTGTTCGTCTAGACTGTGCTTGAGACGAAGAAGCGATCGCACTCTGGCTAAAAGTTCATCTGTATCAAATGGTTTGCGAATAAAATCATCAGCACCGGCATCTAAACCTTCCACAACACTGGATTCGTGAAAAGCCGTAATTAACAAAATGGGTATGTAGTTGAGATGGGGATTATTGCGAATGCGTCGAGTTACTTCATAACCATCCATTCCTGGCATCATCACATCTAGGAGAATTAAATCAGGTGGAGATTGAGCGATTTTTGCTAAGGCTGAAATCCCATCTGTGACTAAATCAATCTCATAGCCTTCACTTTCAAGAATTGTCTGGACTAAGATGAGATTATCTCTGGTATCATCAACAGCTAAAATGCGATCAGTTTGAGAGTTTTCCACAACAGACATGATAATCAACTGGTTAAGAATTTTTTTTGTTTAAGAAATTTTTTTAAAACTTTTCGCAATTTCTAGACTAAGGTGGAAGAAATTCTAAGTGCGCGATTCTGAGTTATGATTTCTGATTTTCTGCACCGTAGATAGAATTCCTGAGCCATCAAATTGTACACCCTCTGAGGTTTTATTTGTGGTCGATAATGATATTTGTCTTGGTAGTTCTATTTTGAACATTGAGCCTACTCCTATTTGACTTTCCAGAAGAATTTTACCTCCCATCATCTGTACTAGGGAGTTGATAATGGCTAAACCCAAACCTGTACCCGGATATTTGCGGGTAATAGTTTGATCAAGCTGCCGGAAAGCTTCAAAAATATGCTGAAAATCTTGGGATGATATACCTATCCCTGTATCGCGAACTGCGATCGCCACTCGATTTTCTTCTAGGTTTTTTACTTCCACCCAAATACTACCAGACTCAGTAAACTTAATCGCATTAGATAATAAGTTCAATAATATCTGTTTGACTCTGATGGGGTCGTTAAACACTACAGGGTTATCTATATTTATTTTGACTATCAAAGATAACTTTTTTGCCTCTGCTAGAGAACGCACTTCACCAACTACTGTTTTAGTCAAGTTAGCTAAATCAAAAAATTCTGGTTGTAGTGCTAATTTTCCTTCTTCTAATTTAGAAAAATCGAGGACTTCATTTACCAGCATGAGTAAATGCTTACCATTATTGAGGATACGTTCTACCATATCTGCTTGTTGGTATGTGAGTTTACCAAATTTAGGACGCAACAGGATTTGAGCAAACCCGATAATAGCATTCATAGGGGTTCGCAACTCATGAGACATGGTAGCTAAAAACTGTGATTTTAGCTGAGAAACTTCTAGCAGTTTTAAATTTTGTAGCTGTATTTGTTGTCTTTGCTTTTCCAGTTCTTGATTTTTCCGTAATAATTGTTCATGACTTTCTTTGAGTTTTTGATGTGCTGAAGCTGCCTGCATTTCCACCTGATGGAGGCGGATCGCATGGCGTAAAACCTGAGTTAATGTTGCTGAAGATAATCTAGATTTATCAAGATAATCTGTAGCACCTGATTTCATTAATTCAACGGCGATTTGTGCATCTCCTTGTTCTGTGATGACTACTATAGGTACTTTAATTTCCGAATCGCGGAGCTTTTTAATTAAGCTTATACCATCTTGGTCTGGTAAGCGAGCATCCAAAAAAACGCAGTCAAAAGTAGTATTTCTTAAGATAGATATCGCAGTTTTGGCATCACTTACCTCAGCCATTTCGATGTTTACGCCTGCTTGGGTGAAAGCTAAATAAACTGTTTGGCGGTCTAATTCATCATCGTCGGCGACCAAAATTCTCAACGTTTCGTTCATTGGTCTTGATTTGTGCTGTTAAATACAGGTTGGTATCAAACATATCTGGTGTGAAGGATCAAAGTAAATAATGTTAAATGTTGAGTTAGCTGTTTCCACAAAATGCTAAATTCTAAATTCTAAATTTTAGACTTCAGATGATACTATTTAATCTGAAAACAAATGCTAAATCTGATGAAAGTGAGTTTAATAACTAACGGTATTAGTTTCTATTTTTTTGCTACAATTGTATGAACATACTTCAAAATCTAGATTTCCCAGTTAGCAATTTTGTTTCATGGTTAATTATCCGTGAGTACACAATAGTCCATAGGTTAATAGTAAATAACTGCCAAAAAAGCTAGCAGTATTCCCAAGTAAAATAAAATACTTTATTAAACTTAATTACAATTCTAAAAGAATGAGTGAAGACCCGTCCTCACCCATTGGTGAGAGTTGGGAAGGAGCATTATTTACCGTTGGTTTGAGCCGTTTCAATGTCGCGATCGCTTGTATTGGAGTCAGGAAACACCTCTTGTGTAAAAATTCCGCTACAGCTAAATCTGATGATACCTTTGAGACTCAGATCAGTTAGTGGTGATCGTCACATCTACACCTGTATTGATTGTGCGATCGCTAGCCATGAGAGTTGACAAAATTCACAATTAACGATAAGTATAGCTCCGTCAATACCAAAGTCATAATCTGTTACAGTCAATTTGTGGGATTCATCCAGCCTGCGCTAGACTAGAGAGGCGTAATATCAGCCAAAAGGCTAGTCAAATTTATAATTGTGACCTCTTGACATGGAGTTTTGCTTCACCAAATAAAATAATTATTTTTAACTACTCTCTGGATAACTGAGTAATCCATTCATCACATTGAGTCAGCAATTAATATATCCCAAGCAGGATTTTTAGCTTAGTCAAGTTTCAAAAGACATCACATTGATTATTTCTATCGGTGGATGCAAACCTATGCAAATAACATCTATCTTTGGTTTGGAAAACTCATTAAAAGCAAATTAAAAACAACTAAAACAATTTAATTTGTCGGTTTAGTTTGTCAGTTGTAGAGGGAGAAGAGTGGGTGAAGCAATGAACGAAATCAGTATTATTTTAATTGAAGACCATGACCTGACAAGAATGGGGCTGAAAGCTGCATTGCAGTCCCACGGAGGATTGAAAGTAATTGGTGAAGCTGCTAATGCTACCCAAGGACTAAAACTTTTGGAAACAGCCAAGCCAGATGTTGCGGTGGTAGACATTGGCTTACCCGACATGGATGGAATTGAACTCACCCGCAAGTTTAAACGCTATCAAGTCGAAAGTGGACAAACAAACACGAAAATTTTGATCCTGACAATGGATCACACAGAGGATGCGGTGCTAGCAGCCTTCGCAGCTGGTGCAGACTCTTATTACATGAAAGAGACGAGTATCAGTAAGTTGACAGAGGCGATACAAGCTACCTTCGCCGGTAACTCTTGGATTGATCCAGCGATCGCCAATGTAGTATTACAGAAAATGCGCCAAGGTATCCCTGTAGAAACTCAATCCGCAGATAAGCCAAAAACAGTCAAAATTGAAGCCTTACCTTCAGAATACGAGCAAGTTTTAGAAACATACCCCCTCACCCAAAGAGAGTTAGAAATTCTAGAATTAATCGTTGCTGGTTGTAGTAACGGACAAATTGCTGAGAAACTTTATATTACCGTCGGTACAGTTAAAACCCACGTCCGGAATATTCTTAACAAACTCTGTGCTGATGACCGTACCCAGGCGGCTGTACGTGCTTTGCGTTCCGGTTTGGTGGCATAATATCTTTTAGCCTTGAGATTCGCTACATCTAGAAGCCCGATAAATCCTCGTATGTGCAGCTGATATTGCTCTCAAAAACCTCGACTTATCAAAGAAGCCGAGGTTTTAAATTAATGTTCTCTCAAATTCACCGTTGATATCAAGTCCGCTTAATCACTGACTATATCTCCACTCAAGGACTTTTTCAGCAAGCCCTAGTTCTGGAGTTTAGACTAGTTCCCGGTGCGACAACGAAAAATAAGGGGTGTGCTTGAACACAGTCCCCTATTAGCAGAAGCTGAGAGAAGAACCACCAACTCTCATCTGCCAATATGAACCGTGCCAAATTAGAGGAATTTCGTCAAGCAGCGTATAACTATCTAGGTAGAGCGCATGATGCAACATTTGAACTGATGGATGCAATATTGCTAACTCGGAACGCTTACAGTTTGGCAGATTTATCACTATCACCAGCATTTAGACGCAAGTGGTCAAGTATTTATGAAGCGTTACAAGATAGCAGGCCACAGCGACAAAAATTGATGCAGTTATACATCAAACAGATGCCACACCAGGGTCGTCCGTTGTTGGCTGGCGACCATACAGCTTGGCCAAGGCCAGATGCGGTAACGCTACAGGAAAGGACAATTGAACACAGCAGTGTCTCAATGGGAGGTGACAAACCAATCACCATTGGTCAGGGCTATAGCACCATTGCTTGGATACCGGAGAGTTCGGGCAGTTGGGCATTACCATTGAGACACGAGCGAATTACCAGTTGGGAAAGCCCAATCCAGAAAGCAGCATGGCAATTACAACAAGTTTGTGAAAATTTACCTACCAGACCAATTTCGGTTTGGGATAGTGAGTACGGGTGCGCTCCTTTCGTTTTGAAGACGAGTAATATTAAAGCAGACATTTTGGTACGTTTGCGTTCAAATCTTTGTTTATGGGGCGCACCACCACCATATTCTGGCAAGGGACGACCGAGAAAACATGGTGATAAATTTAAGTTGAATGATGCTTCGACATGGACTCAAGCCATTCAAACTATAGAAGTAAATCATCCAAAACTAGGACGTATCAAGGTGAGCTTGTGGTCAAATTTTCATTTTCGGAAAGCCGCTACACGTCCGATGTCCTTGATTCGGGTTGAGCGTCTTGATGAGCTTGGCAACTTGCGGGTGTCAAAACCTTTGTGGTTGGCTTGGCTGGGAGAACAAATGCCGCCTTTAGAAGAAGTTTGGCAACTCTACTTGCGGCGTTTTACTGTTGACCACTGGTATCGCTTTTTGAAGCAACGCTTACACTGGACTCTTCCCAAGCTACGTACCCCTAAGCAATGTGAGCGTTGGAGTGACTTAATGCCCATCATGACTTGGGAATTGTGGTTAGCCCGTGATATCGTTGCAGACAACCCTTTACCTTGGCAAAAGTTATTAGTTAGTTTGACTCCAGGTAGGGTTGCTCAGGCGATGGGAAGTATTTTAGCGACGATTGGTACTCCTGCCCGTCCGCCCAAACCTCGCGGAAAGTCCCCTGGCTGGAAGACTGGACAACCCCGACAACGTAGAATTCGCTATCCTGTTGTTAGAAAAACTACAACTAAGCCACGTAAGCAACAATCAGAATCTGCTTAAGATTGTCGATTTTTATGTCTAATGCCTATTTATTTTCAACTCAGCCTTCCTGGGTCATTTTTTGCTGCTTAGTCTAAACTCCAGTTAGGTTCAAAAAGGAGAGGAACTTCTTGACCATTGCTATCTACGAAGCCAGATGTAGCTAGATAAGCAGAAGCAAAGCTGTCAATATCAGCCAGAGAACTTCCTTGGCTATTTGTATATAAACCAGTAGCAGTATCTAAAGTGTATGTACCAGTAGAATCTGTAATGCTCTCAACTAAGTTTTTACCGCCAACTACTTTCCAGTCTTGGTCAAAAACATACAAGGATACTCTTCCACCAATGATTGTTTTATTTGTGGCGGTGGTAGAAATATTTGTGGTGACATCACCTGCTAGTCCGTGATTGACCCAAACATAATGATAGGTTTTACCATCAATCTTGACCTGGGTCGTACCAGTAGCATTAGGCGTACCAGTAAATGCAAAGAGTTGGCTAGAGTCAACAGTCGGTGCAGTGGTAGAACTGAAGGTACTGGTTAATAAAGGAACTTCATCACCTACTGTTAATAGAGGAATGACTGCATATTTAGGTGAGCCAGGCGTATCCATAAGGTAAGCTGGTGCGGAAGTTCTACCCTGGTTACTGATATTGTTCGCCATAAGTATTTATACAGAATGCTATGATTAGGTTACGCTCAACTTTATACTCGATGCCATTTTATTCGGCAACAGCAAATTTATGTATTTATACCCAATCCAGTATTGTCGATCGCAGAAAAGATTTATTCTTTGGTGTGGCTAAACTAAAGAAGAGGAAAGGAGAAAATTAAAAATTCCAAAATACTTTAAATAGGCTTACCCGTAATGATAAAAGCTGACCAATAATAAGGGTGGGAGTATAGCTTTTTATCCCCATCCATTTTACTGATTCTATAAAGCTGTGTGGCTAAATAGGCGCGTAATTTCAATTCTTCTGGATGTAATTGATTGAGTAAATCTTCATACCATTGTCGTAACTCTAAGGCTGTTAATTCTCGTAGCCATTGCGTGGCTGCGCTTAAGGCTTGATCAGGCGATCGCACCAACTGTAGTCGGCGGTAAAATTCTATAATGACTAACGCACTAGCTGATGATTCTACAGTCCATAGGCTACTCAAAATATGCGGTACACCCCCACTCAAAAATCCATTTACTAAACTGACATATTCACTAGTAATGGTTTGGTGACTAGTAATTGTCGTCTCACAGCTAGAAAGGGTAACTAAATTATAAGTAGCTAAATTACCTTGGATGATTTCTGCTAAAGTCAGTTTATCTTCACCTGTGAGTGCTAAGGCTGAGGCGGTAGGTTCAGTTATAGAATTAATTACCTGTCCGGCAAAGTGGAAAAGACTATACTGATTAAAATAACGATCAAATAAATTATTTTCGACATTCTCTTTAGTGGCTGCTTGTGCCTGGATGCGTTGGGGATTATTAAACATTTGGCTGACGATTTCTGCTTCCAGATTGGCAAATTTAAAGTTTGAATGATAACTATTGATAGGATATTCAATACTTAATAATGCTTGTTCTGTTAAATCCCCCAGATTGGCATTCCGCAGAGATAAACCTGTTTGAATGCTAGGCAGGTAAGTAATACCTAAGTTTAATTCGGGACTATATTCTCCAGCTTCATCTATCTGGAATAAGACATGAAGTGGCAATCTTTGTAAATCCCGATGCGGCACTAAAATTAATTGCTGGATATCTTCCAGTTCTTGAATGATAGTATTAATTTCTAGAATATCTTTTAATTGCTGTAATCTCGCCTCCATTCCTAATCGCCAAGGATGATTATTTTTACTAGTTTCATCTTGGGCTTGTAGGCGATATTCTTGATAGTCTCGCTGCCAAGTTTCTAACCAATTTTCAAAAGCAATTAGTCGTCTTGTTGCTTCCGGTAAAGGTACATCTTGCAGTGATGTACCTGTTTTCTCGGCATCTTGCATGGGTGTAAAGACCAGAATTGGCGACGGGGCTTGGTCTTTAATGATAAAGGTATGTAGGGCTGCGGGGCTAAAATGCCAGTAAATAATCGCGGTATGGGGATTGAGTAATGTTTGGGTAGCGCGATAATTGAGACAGGAAATATCTGTATTTCTAGTAAACAACAGCCTATTTAAACAAGCATTTTTGTGATATTCGGCAATTTCCCATGCTTCTACTAAATCACCATACTCTACAGTCACATCCACTGTCATTTGCTCTATACCAGCAAATTTGAGGGCTAACTGTCGTTTACTTTCTTCAGTACGATTGCTATCACTGAGCAATTGTTGTAATAAGTTAGTAGCACGTTGTAATAAATCTTGTGCTTGAGCTAATTGTCCTAGTCCCAACAGTGTTTTAATCAGAGATTGTAAAACTTCTAAATGCCACTGGGGGAAATCTTGATATGTAAGAGTTAATAGTGCTTGATTATACTCAGTTATAGCTTTGCGCCAAGAGTTGCGCGATGTCTGCTGTTTTTTACCTTGTTCGTAGTAAGTATTACCGATCGCCAGGTGTAGTCTACCCCAGCCTTCAGGGTGGGTATCAGCGCGAACCTGTTTTAACCCTTCTTCATAACTGGCGATTTTACCTGCGTAACTACCCTGATTTAAGCCAGGATGATTTAAAGCAATAGTAGTTAAGAGATTTAAATTATCAGTATCAATTTGACCTACGGCCGTACCTCGACCAATCCAGGCTTCCCAATAGTCGAGTTTAATTTTTAAGGCGTTGTCGTAGGCGGATATAGCCTCTAAATATCGTTCTAAATAAAATAAGGCAACGGCTTGATTGTACCAAGCTAGGTGAAAATCTGGCTTAATAGCGATCGCCTGACTATAAGAAGCGATCGCTTCTTCTTTGCGCCCTAAGTTGTCTAAAGCGATACCTCGATTATACCAAGCTAAGTAAAAATCCGGTTGAATAGCTAAAGCTTTATCCCAAGCCGCGATCGCCTCTGGCCACCGTTTTAAATTAAATAAGACGACACCTCGGTCAATCCAAGCCTCATGGAAATCTGGTTGAATTTCTAAGGCGTTGTCATAGGAAGCGATCGCCGCTTGATGTTGTTCATCAATACTTAAAGCAATTCCTCGGTAATACCAGTTTTCTGCATCTTGGGGTTCTAATTGCAGTGCTTGCTCATAACTAGCTATAGCTTCGGGAATTTGCCCTAATTTTAATTCTGCCCAAGCTTTACTAGACCAAACTTCCGAGTTATCAGCATGAATATTAATGGCTTCTTGAAACGAGGCGATCGCTTCTTCAAATAATCCTAATTGTCCCAGAGTGCCGCCCCGATTGTACCAAGCTTTGTAATAATCAGACTTGATTTGAATGGCTTGGTCATAGGAGGCGAGTGCTTCCGTAAATCTTTCTAAGTGAAATAACGTTAAACCCCGATTAAACCAATACTCATGAGAGTGGGGGTTAAGTTGAATCGCTTGTTCATAGGAAGCGATCGCTGCTTTTAAATCACCACTTTTTGCTTGCTGCAAACCTTGATAAAACAACGCTTGCGCCTGCACCACACTGGAAAATTCACCTTGAATAGCAGGAAGTTGTTGCGGTTGGACAGCAAGATTAGCTGCTAACTGCTGAACTAAACTAGCACTTTGATCCAGTCGCACTAACAATTCATCTATCGTATAAGCAACATTCGACTCTAAATTGTCTATCGACTGCTCCCATCCACCTTGATTCGCTAAAACTACCGCTCCGATATCTAAGGCTGATGTATCAAATACCACTTCACTTAAACTAGTGATGGTATCTGCTTGATCTGGCATAATTTCCACCGGAGTAGTGACAATCACTGCTTCCGAGTGATCATCCCAACTCAATTCAGCCAAGTTTTCGATAGTCGTCGCCACCAGAGACTCAATAGGTGCTGCAAACTCTATTTCTTGGGGCTGTTCTTGCCAAACTAATTCTTGTGGATTTTCTGAGTCACCGTCCGTAAGTGTTTCTGTCTCTAATTGCGGACTACTGGCGGAAAATTGGATTTCTTCATCACTAGTAGATGCAAGTTCTGGTTCTTCCGACTCCCATAACAGTTCACCGAAATTACGAATCAACTCCTGTCCTGGGGTATCTAGGGGTAGATCAGTAACATCATCAATGGCAGAATCTGATATTTCTGGCTCTTGCTCCTCCAAAGACAAATCATCAGCATCTTTATTTAACAACTGGATACCGATTTCATAAGCTAGTTCACCGACCTTACCAATATCCAACTCACCTAATTGGATCATTTGTGTGGCTACGAGATGATTAGGTGCAGGCGACAAAAGCAACTTTTCACCAAAAATCAACAGCCAATCTATCCAACGGTCAATACTAATCCGGTCTTCCATCCTTTGGAAGAACTTGATTGCCCATTGTTGTCCTTTCCCTTGATGCACACCTTCTAAAAGCTGAGTGAACAAGAGTTCCAGATCCGCATTAGTTAACTCAGGTGGCATTTCCGCCATCTGTTCTTCCCTGATAGATTTAAAAGAGCCAGTTTGGTTACTAAGAACTGGGTGTGTGTCTACCGTTTTAAACCACTGCAATAGCCGAGTGAGCATCTGCCATACTCTTGGATTTTATTTAACCTAGATTGTAGCCATCGTTGTGCCGAAAAATCGTAGCCTAGCATGATTTATGCAAAATCTACTGAAATTCTCCGAGTTTTCCGTTAAATTTTTATAAAAAATATACAAAACTTCTTTATTGGTCATTAGTCATTAGTCATTAGTCATTAGTTTTTGCTACCTTGTCCCCAGTCCCCAATCCCCAGTCCCCAGCCCCCAATTCACTCCGCCGCCGATTGACTCGCAGCATAATACTGATTGACTAAAGTCTCAACAATGACTTGCGGATCATCTGTTTCAATGGCTAGTTGGGCAGCCATTTGTTTTCTTAGGTTTTCATCTTGTTGCAACATCACAAACAATTCATCCAAGGTGACGGTTTGAAATTCTCCTTCGGGAAATTCTTCAGGGGTTGATGAGTCTGGAGTTTGTGGTATATTTGTACTATCAGCATCAGGGCCATCATATTCCCAGATGGGTTCACCTTGATTGCGGGTGAGGATCTGCATACCGATATCATAGGCAACATCACCGATTTCTCCGATGTTCAACTCACCTAGTTGTACTAATCGAGAGGCTAATTCATTATTTGGCGAAGAGGCGGCTAGCAATTTTTCACCAAATTGCTTTAACCACTGTATCCAGCGTTCCGTTGTAATGCGATGCTCAATATTTTGCAGCCACCGTAAAGCCCATGTTTCTCCACGCGCCTGATGTACTCCTTCAAGGAGTTCAGTAAACAGAAACTCTAAATCTGTGTCGGTAAGTGGGGGTGCAGGTTCTGTGGAAATTTCCCTATTAACTTTTGCCGCAGTTGATTTTTTGCCGAATAAGCCTTGAAAAAACCCCTTAATCCATTCAATAAGCCGCCTGAGCATTTGATGTACCATTTAATATGTTTACCTGAAGATTGTAGCGATTAACTACTGTAGACGCTGACGCTATCGACTATAGTGTCCCTTGACTCTGATCAACCAAATATATATGGGCAAGTTTATTTAATTGTCTTTTCTAGGTTATGTCACTGTCGCCAAGATGGGAGGTAAAGTTTAAAATGCTTTAACCCTGGGGGGAGTGAGTGCTGAGTGCTGAGTAATGAGTAATGAGTAATGAGTAATGAGTGGTGAGTTGGGAAATAAATTCTACCTTGTCTACCTTGTCTACCTTGTCTACCCTGTCTGCCTTCCAATCCCCAGTCCCCAATCCCCAATCCCCAGGCTGTCTTTTTAGTAATAAGAGTTCAAGGTCAAAGAATAAAACTGGTATACTGATCAGGTTTTTGGTCTTTCAATCACCAAAGGCATTGCATTTTTTTTTAGGGACTTCCAGAAAATAAACTATTCAATAAGTCAAAACAAATATTCTTATTGCATTTTTCCTCCCCTGCTCCCTCTACTACCCCTGCTCCCCCTGCTCGCCGAAGCAATTGTATATTTTTTAGTTGGAAGTCCGTTAGCCCCATGTCTTACGAACCCCTGCACCACAAGTATCGCCCAAAGAGTTTTGCTGAACTGGTGGGGCAAGAGGCGATCGCTACCACTCTGATTAATGCTATCTGTTCAGCGAAAATTGCACCGGCTTATTTGTTCACTGGCCCTAGAGGGACAGGTAAAACTTCTAGTGCGAGGATTCTGGCTAAGTCGCTCAATTGTCTCCAAAGCCCTCAACCTACGGCTGAACCCTGCGGAATTTGTGATGTTTGTCAAGGGATCACCAAAGGTTACTCCCTAGATGTAATTGAAATTGATGCGGCTAGTAATACTGGTGTTGATAATATCCGCGAATTGATTGAAAAAGCCCAATTCGCTCCGGTGCAGTGCCGCTATAAAGTTTATGTGATTGACGAGTGTTTAACAGGAGATTCACTGGTTTTAACTACTGAAGGTCTGGTGAGAATTGATGATCCCAACATCAAGGGCAAACAAGTCCTCAGTTACAATGACTCATTACAAAAGTGGCAATTCAAAAAAGTCCTCCGGTGGTTAGACCAAGGTGAACGCGAAATATTACGTATCAAGACCACTCGCCAAGAAATTAGATGTACGGGAAATCATTTAATTAGGACAGATCAGGGATGGATACCAGCAAGAAACGTCAAAGAAGGAGCGAAGATACTATCCCCTGTGAATGTGGCTGCGGCAACCTCATTTACAAATTTGGCACAGATGGACGTGTCCGCCGATTTGTTTCAGGACACCAGTTCAAAGGCAATACCTACGGGAAAAAATCGTACAACCTGGAATATATTTTGCAACAGGCGGAGTTACTCCGTCCCTTGTGTGCCTGTGGCTGTGGAGAAAAGCTCGATTTACCAGGCTTTCTACAAACAAAAGGCAAAGGAATTAAAAGTATACAGTCTCACTGGGAAAGACACCCATTCAAAAAAGGACACGGAATTTGGATTAAGCGCACAGAAAACTTTATTACCACAGCTGAAGTTATACAGCCAGAGATACTCGGACTTATTTACGGAACACTACTTGGGGATTGTTCCATCATCTATCCCAATAAACACAGCAGATTCCCCAGATTGGCTTGGACACACGCCGAAAATCAGCTTGAGTGGTCTGATTACAAAGTATCTCGGCTACAAGTATTACGACCAACACGACGCTTCACCACTAATCAGGGATACGGTAAAAGTTCCATCACTAGCAACACCTGTTGTCATCCCCAACTTAAAGATGTCTTTGACATCGTTAGAGCCAATGGGGATAAGAAAACCGTCTCTTGGTCTTGGCTTAATCGAATTTCACCAGAAGGACTTGCTTGGTGGTACATGGATGATGGCTCACTCAGCCTTTCTCCAGCAGGGAGTCCAAGAATTCAATTGCATACAGAAGGATTTTCTGCCACAGAAAATCAAATCATTGCCAATTGGCTCACAACAATCGGATACCCAGCAGAAACAAAGTCATACACCAGAAGTAGAACAGGAAAGCACTACCATTACATATCTATGGGCGCAAACACCAGTAGAAAATGGCTGGCAGACCTTAAACAGTATGCAATACCCTCAATGGATTACAAGTTTGGAACAGGTCGAATCTGTTCACCTCGCTGGAATTGAGCGAGTATATGACATTGAAGTTGAGGATAATCATAATTTTGTAGCCAATGGGCTTTTAGTTCATAATTGTCATATGCTCAGTAGTGCAGCGTTCAATGCGCTACTAAAGACATTAGAAGAACCACCTAAGCACGTAGTGTTCGTACTGGCGACAACCGATCCACAGAGGGTATTACCCACCATTATTTCTCGCTGTCAAAGGTTCGATTTTAGACGTATTGAGTTAGGGGCGATGGTCAAGCATTTAAGTGCGATCGCCGCTAAGGAAAATATTAATATTTCACCCGAAGCTGTGACTTTAGTAGCTCAACTTTCCCAAGGGGGATTGCGAGATGCGGAAAGTCTGCTTGACCAGTTGGCTTTATTACCAGGGGAAGTCATACCCGAAAGAGTTTGGGATTTGGTGGGTTCAGTCAGCGAACGGGATTTGTTGGGATTATTAACTGCGATCGCCCAAGATAACGCCGAAGTAGTATTAGAACAAACTCGCCAAATTTTAGATCGGGGTCGAGAACCACTGACGATTTTGCAAAATCTTGCAGGTTTCTACCGTGATTTACTGATAGCAAAAACCGCACCCAACCGCCAAGATTTAGTAGCCTGCACCCAGCAAACGTGGAAAGCACTAGTTGATTGCGCCCAATCTTTACCCGTCAGTAATATTTTGCTTGGTCAAAAGCACTTACAAACCGCCGAAGCGCAAATTAAAAACACCACCCAGCCCAGGCTATGGTTAGAGGTGACATTACTAGGACTCTTACCGAGTGCTAATATACCATCGGTTCATACAGGCGTATTACCTGTTATTTCCCCCAGCGACCAGCGTTTATCCACTCCGCCACAAATACCAACTCCCAGAGTCACCCCAACGCCACCACCACCTCCACCAGTTACGCCTTCCCATCCACCCATCCCAGAGGAAAAAGTAGCCCCTGTTGCTTCATCACCCTTACCTTCCCCGACTCCAGAAACACAGCCTGTAACACCCAATTCCTCACCGCCACCTACACCAGAACCTGTTGCTACAACACAGTTAGATTTAGGGCAAATTTGGCAACAGGTATTGAATAATATTCAGCAAATACCCAGACGGGCTTTATTGGGTCAAATGTGCCATTTGATTGAGTTTGAGGGTAATATCGCTCGTGTTGGTGTCAAACCTGTGTGGTTTGATAAAGTAAAATCTGATATACCGATGATTACGGCAGCTTTTCAACAGACCGTGAATCGGGAAGTGCAAGTCACTCTAGAAAAAGCCAATATATCAACTCCCTCCACAGTCAAGAAAACACCGCCAGTTAACGGTAATGGTACGGCTAATAGTTCACCCACTGTCAAGCAGTCCCCTGCACCCAGTTACAATAACCACCAACCAGCTACACCACAGCCACCCCCAGTCACACCCACACCAGCCAAACCCGAACCCCCAGCCAGTAAAGCCAAAACACCAGACCCCCCAACCAGTGAACCACCGATAGCTAATTGGGAAACCGATGAAGTAGCGATCGCTGCCCAACGTTTGGCACAATTTTTTGATGGGAAAGTGATCCGATTTACGGATGATGGAGAGGAATTATCAGAAATCACTACATCTGATTGGGTTGATGAAGTGGTAGATGATGATTTTTAGAAATTCTTTTCAGGTAGGGAATAGGGAATAGTGAGGGAAAGCAAATTAGAAACGCGCTGTCTTTCTGTTCCCTCCCACTTTGAAATCCAACTTAATAACAAGCATTTTAAAAGCAATACAGTTCAGTTAAGAAAATAGTTTGTAGTAAGGACTTCAGTCCTTATCTAAGGACTAAAGTCCTTACTACTAACTTTTCCTTACTTCACAAAACCCAGATTTTAGCCTTAACTGAACCGTATTGCGTTATAAACCCAAAACCTGCATTGATTTTTCTAGCACTTCTTTAGGGCGAAATGGCTTAGTGAGATATAAATCAGCACCCACATCCATACCTTTTTGCTTATCAAATTCTTGTCCCTTAGCTGTTAACATTACAATGTAAACATCAGTCATTTGTAAGTCTTGTTTAACAATTTGACAAACTTCCAAACCACTCATTTTGGGCATCATTACATCTAGAAAAACTAAATTTGGCTTTTCAGCTTTAATAGTTGCTAGTGCATCCTCTCCATTTCTTGCCGTGAGTAATTCCACTCCCTCATCTTCTAATGATTCTAAAGCTTGTTCCATTAAAATTACAATGTTCGGTTCATCGTCAACAATAAGAATTTTTTGGGTCATATTATTTGGTGTTTTAAAAAGAGAATATTTAACTAATGGCTAATGGCTAATGACTAATGACTAATGACTATTGACCATTGACTATTGACTATCCGATAACAAAATAAAACATACATTCTCTAACTCTTTTTCAAACCTGAGAGTTTTCACTAATTCAGCCTCTTCAGACAAGATAGAATCTATGATAATCATGTCAGGTTTAACTGAGAGAGCCTTGTGAATACAATCTTGAGAATCTGCTGCTTCAATTACGTTATATCCTTGAGTTTGTAAAACATCAGACATTGTTTTTAAGGTGGATGCGTTTTGATCAACAACTAATACTTTCTTACTGGAAGTTCCTTGAGAAAGTAGTAATCCAATTTCACGCAACAGTTTTTCGGAGTCGATAGGCTTAGTTAAATAGCGGTCAATGCCAATATGAAAACCCCTTTCCTTATTTTCAACTATTGAGAGAATAATGATAGGAATATCTGCTGTCTGAGGATCATTTTTGAGGACAGCTGCCACATCAAAACCATTGATTTGCGGCATCATCACATCTAGAACAATCAAATCGGGACGAGCTATTTTAATCTGTTGAATTGCATCCATGCCGTCTTTTGCTTCTCGGACATTGTAGCCTTCATTTTCTAATTGTTGGCGCAGGAGTTCTCGAATATTAGTATCATCATCAACCACCAAAATAGTTTTGCGCTGGTGGTTACGTGCCGCATTGGTGGTAATAACGTGTTCTTTGAGTTGCTTAACTAGTGCATCTAGATTCAGCTTGGCAGTGATTTTATTGTCACTTTTATAAGTGGGAATAACGAATGAAAATGTACTACCTTGACCAAATTCACTTTCTACCCAGATCTTACCCCCGTGATGGTCGATAATTTGTTTGCAAATGGGCAGTCCTAACCCTGTACCTTTGGGTTTGTCTGTGAGTGTATCACCTACTTGGCGGAATTTCTCAAATACTTTCGGCTGGTCTTCGGGTGCAATACCAATACCTGTATCAATGACACTAATACACACACCATCATTTGCCTGTTGTACACGACAGGTAACGTTACCAGATTGCGTAAATTTCACAGCATTAGAAATTAAGTTTATTAAAACTTGCAATAGACGATGGCGATCGCCCACAATTTGAGGTAAACCAGGTGCAATCTCAGTGATTAAATTTAAGCCATTGGTTTCAAATAATGCGGCTGTGGAAGTGGTAGCCCAAGTTACTAACTCATCGGGATCAAGGGGCTGCATTTGCCATTCCACTTTACCTGCTTCCATCTTGGCAATATCTAAGACATCGTTAATTAAAGATGTCAGTCGTTCGGCTTCCGCTACGATAATGTTAAGATTATCACCTACTCGCTTGATGGTTTTTTGTAGCTTACGGTCTTCGGTCGTTAGAAGTGGGAAGACATCCGTTTCCAGCTTTTCTTTAATGATGGAAGCAAACCCCAGCACAGAAGTTAAAGGTGTTCGCAGTTCATGAGACACCGTAGAGATGAAATCGGTCTTCATTTTGTCGATTTCCTTTTCTGCTGTGACATCCCGAATCAACACAGCCGAACCGAAACAAATTGCAGGTTCATAAGCTGTAGTTTGTTTAAAGATAGCAGTGGCTACGGCCTGACCAATGTGTTCTTTCGCTAAGGTAATTTCGGCTGCAAATATTTCCTGGGGATGGGACAGAGTTTTTTCAATCACATCTGCTAAACCGGCGATCGGCAGTTCCTGATAATATTGACCGACTGGAGTAGTCAGCAATTCGTGCATGGCGATAAAAGCCGGATTGCAGTGGGTGATGTGTCCGGCGGTGTCTACTACCAACAGACCATCCACTAAATTATTTAAAATGGCGTTTAACCCTTGGGCTTGTGCCAGGGTGTCTTGCAATGCGGCTGTACGCTCAATCACTCTGGCTTCCAGTTCTTGATTGAGTTGTCTGAGGGCAATTTCTGCTTGTTTTTGCGCCGTAATATCAGTATTGATTTCCAGGATAGCGCAGGGTTTACCAGAGATGTCTCGTTGCAGTGTCCAGCGACTTTGAACTATCAGCAATCTGCCTTCACCGGTCAGGTGTTGTACTTCTCCTTCCCAATTACCTTTCTCTAGTAAGTCTGCAATCACTTCTGCTTTGGGTTTAGGAAAGGTTTTGGTGAGAAAAGTTTGAATACACTGGTCTTTGACTTGTTCGCGCTTCAAATGGTAGAGATTTTCTGCACCTTGATTCCAGTAAGAGATTCTATCAGTCATATCGCGCATGATAATCGCATCACTGGAATGATTGAGCATATCCAATAAATGTTGATTTTCAGCTTCTGCTAGTTTGCGGTCGTGAATGTCTATACAAGTGCCAATCCATTCCCGCACGTTATCATCTGCATCTTTAACAGGTGCGCCGCAAACCGAGAAGTAGCGATAGTTACCGTCCTTACCACGTAGGCGATATTCGGTTTGATAGAGACATCGACTGGCTACGGCTGTATTCCAAATTTGAGCCGAGCGATCGCGGTCATCAGGGTGGACTGCTTCCAGCCATCCCCAACCCTCTACTTCCGATTCTGTTTGACCTGTATAAGCCATCCAAGTCGGCATTTCCCGGCTGATGGCCATACCTTCTGGAGTTGCACCCCAAACAATCTGAGAAGAGGCTGTAACTAAAGTGCGATATCGTTCTTTTAAACGTTGATTTTCGGCTTCTGCTAGTTTGCGGTCATGAATATCTGTGCAAGTACCAATCCACTCACGCACACTACCATCATCTTCAACCACAGGTGCGCCCCAAACCCAAAAGTAGCGATAGTTGCCGTCTTTACCCCGAATGCGGTACTCAATTTGATATTGGCTGAGGTTAGCTACGGCATGACCCCAAGCTTCTCCTGTATAACCGCGATCGTCAGGATGCACAGCCTCAATCCACCCGCCGTTTTCGGCTTCAGCTAGGCTTTGACCTGTGTAAGCAATCCAGTCTGCCAGTTCAAAGCAAATTCCTTCTGGGGAACTGACCCAAATAATTTGCGTGTTAGTTTTGATTAAAGAACGGTAGCGAGCTTCGTTCTGTTTTAAAATTTTTTCCGCTTGTTGATGTTCTTGTTGCGCTTTTCGCAAGTCACTAATATTTTCCACACTCGACCAAATCAGCCATTCCCCAGCTTTTTCAACCATCTGTGCTGAGACTCGAACGGGAACTAGATGTCCATCTTTGTGAATGAATTCCTTTTCATAAGAATTCAGGCGATCGCTTGGTTTTATACTCTTGAGCAGAGCCTGTTCAGTCACTAAAGATGTCTCCCCTGTAATTTCCCAGTAGTTGAGGTGAAGAGTTTCTGTGACAGTACGCCCCAAAATTTCGGCAAAAGTGGGGTTAATGTCGATCAGCCTGCCATCTGGGTGATACAGCACCAGCCCGACAGGACAATGTTCTAAAAGGTAACGACTAAATTCTTCAATTTGGGTAGGCATATTTCAGATTTTTTGAGGTGGCTGTGGCGGGCATTGAGCTAATCAATTCAAAATTCAAAATTCAAAATTCAAGAATTTTGAGTATTGGGCATGGGGGAGAAAAATTTTCTCATTTCTACCTTGTCTACCTTGTCTACTTTGTCTACTTTGTCTCCCCGATCTCCCCACACCCCTTGAAAAAGCTGTGTTAAGTGGGACAACAAAAGCAAGACAACAAGGTGGCGTAAAGTTTTAGCGAAATTGGGTGACGTTGGAATATCTCAACCATTTGCTCAGGGGATGCTCCATTGACATCTGGATTTTGCTTTGACAGTCGGCGAATCAGTTGAGTGTGGTAGGCAAGCAGTTGAGTGGGTTTGAGGCTGGGTGAGACTGATGAGATAAAGCCCTCGCTATCGACAACTGCGGCGGAATGGGGTATCAAGTCATTTTTGGGGTCAATACGGATGCTACTCGTCTCTCTAATATCTTCTTCTAGCCCACAATTGACGGGAATCTGAATCCAAAATTCTGTACCTTTGCCTGGTTGAGAACGACACTTGAGAATGCCTTGGTGTGCTTCCACAATGATTTGGTAGCTGATAGACATACCTAACCCAGTTCCTTTACCAACTTCTTTTGTAGTAAAGAAGGGATCGTAAATTCGTTGAATCACTTCTTCTGGCATACCTGGGCCGTTATCGGCAATGCGAATCACTATCGAACCGTTGTCTAGGGTATGGGTACGAATATTGATTTGAGGTTTAGTGAATGTTTCAGGACTTTTGTCTAAGGACTCTTCTAAAGCGTCAACAGCATTGGCCAAGATATTCATGAACACTTGATTTAATTTGCCGGGGTAGCATTCCACCAGAGGCAAGTCGGCATAATCTTTAACAATGACAATCTCTGGACGATTGGTGGAGGCTTTGAGACGATGGCGCAAAATCATCAGCGTTCCGTCAATGCCATCATGGATATTGACGGTTTTCATTTGGGCTTCATCATGGCGAGAGAAGTTTTTGAGGGATTTGACGATTTCGACGATGCGATCTGTCCCTAATTTCATGGAATCTAGGAGTTTGGGAAGATCCTCCATGATAAATTCCACATCGATATTTTCTAGCTCTAATTGCAGTTGTGCAGGAGCTACAGGTGAGAGTTGTTGATAATATTGCAGTAGGTGTAATAAATCTTGGGCGTACTCAGCAACGTGTCTTAAGTTGCCACAGATAAAGTTAACTGGATTATTAATTTCATGGGCTACACCGGCGATTAGTTGCCCTAAGCTTGACATTTTTTCGCTTTGAATCAGCTGAGTTTGTGCTAGTTGCAAATTATGCAGAGCCTGCTGGAGTTTTTCTGTTTGAGCTTGAGCTTGGGCTGTGGCTTTGGTGCTTTGCTCATACATTAAAGCTTTTTCAATAGCGATCGCTGTTTGTGAGGCGAAAATGCTCACCAGTTTGAGATGTTCGGCTTTGTATGCGTCAGTTTTATTTGTGCCGATAGCAATTACGCCTGTAACTCGTTCCTTGTCTCGCAAAGGTACGCAAATCAGAGCTTTGACGTTTTCTTGTCCTTGCGATCGCAAATCTGCTGGCACATCGTTGATGAGTTCTGCTCGACCAGATTTGACAATATGTCCCACAATTCCTGTATTTATGAGTGGTTGGTGGTGGTCAAACAACTGTCCATATTCACCGATAACTTCAAACGCAGCCGTATGGGGATTTAGTAGCAGAATCATTCCCGCAGAAGATTCAACTAATTGACTCATTTCCTGAAGGACTAACTCGGCTATCTGATGCTTATCTAGACTTGTGGTTAGTTGTGTTGAAATACCCTCAAACAAATCGATTTCTTGATATCGCTCCAGTAATTCTTTAGCCAGTTCTTTCTTCTCGGCTTCTTGTTTTGCTAAAAATGAAAGCAAAATTGCCACTACCTTGGCTTGTTCTTCTCCTAATACCCAACCAATAGTTTCTCCTGATACCTCAATCGGATGTCGCTGTTTGCCAATTTGCTCACCAATGCTCAGAAGTGTTGTACCGTCTACCGTTTCCACATCAAGTCCGATGTTGAGCGGTTTCACTAACTCTTGCAGGAGAGAGAGTAGTTCTTTTTTCTGAAAAATTTTTCTGAGGTTAACTGAATACATGAAACACCTCGTCTAAAACTTGATGGTAATGAAGGATTCATCTCACTGCACTACTTTTGTCAATATTTTCTGACTTTGCAGCCACCCACTGATGAGAATCAGGATGAGGTATCAAACTGGTTTAGGCTTTGCCGGACATACCGCAGGCGATCGCATGAAAACGCTCTACTATTGTTTGGGAATAGCATCAGGATGTAATTTCAACTGTCAAATCTCAAATATTTTGCAGTTCGACTCCTGTAAACATCGAAAATGCGAGTGGTGTGGATAATTATTCACACCTGTTGGGAGTAGCAAGCTAGACTTAGCAATGCCTAATACTAGGAGATTTACCATAACCACAGAGAAATTTCATAAATCATTAAGCCTAGCTTTCCCAGAAATATGAAGACTTTAACATTGCAGTTCACAAACTTAACGAGTAAGCAATGTTACTTTCACTTATAGTTAACAAAATTTATGAATCAGCCATTATAAGCTGTAAATTTTAAGTCTTAATTGTATAATTGTTATCCGTATATTTCCGTAAGAATATTGTTTCGTTGTTTGATATCAATCTTTTTTGGTAACAAGTTAGCAAATATAGGAATCCGATTTGATTTGAAGAAAAAATCTAAGTATATATAGTGCTGTGTTAAGCCTTAAATGTTGCAGTACAAAATACCAAAAAAATTGTAGGTTGGTTTTTCTTACGTCAATCCAATATTGATATCTATGTTGGGTTGAGCAAGGCGAAGCCCAACCTACTAGCTTTTAAAACATCCTCTTACACGTATTCTACTCATCAGTTAAGGTTTCAATTAACAAATCAACTTGTTTTTGACGCTTATTGAGGAAATTTTCACATTCTTGCAGGTATTCAACAGCATTAGCAAACTGATCAAATACAGCTTCTAACTCTAAATTACCTGATTCAATCTGAGTGATAATTTTTTCTATTTCTGCTACTTTTTCCTCATAATTCCAATTACTTAAATCATCAGAATTAGGGGATGTTTTCCGCTTGACCATTGATTGTGTCTTTGTTTTTTAGAAAATAAATTTATCAGTTTTCACCCACATTAAACCATAAATTAGGCAGGGGGGCAGGGTGCAGGGAGAAATGGAGCAATTTTTCTCCCCCTTGCCCCCTGCACCCTGCCCCAATTCCTCTTCCCTGCCCTATTTCTCTACTGCGATGACTTTTACTTTCACTTTACCCTGTGCCAATTGCAGCCCTAATTCTTGCCCTACAGTGAGTTCATTCGCAACACGCACAATCTCGCCATTTTCTTGTCTAACTACAGCATAACCACGCTGTAATACGGCTTTGGGGTCGAGGGTGGCTAGTTTTTGTCTTAGTAATTCTAGATGTTGTTGTGCTTGTTGCGATCGCCCTTTGATCAGTTGCAGTAATCTTTGCCGTTGCCAAGTGAGTTTGTTGGCTTCTTGCTGCACTTGTCTATCTAAACGCAGGTTGCGTAGGCGATGGCGTAAGGTTTGCAGTTTATAGGCGGCTTGACTCTGAGAAGCTAGCAGGGCATCATACAAAGCATCAACTCGCTGACGATGTTGAGTATACAACTGTGCCAAAGCAGGAACAACAATTTCCGCCGCCGCCGTGGGTGTATGTACGCACACATCCGCTACTAAGTCCGTTAGCGATTCATCCCGTTGATGGCCAATTCCTGTAATTACTGGGATAGAACATTCAGCTACCGCCCTCACTACCCGTTCATCATTAAAACAAGCTAATTCCTCCACGGCTCCACCACCCCGCGCTAAAATTAATACTTCGGCGCGTCCATCTTGTTCTACTCTGGCGATCGCCTTCACAATCGATTCGGGGGCTTGTTCACCTTGAACGGTAGCAGGTGAAAATAACACCCGTAAACCTGGATACCTTTGCTTGAGAGTGCGTTGAATATCTCCCCAAGCCGCAGCAGTTGGGGATGTGACTACAGCGATGGTGTGGGGATGGGGTGGGAGCGATCGCTTTCTTGCTGTATCAAATAAACCTTCTTCTAATAGACGGTTACGTAATTGCTGATAACGCAGTGCTTGCAAGCCCTCACCAGCACCTAAAGCTTGCCATACTGTTAATTGATACTCTCCTCTTTGGGGATAGACGCGAATACTGCCTAAAATCATCATCTGTTCCCCAACAGCAGGTAGTTGCATCAGTTTACTAACTTGACTATTCCAGACTACACACTTAATTGCGGCTGTTCCATTGGGATCTTGCAGTGTGAAAAATAAACCACTGCGATGTTGATTTGCGCTAGATACCTCACCAGTTACCCAAACTTGTCGCAGAATGGGATTTTCTTCTAACAAGGCTTGGAGATATTCGGTGATTCCTGCTACAGATAAAGCGGTATCAGGAAAGTCAAGATTCATTTTATTTCAACCCACTATGCACTTAGAATCAAGATAACGCCTTTTTGATATATAGATTCAGCACTCAGAGTGAAGACTGACAGTATTTTTTATCAATTATTTGCAGAGTTTCCTGGTATTTTCTTTGAGTTAATCGGATACTCTGCCGATTATGCCCAAGGTTATCAATTCCGTTCGGTAGAAATCAAACAAACAGCCTTTCGCATTGATGGAGTGTTTCTACCAACAGACAACAGTTCTGATCAAACTGTCTATTTTTGTGAGGTGCAATTTCAAAAGGATGAACTGCTATATCATAGAGTGTTTGCAGAGCTATTTCTTTTTATAGAGCAGAATCCAGCTATTTATGATTGGTATGTGGTGATTATCTACCCCAAACGTTCTTTAGAACCAAATAACAGCCGACTACATGAAATATTGTTAGCTAGTGCCAAAGTTCAAAGAGTGTATATTGATGAAATCGAACCTAACTCCCAAACCTTGGGTATCGATATCATAAAATTAGTGGTAGAACCAGAAGCAACAGCACCAAACCTGGCTGTAGAACTGATTAATAAAACTAGACAGGAAATCACAGATCGTCTCTCTACCCAAGCCATCATAGATTTAATTGAAACGATCATAGTTTATAAGTTTCCTCTACTAAGCCGCCAAGAGATAGAAGATATGTTGAAACTGAACGCCCTCAAACAAACTAGAGTTTATCAAGAAGCCTTAAACGAAGGTAGGGAAGAAGGAAGAGAAGAAGGGAGACAAGAAGGGAGACAAGAAGGAAGGCAAGAAGGAAGGCAAGAAGGTAAACTAGCCGCAGTACCGTTGCTCTTAAAAGCAGGTATCAGTGTAGAAGAAATAGCTCAACAGTTAGGACTGAATGTTGAAGCAGTGAGACAAATTGCCCAGCAACAGAATTGATTCAGGTGATTAGTAACTTTTGTTACACAAAGAATGGCGATCGCTTTTCATTTGGTAAAGGCGATCGCTTTTGACAAATACCAAGTAAGAAAAGGATAAGAAAAAATTTGATGAATGGTTAGAAGTATTGACTGTTCAGGCTTTCAAGAGCCATTGAGGTTTAACTTCCTTGCGAAGCAAAGGCTTAAAAGCGTTGCATAACTATCCGCTTCATCGCTTGATTAGCTTCTCCTTCATTACCGCTATATCTACACAAAATGATCATTATTATCATTGACTATATATTTTATTCTCTGAGAGTACCTTATTTTTCGACGGAAATTCCTATTATAAATAATAATATTCCTCCGGGAATTATCAACCACCATAAATTTTGAAAAATGTCTCCAATAAGCTGTAAAAAATAATTCTTGCACAAACGATTTGTACCGCATCTTATTATCAAATTACCAATAGGATTGCTTTGATAATTATAAGTAAATAATTCAAGATTAACTTTATCGGAATTAGCCAACTCTAAATTGTTGCTATTATCGTTGAAAGCGTACAAATTTAAATTTATATCTCTATTAAACGTAGTATCTTTTGCCATGCTAGGTTGAGAAATAGATACTATAGCAATAAAGACGATTATAGACATCTTAAGGATTGATAATATTTTTCGGTTATTCATATTGTTTTTCTATCTAGTTTATTTTTTTTATCAAACAAAATATTTCTCGGTAAGATTATCACTACCAATGGGCTATGTAATGCAAATTTGTTCTGCACATAAATTACGCACTGATATGTTTATGTATTTTGTCCAACACTTGCTTTTGAAGTTAATAAGATAAATGCAGACAAGCTTAGGAATGCACTAGCAAACAGCAATGCCTTTTGGATGTGCTTTTTTCTTCTCATAGTTATAAAATACACATACTTTTTTATAACTATTTTTTTATATCACTATATTGAGGCTATTTTAGAAACTTTACATAAAAAAATTTTACTAAAAACTTTTATTTAATCTCAGTATTAATGCTGAGATTATCTTGCTACCTTTAAAAAAGTATATTAGTGTAGTTACGTAATTAATCATAATTAAATTGATTTAAGCATTAGAGATAAGCTTTATAGTAAATCAGACTCATCTAGTTGAAATTTAGACAAGCCTATACTACGCAATAGAGATGTGCAGTTGAACCTCTCATAACCATTGAAAAATTCAACTTTTCTTTCCAAGCATTAAGAAATACACCGTAATATTTTCTTACTAACCAAATCAGTTGCTCAACCTCAATGGGTACAAATCATACATGAGGTAGAAGAAACTACTAACATGATTCAGTATTGTAAACTTGGTGTCTCAAAAATCAACTCAAAGCTGTGGTACCCATTAGAGATAATAATCCAACAGAAATTACACCTTACGTAACCTTTGGACTGATTGCTGTCAACGTCTTAGTATTTCTTTATGAAGCGAGTCTTCCTCCCCAAGCATTAGACGGGTTTCTACATTTAGCGGCTGTAGTTCCTCATGAACTGAGTTTAAGTTTTGCTGGTGTTGATGTGCATCAACCTGTACCAGAATGGACAACCTTAATTACTTCGCAATTTCTCCACGGTGGTTTTTTACACCTAGCGGGGAATATGTTGTTTCTGTGGATTTTTGGTAACAATGTAGAAGATAAATTAGGTCACGCCAAGTATTTACTGTTTTATCTGTCCTGCGGTATTTTAGCAGCCCTGGCACAGTGGTTTTTCTCCCAAGATTCTAACATTCCTTCCTTGGGTGCGAGTGGGGCGATCGCAGGCGTAATGGGTGCATATATTCTCCGCTTCCCTCAAGCTGAAATTCTCGGTGTTGTCCCTCTGGGCTTGTTTTTCCCGACTTTCCGTGTCCCCGCCTATTTCTTCTTGGGATTTTGGTTTTTACAACAGTCTTTTTACGGACTAGCTAGCTTAGAAACCCGCACTAACATCGGTATGGAAAGCGGCGGGATTGCTTACTGGGCGCACGCAGGCGGTTTTATCTTTGGCGCGATTCTGGCTCCTTTCTTGGGTTTATTTAGTGATAAACCACGAGAAGAATCTGATACCAATTTGGGATTTTAGATTGAAAAGCTATTAAGGAAAATCTTCTGGCCAAGGTGCGGTGGGTAGATCAGAATCATCTGGGGAGACTAATTTAATATCAGTTGTCAAAGGTTTTTGAGTATGAGTATTTTCTAACTCATGAATATCTGCTAAGACTTCTAAAACAGACTGATATCGTTCTTTATAATCATCCCGCACCATTTTAGTCAGAATTTTGGCGAAACCATCACTAACTAAGGCTTTATCAATCCATTTCAATTCATCATCGCTATCTCTAGGAAGTTCATGGGGGGCGATACCGGTTAAGGCTTTAATTCCAATCATTCCTACTGCATAGATGTCGCTATTGTACTGGGGACGACCAAAACATTGTTCGCTAGGTGCATAACCTTTCGTCCCTATTCCAATAGTAAAAGGAACTTGCGATTGATTTTCTATGTCTGATGTGGTGATTTCTTTAACCGCGCCAAAGTCAATTAATATTAACTGGTTATCTGCTCGACGGCGGATAATGTTGCTGGGTTTAATGTCTCGGTGAATTACTTGATTTTCATGAACAAATACTAATATTTGTAGTAGTTCCTTGACAATGTTAATTACTTTCGATTCTAAAATCCCTCTACCTGCGGCTAATTCTTGAGAGAGAGGATGACCAATAATATATTCTAGGACTAGATAAAATTCGGCTTCCTGTTCAAAATAAGCTAAAAGTTGGGGGATTTGCGGATGTTGACCCAATTTTTCTAAAGTTTGTGCTTCTGATGCAAATAAACGTTTAGCTAATTCCACAGCCTTAGTTTCAGTTTTAGCTGGTTTTAGTTGCTTGACTACACATTGTGGATTACCAGGACGCTGTATATCTTCAGCAATGTATGTTTCGCTAAATCCTCCAGCACCCAAGACTTTGACAATTTGATACCGTCCACCGAGGATTTTTCCTGCTAGTTCTAAATCTCGTTGTTGAATCAAGTCTTGCAGATCATTTTGTTGGCTGATAATTTCCTGTACTACGGGGGAAGTTTTATATTTTTGGAAGATAGCAACTAACTGGTGGGTTCTGATTTTTTCTTTGGCAAATTCCGCCCCCAGATATGATGTACCACTAAAAACCATCGCCAGTAGGGGTAAAGTCGTCGGTAATATTAACTGTGTATGAATAAAACTCATGTAGCTAATACCACCCCAAATACTTGCCAAAGCCAGACTAATAAAAAATCGCTTGACTCCACTTTTGCTGGTGTTCATCACCAATGATGCACCACCAACTAAAGCCAGGACAAACAAACCCCGCACTAGGGGACTATTAATTGCTGGTGCGATCGCTTTGCCTTGCATGAGGGTAGCAATGGCGTTAGCATGAATCTCTACTCCTGCCATCTTTTCTGGGGTTAACCAACTGCTACCAATGGCGACTGCATGATAATCGTTCGCTAATTGGGCTGTTGCTCCCACAATCACAATTTTGTTGCGAAATACCTTCCCTTGTTGTAGATAAGTATTCCAATTTTGCGGATCAAGGACGTACCAAAAGGGAATCGTTTCAAATGTCCCAGATGGCCCCCAAAAATGAATACGTTCACCTCTGGTGGAGTTGGGGGGATAGGGAAACGATGCCGCCCTTAACACTGCTTCCTCAAATGCAGGTATTTTTTCTGTGAGTAAACCATTGTTAGCCAAAATCTTGGTATATTCCCCAGCAAAGCGATGAATCTTCCCGTCTACTTCTACAGGGAAATTAACTGTACCAATATTGACTGGATATTTCCGAAATTTTTCGTAGGGCAATCTCTGCTGGATAAACGTCCCTTGATGGGATGCCGAAGTATCATATTGCGCTGCTAAGGTAACTTTGCTACCGTATTTTTGTAATGCGGCTTGCAGTTGGTGATCGTCTGCTGCACCGTAACTACCAGGTGTATCGAAAACTATATCTAAAGCCACAGCCCGCGCTCCCGCCTGCATTAACTTTGTCACCACCTGAGCATAAGCAGCACGCTTAAAAGGAAATGCTCTCAGTGGTTCTAGGTAGGCGTTATTGTGTGGATCTGTTCTATAGTACTGTTCGGGTAATGATATGGACTGATCATCAATTGCTAAAATCACGATATCTTCTGGCGGTGCTATTGGCCCTCGAATTTGCCAAAATGCAGATACCGCTTGGTTCTCCAACCATTGGGCTGTAGTCCCGCCGGAAGTTGCTATCATAGCTGCACCTACTGCGGACACAATGTTGAAGAGATTTCCCAATCTCATCATCTGTTGTGACTGGCGTAATGAAGCTGTAATATTGGCTTTTGTTGGTTTACTTGACGCTATATTGGCAGTAGAGACATATTTCTTATTAGATGTTGATGTAGGTTCTTCTGCCATATCATGTTAATAATTTACGTACAACTGTTTTGATTTATAGTGATCACCTAATACTACAATCACATTGAAATAATACTTAAATGAGCAGCTTAGACATTTGTAATATAACTTTTATTTTTCATAAAACTTTACTCAGCAGGCAAGTCAGCAGCCAACTACGGCAAAAGTTTGTTTGTGAGTGAGACTAAAGCAGGGTTTCTCCATGATTGGAGCCGGAAATACACCGGTTCGGATTTGGCTTGTGGCTAGCTTATACCCTCATTCACAGGGTATAGCTTTTGTAAAACGTCTATAACTGAGTGCGGATGCAAATATTGTTGACTGCATAATCTTACAGACTTTCATGAGTCCTTATCCTCATTTCAAACCTATGTCTTACGTCTTTAGAAGTAAACTTAATGACTCAAGCGCAAATCTTCCTGTTGAACAGTCAATTTTATTGGTAGATTTTGATTACAGGAGATCTCTTATAGTATAAGGAGTTAAAAGGTTCAATGCTCAACACATAAAATACTAGGGTACAGATAAATTTATGCTTTGCAAGAGGTAAGATAAAAGCTATACATAGCACGTTATCCTTGAGGCATTAGCATATTGATCAAATGAGAATTGCTATAATCTATTGTTCAATCTAAATTCTTTACTATTGTTAGGTGTATTTTTCTATGGGTTCCCCAATGAATCGTCTGTCTATTTTTGTAGACGGAAATAATATGTTCTATGCTCAACAAAAAAATGGTTGGTTTTTTGATCCCCGACGAGTATTAGAATACTTCAAACATGAGCAGTCAGAAACAACGTTAATCAATGCTTTTTGGTACACAGGCTTAAAAGATCCGCAAGATCAACGAGGTTTTCGAGACGCGCTCATCAGCTTAGGATATACAGTCCGAACGAAAATTCTCAAAGAATATTATGATGATTCCTCCGGTCGCTACTCACAAAAAGCTAATTTAGATATTGAAATTGTTGTTGATATGTTTAATACAGTAGATCAGTACGACCGAGTAGTTTTATTTAGTGGTGATGGCGATTTTGAAAGGGCAATTGAATTATTAAGATCCAAAAATACTCATATTACAGTAGTTTCCACGGAAGGAATGATTGCGAGAGAGTTACGTAACGCCACTGATAGATATATAGATTTAAATGATATTAGAGACCAAATAGAAAAAGCAGAAGGTTAATACTCTTAGCAATTATTTACAAAGTTAAGACACAAAAAACTAATGTAAGCGATATTAAAAGTAAAACTAAAACGACGAGCCAAAATGACAAGTAAATCAGAAAGAATCATTATTTTCGATACGACCCTCCGCGATGGCGAACAATGTCCAGGAGCAACGTTAAATATAGACGAAAAGCTCGTAATCGCTAAACAGTTGGCACGGTTAGGTGTGGATATTATTGAGGCGGGTTTTGCTTTTGCAAGTCCTGGAGATTTTGAAGCAGTAAGTAAGATTGCTCAAGCTGTGGGGACAGAAAATGGCCCGGTAATTTGTAGTTTGGCGAGAGCCAGACATGATGATATTAAAGCCGCAGCCGAGGCGATTAAACCAGCAGCGAAAGGGAGAATTCACACCTTTATTGCTACTTCTGATATTCACTTGCAATATAAGCTCAAAAAAACTCGTTCGGAAGTAATTGCGATCGCCGAGGAAATGGTAGCTTATGCCAAGAGTTTCACCGATGATGTGGAATTTTCCCCTGAAGATGCGGGACGTTCTGATCCTGAATTTTTGTATCAAGTCTTAGAAAGAGCGATCGCAGCCGGGGCAACAACAGTTAATATTCCCGATACAGTTGGTTACACCACACCCAATGAATTTGGGGCATTAATTAAGGGGATTAAAGAAAATGTCCCCAATATCGACCAAGCAATTATTTCTGTTCACGGACATAATGATTTAGGTTTAGCAGTTGCTAACTTCTTAGAAGCTGTCAAAAATGGTGCTAGACAGTTAGAATGTACCATCAATGGTATAGGTGAACGGGCAGGAAACGCCGCCTTAGAAGAATTAGTCATGGCGTTACACGTCCGCAGACAATATTTTAATCCCTTCTTGGGTAGACCGGAAAATTCTGAAGAATCCCTCACCAATATTGACACCAAACAAATTTATAAAACATCTCGTCTGGTGTCCAATTTGACTGGAATGTTAGTCCAGCCCAATAAAGCAATTGTCGGTGCAAATGCTTTTGCTCACGAGTCAGGAATTCACCAAGATGGAGTTTTGAAAAATAAACTCACCTACGAAATTATGGACGCTCAATTGATTGGTTTAACAGACAATCAAATCGTCTTAGGTAAACATTCTGGGCGGAATGCTTTCAGGACACGCTTGAAAGAATTGGGCTTTGAATTATCAGAAACCGAACTCAATAAAGCCTTTGTCAGATTTAAAGAAGTCGCTGACAAAAAGAAAGAAATTTCTGATTGGGATTTAGAAGCCATTGTCAACGATGAAATTCAACAAGCACCCGATTTATTCCGCGTAGAATTAGTCCAGGTTTCCTGCGGTAGTAACGCTCAACCCACAGCTACAGTTACCCTCCGCACCCCCACAGGCGAGGAACTCACCGACGCAGCCATTGGTACAGGGCCAGTAGACGCGGTTTACAAAGCTATTAACCGTGTAGTAAATGTTCCTAACCAGTTGATTGAGTTCTCTGTGCAGTCAGTAACAGCCGGTATCGATGCAATTGGCGAAGTAACTATCCGTCTAAGACATGAGTCGCGAGTATTTTCCGGTCATGCAGCCAATACCGATATTATAGTTGCATCAGCACAAGCTTATGTTAATGCACTCAATCGTTTGTACGCAGCATTGCAAACGCAAGAGAAGCAAACAGAAGTAACTGCTGAAAGAGTGTAAAAAGTGCTGAGTGCTGAGTGCTGAGTGAGAATCTCCACTTGTGTCTCAGCACTCATGACTGTAGAGATTCAAGACAGTCTCAGAGATAGCTTTAAATGTGGAAATTTTATAAATACCATGCTTTGGGTAATGATTATTTAGTAATCAATCCCCAAGATTTATCGTGTGATTTAACCCCTGAGAAAATTAAAATAATCTGCGATCGCAATTTCGGCATCGGTTCCGATGGTATTTTGTTCGGGCCGCTACCATCAAACACAGCAAAATTTGCCTTACGCATCTTCAACCCCGACGCGAGTGAAGCCGAAAAAAGCGGTAATGGACTGCGGATTTTTTCCCGTTATCTTTGGGATATGGGATGGGTAAATGAAGAGCCATTCTCAATTGAAACTGCGGGTGGAATAGTGCAATCTGTAATCACAGATGCAGGTAAAATAGTTCAAGTCGAGATGGGGAAAGTCAGCTTTTGGAGTCGTGATATTCCCGTTGTTGGCGATGATAGAGAAGTAATTCAAGAAAAAATCTTTCTTGATGAAGGCATTTTTACATTTTGTGCAGCCACAATAGGTAATCCACACTGTGTCATTCTTTTAGATGACATCAATTCCGATGTCGCCAGAAATTTCGGCCCCATATTTGAAGTTTTTCCTCTTTTCCCTAATCGTACTAATGTGCAGTTTATGAAAGTATTGGATAGAAATACTATTCAAATTGAAATTTGGGAAAGAGGAGCAGGTTACACTTTAGCATCAGGTAGTAGTAGCAGTGCGGCGGCGGCTACTGCACATAAACTTGGTTTGTGTGATTCTGAAATTACCGTAAAAATGCCTGGCGGAGAAATTCTGATTCAAATTAAAGATGACTTTAATATCTCTATGACTGGTGCTGTTACAAAAGTTGCTCAAGGAGAATTATCAGCAGAGTTATTCGCATAAAACCTGTTAGCAATATTTGAGAAAATTACTGAACCAGTATTTAGGTAGTAGCGTGTAAATTCAAAATATGGGCATCTACTACCATTTATGAATAATCACAAAACAAAATCTTGGGAAGAAGTTCGTACAGCTTTTCAAAAAATTTGGGGTTATGAAGATTTTCGTCCGCCACAAGGTGAAATTGTCAACAGTTTATTAACGCAAAAAGATGCACTAATCATTATGCCCACAGGTGGCGGAAAATCTATTTGTTTTCAACTACCTGCACTACTACAAACTGGTTTAACTTTGGTAATATCACCATTAGTTGCACTGATGGAAAATCAAGTCCAGGAACTACTAGAACGTCAGCAAAAAGCGGCATTACTGCATAGTGAATTACCATCATTTCAACGGCGTGCCACATTGCAAGCATTAGAAAAACAGCAACTCAGATTATTATATTTATCACCAGAAACTTTATTAAGTCCGCCAGTCTGGGAAAGATTATGTCATCCGCAATTGCAAATTAATGGTCTGATTTTAGATGAAGCCCATTGTTTAGTACAGTGGGGTGAAACCTTTCGCCCAGCTTATCGCAGATTAGGATCTATTAGACCTGCATTACTCAAACATAAACCACCAGGCACAAAAATCAGTATAGCTGCCTTTACTGCCACGGCTGACCCCTCAGCCCAAAAAACTATTCAAACTGTTGTACAATTACAACAACCGGAAATATTTCGCCTTAATCCTTACCGTCCGAATTTGCATCCTACCGTCCGCATCGCTTGGACACCAAGGGGAAGAAAACAACAATTAATTAAATTTATTCAAAATCGACCACAACAAGCTGGCTTAATTTATGTGCGGACTCGGCGAGATAGTGAAAATTTAGCTGCTTGGTTAGCAGAGATGGGTTATAAAACTGCTAGTTATCATGCGGGTTTAGGTGCAACAGAACGCCGAGAAGTGGAAGCAAGTTGGTTGGGTGGTAAAATTCCTTTTGTTGTGTGTACCTGCGCCTTTGGAATGGGGATAAATAAGCCTGATGTGCGTTGGGTGATACATTATCACGCACCCCATCTATTATCTGAATATGTGCAGGAAATTGGGCGTGCGGGTAGGGATGGGAAACCTGCTGAGGCTTTAACCTTAATCAGTGAGCCTACAGGGTGGCTAGATCCAGAGGATAAACAAAGACAGGAATTTTTTCAAGAACAAATGCGATCGCAGCAGCAAAAAGCCCAGCAGCTAATTAAAAAACTACCACAACAGGGAGAAGTTAACGCGATAACTAAACAATTTCCCGATAGTGCGATCGCTTTAGCTCTACTTCATAGTAGTGGGCAGTTACATTGGCTTGACCCATTCCATTACAAAATAGAACATAAAGCCAAAAGTCAGCCAGTAACGCAATTACACGCTGCTCAACAAATGAATCAATATTTAAATACAAAAAAATGCCGTTGGCAATATTTATTAACTGCTTTTGGCTTTGAGAGAGAAGCCGCTAACTGGCGTTGTGGACACTGCGATAATTGTCGTTAATACTCTTTTTCTATCACATCACTTGAATATGTTTAATTCCAAATTCGTTGCATATTCAGTACAAATCCAGGTAATACATTTTCACCAGAAATAGTTTGCGGAGATTTTAAAACTTCTATTTCTTGTCCAGGACGATAAATTTCCACCTCTTGCTTTTTGCGATTGATTAAACAACCCAATCGGCACCCATTTAACATATACTCATTCATTTTGTCTTGCACTTTCTTCAGGTTATCAGATGGCGACATGATTTCGATGACAAAGTCAGGACATAGAGGCAGAAATCTTTCTCTTTGTTCTTTAGTCAAAGCTTCCCATCGAGATTTTTCCACCCAAGATACATCAGGAGAACGGTCAGCACCATTTGGTAATGTAAATCCAGTGGATGAATCAAAGACCTCACCGAGTTGATTTTGTTCATTCCATGATGCTATTTGCAAAATTAAATTAACGTTCTTTCTCCCAGTTTCTCCTCCCGTGGGTGGCATTATTATTAACTCTCCCTGAGCATTACGTTCTAATTTTAAGTCTGGGTTTTCTGCACACAATTGATAAAATTGATCTCTCGTTAACTTAATTACAGAATTAAGATTTAAAGTAAGTGCTGTCATAGGAATAGTTTTTGTCTTTGTGAATTCGCGTGGATACGAATCTATATCCATTTTGTGACACAAACATATAAAAGAAAGTGTAAATATTAGTTAAGATTTTAACCATCTTCGCCAATCTACATTCGATTCTTCACAAGGTTGATAAAAATTGGGATTACCTGTCACCAACACTTTAGCAATCATCTGCATTGACTGAGCATCACTTGGGAGGAAATGTCTATTAGCGGCAAAATTCCATCCATACACATTTGGATGATGCCAGTTATCTAGTTGAATTACCTGTATTAGCTCATGGGATACTATTGATAGTAACTCCTGTTCAGTAGCTAACATTTGACTGCGGTAGTCAGAGAGTAGATAAACGAGGAGATTAAAACCAAAATTACAGTAATGGTGTTTTGGGATTGACTTAGGTTCTACAGTCAAAGATTCTCCACGAATTTTTAAATGCAAAGCATTCGTATTTTCGTAATCATCCTCGTTCTCAATTTCTACTGGATATAGGGTTGCAAATAACCCATTTCCTATGTCTGGACGGTTGCTAAAAGCAGTAATTGCTAATACAGGTTGAATACCAGCAAGACCATACCAATGTACGAGTTCCTCAAAGACTAGAACCCAGTAATAATCATTCCGAAAACCTGTCAATCTAGCAGATACCATGTCAATGTTTATCTTGCCAAAACCTGGAAAATCAAGATTTCTATGAGCTTGGTCTAGGCACTCTAAGATTTCATGAACGGTATAAGCTACCATACATATTTTAATAGGCTATGTGCAAATTTGTTACATTGATTTGAAATAAGGTTGTGACAAATGGACTGCTGAAAAGCTCAACATTAAAGCAGTCCAAAATCCAAAATCCAAAATCCAAAATTCAAAATGGTGTTAGCTGTTCTTACTTTAATTGTTCATGGGCAGCTAAAATAATTTTTTCTGTTTCTTCCCAACCGATACAGGGGTCAGTTACAGAAATGCCATACTTGAGTTCCTCTTTGGGACAATTAATTGGTTGATTGCCTTCAGATAGATTTGATTCTAACATCATGCCTACAATAGATGTATTACCATCAATAATTTGTTGCACGACATTTTCTAAGACAGAAGATTGTAATTTGTAATTTTTATTCGTATTGCCGTGGCTACAATCAATCACGATACGTGGCGGTAAATTAGCTTGTTTTAATTGTGTTTCTACTTGTTGTACACTCTCGGCATCAAAGTTGGGTTGACTACCACCGCGTAAAATTACATGACCGTAAGCATTACCTTTAGTTTCAAATACACTCACCTGTCCTTTAGGATTAATTCCTAAGAAATTATGGGGAGTTCTGGCAGAATGTAAGGCATTTAAGGCGACTTGAATGTTGCCATCTGTACCATTTTTAAAACCTACAGGCATTGATAAACCACTGGCCATTTCACGGTGAGTTTGAGATTCAGTTGTGCGTGCGCCAATTGCTGACCAAGTAATTAATTCGCCGATGTATTGCGGAATAATAGGATCTAAGGCTTCTGTAGCACTAGGCAATCCTAATTCTGCCAATTGCACTAATAGTTTTCTCGCAATTATTAGACCCTTTTCAACATGGAAAGAATCATCCATATTAGGGTCGTTAATTAAACCTTTCCAACCTACTGTGGTTCGGGGTTTTTCAAAATAAACCCGCATAATTAGTAATAGCTTATCTTGGACGCGATCGCTTAAATCTTTCAGTCGTTTTGCATACTCTAATGCCGCTTCTGGGTCATGAATTGAACAAGGGCCAACTACTATAAATTTACGTCTATCTTGAAAGTCTAAAATTTGTTCTATTTCTTTGCGAAATTTCCAAACAGTTTGTTCCGCAGTTTTTGTTAAGGGTACTTTAGATTTTATTTCGTTAGGGGTTAAGAGAACGTGGCAATTTTTAATATTGGTGTTAAATAATTTGTTGTGCATGGAGAAGTTGTCTTGATGGTTGAGATGGAATTTTGAGTCCGATTAGTATCCATATTGTAAATGAAACACAGGATACAGATTCATTTACTTTTTTGGCAAGTCAGAAAAATCAGACATAACAGCTAGGGTTACGGCAATAAAAAAGGGAGAGTATTTCCCCTCCCTAGAAGTTGAACCTGAGATTTCAGTATATTTTATTACTGCCAAACAAATACTTTGGCTTCGTAAGACCCAATATCGGTCATAATCCCATCATCACCGGCTTCTACGTCGTAATCTCCTGTCCACTCGTGCCATGTACCACCACAGGGAAAATTAGGAACGTGATAACCTGCGAGGAAATTTTCGGAGAAATTCACTACTACAACCACACGAGAACCTTCTTCATTCCAACGACTGTAGGCTAATACCTGAGCTTCGTGATTTTCGTGAATAAAATCAATATTTTCTGTGTAGAGGGCATGGTTATTTTTACGTAATTGAATCAACCCTTTGTAGTATTCAAATAAACTACTATTTAGGTCATTACCTAAGAGTTGCCAATCTATTTTTGCTGATTCCTGCTGTTTAGGCTTGTATTCCCCAAATTCTTCACCCATCCAAATTAGGGGTACGCCGACGGATGTTAAGAGGATAGCTACGCCGAGTTTAGCGCGTTTAAAAGCTTCCTCAGCGAAAATATTGCGATCGCCTAACTCCACCATGAGATGATGATGGTCATGGTTAGTTAAGTAATTCACCACATTAGTTGCACCTAAAAAGCCTTGACGCTTACAGTCAATGACATCTTTGAGGTTCTCTAAATCAAAGGTATCGCCGCAAATATGAGCTTTGATGGTGTGGTAGAAGCTATCATGCCAACAGCCATCCATCGGCCCGTCAACATTAGTAATGCTAGTAGTTTCTGGGATGTGTTCTGCCACATTATAAAATGGTTTTGCACCAGCAGTTTTTTTAGTTTCCTGCACAATCCAGTGCATAAAATCGTAGTTACCTAGTTGTCTAGCAGCATCATAACGAATGCCGTCTATATGATATTCTTCAATCCAAAACCGCACCGTATCACCAATAAATTTTCGGGCTGGATAGATATCTAAATTTTCATCATAGAGTTCATAATTAAATTCTGGCCCCCAGTTATTATCAGGGTCACGGGGTTCATGGTGGTACCAATAATCATGGTCGATTTGTGTTAATGGACTAGAGGCTTCTGAGTGGTTATAAATCCCATCCATTAAGACACGAATTCCCCGATGATGACACTCATCAATTAAACGTTTTAAATCTGCTGTTGAACCATAGCTAGATTCTGTTGCAAAAAAATAGCGGGGATTGTAACCCCAACTATAATCACCAGGATATTCTTTCACAGGCATTAACTCAATAGCGTTGATGCCTAATTCACATAAGTAATCTAATTTCTCAATAACGTGTTTATATTTTCCCCGTGCATAGGGGTCATCCTCACCACCAGAAAAATCACTAACGTGTAATTCATAAATTACTAATTCATGGTCTGCTGGTAAAGGTTGATTATCATATTGCCAGACATAAGTATCAACAATAATTTCCCCATCTTTGATGCGGATAACACCATTATCTTTGCCGCTCAATTCATCAATATCGGTTGCGTATGGATCTGTGACATCAACCCACTGTTCTTCTTCAAAAAACCAAGATTTTGTCTGTACTCGAAATTTATATTTATAAGTTCCATCTTCCAAGTCAACATGGGTACGAAAATAACCATCATCACCTTTTTCCATAGGAATTTCCTGCCAATCTGAGAAATCCCCTATGACAGCCGCCCCTTTGTTATAGGGTGCAAATAACTTAAATTCAATGGAATTTTTCATGAAAATTTATCAAATTATGAAAAGTTAGTAATCATTATTTTCTAATTAATAATCAATTTGCAAATCAATCAGAGGATATAATTAATAGCTGAGTTCCTCTATCCTGAGTTTGAGACTTCAATATATCAATAGGTTACTTATTAATCTATCTTAAAATAATTTTTACCGCTTCATATACTCAGTAATTGTCTACTACCCTCAGATATATATAAAAGCAAATATTCGGTAGCCATTTTATAGAGTCATCACAACTTCCCAAATATGAAGCGGATTCTTTTGAGACTGTGATATTTACCGAATATTTGCTTTGATTAATTATTTACTTTGATCAATGGTTTGCTGCAAATGACTTAATAACCAATTAGCAGCAGTTGCTCTGCGAGTTTCCCGTGGTGTAAATGTACCAATTTTGTAACCCTTAAAACCCAACTTTTCCTTTGTAATTTGTTTATATTGTTGAGGAATAGAGCGGGTTAACTTCATAGTAGCGGGACGGCTATCTAAAAAATTGGGTGGTTCTGGATACTCATCTCGCCATTCTGCTGCAACCAAGCTGTTATCCCACTTTTCTGTTGTAGAGTCATAGCGATAACCCAAGTAATACCAGACTAATTGCATGACTGTTGCATCATCAATTTGGTCATTGAGAATACCCCAGATAGTATCTGTATTGAGTGGTGGTAGTTCAGACATAAGCAACGCAGAATTGAAAATTTCACATTAGCAGTTTTAATTTAAAATATCAGTTCTTCAGTCACAAACCATGTAGACTGGTGATTGTAAAGTATAGATTGGTCAATGCCAAATCCTACACCACAAGCAAAACTAATTCGCGCTCACGTCTTAATTTCCGGTAGAGTCCAGGGAGTAGGGTATCGCTACGCTACTGTCGATACTGCTAGCCAGTTGGGTTTAACTGGTTGGGTGCGAAATCTTCCTGATGGACGCGTAGAAGCTGTATTTGAAGGGGCGCGGGAGGTTGTGGAAGATATACTACGCTGGTGTCACGCTGGCCCCCCTGCGGCAGTGGTGCAAGATGTTAAGGTTGAGTATGAACACCCGGAAGGCTTGCGGGGATTTGAAGTGAAGCGCGTTATTGAGTAAGAAAGCCGTCATTCAAACTTGTGCATCTTTCTACTGACAGGATCAAAACCCTTAGAAAAGCGGGTGCTGTCATCGTAATAAGCACCTGTTAAATCTGCTCCATACAACTTAGTGAGATTCAGTTTAGCACCGCGCAGATTTGCTTCATTCAATTTAACACCGCATAAATTCGCTCTAGTCAAATTAGCATTTGCTAAATTGGCTCGACTTAAGTCTGCTCCCCAAAGTTTAGCTCTCGCTAAGTTAGCACCACTCAAGTCTGCTCCCCATAAATTTATCCCTGGTAAATAAGCTCCTATCAACTTAGCTCGAATTAAGTTGGCGGCAGGAAAATATCTCTCCCCTGCTGTATAAAGCCTTTGAATATTCTCCGCATCCATAGATGATGTATGGCTGTTGACTAATGAGTAATGAGTGCTGAGTAATGAGTAATGAGTAATGAGTAATGAGTAATGAGTAATGAGTAATGACCATTGACTATTGACTCTTGACTATTAACCACTACTTTCCTCTACTCTACAACTAACACAGCTGAACCCTCAATTTCACCGCTACGCAGAGCATCTAAGGCTTCATTTGCTTGAATTAAGGGAAAGGCGTTAACTTCAGTATGTATGGGAACTTGCGGTGCTAAAGCTAGAAACTCTTCCCCATCTTGACGCGTCAAATTAGCTACAGACCTTAACACCCTTTCTTCCCAGAGAATACTGTAAGGGAAAGAGGGAATATCGCTCATATGAATTCCGGCACAAACCACCACACCACCTTTAGCCACAGCCCGTAAAGCCGCAGGTACAAGCTTCCCGACTGGTGCGAAAATAATGGCTGCATCAAGCGGTTCTGGCGGTAATACATCAGAGTCTCCCGCCCAGACTGCACCTAATTGAAGGGCAAATTCTTGTCCTGCAATATCACCAGAGCGAGTAAACGCAAATACTTGGCGATTTTGATGACGGGCGAGTTGAATGAGGATATGCGCCGATGAACCAAAACCGTAAAAACCCAACTTTTGCGCCTCCCCAGTCATTCTATAAGCACGGTAGCCAACCAAACCGCCACACAGCAAAGGCGCAACTTGCAAGTCGGAATAACTGGGATCTAGAGGGAAGGAAAAACGATGGTCAGCTACAGTATATTCCGCATAGCCACCGTCTAGATTATAACCTGTAAATTGAGCGCGATCGCACAAATTTTCCCGACGAGAAAGACAATAAGGGCAAGAATTGCAAGTATATCCCAGCCAAGGCACACCCACACGTTGCCCAATTTGGAAGTTATGAACATCACCTGCAATCCCCTCTACAGTACCAACAATTTGATGTCCCAAAATCAAAGGTAATTTAGGGTGTGTCAACTCCCCATCAACTATATGCAAATCAGTACGACACACAGCGCAAGCATGAACCCGAATCAGCAACTGTCCAGCATTCAAACTAGGTATTGGTACGTCAACTAATCGCAGTGGTTGACGCGGTGACTCCAAAATCATGGCACGCATATTAGGGAATGGGGAATTGGGCATTGGGCATTGGGCATTGGGAATGGGAAATGGGGACTGGGGAATGAATATTTCCCATATTAATTAAAGACTCATCTCCTGTTCATATAACCTCAGCACTATTTCCCCATGCCCAAAATTCTTTAATTTTGAATTTTGAATTTTGAATTGATTGCCCAATGTCCTATTTACGGAATATCTCAGCGAAAAATTGCTGCATTGCTTGCCAGGAACGTTGGTCAGCTATGGGGTTGTATTCTGCACCTTTAATTTCACCTTTGGCATCTGGGTTGGTGAAACTATGGACTGTCCGACCATAGGAAATTAATTGCCAGTCAACATTGCCTTGACGCATTTCCGTTTCAAAAGCTTTTAGCTGTGTTTCTGGGATAAACGGGTCATCAGCACCATGTAATACTAAGACTTTCGCTTTGATATTCTTCGCATCGCCGGGGTTGGGGGTGTCTAAGTTGCCGTGAAAACTTACCACTCCGGCAATATTCGCACCGCTACGCGCTAACTCTAAAACAGTTCCACCACCAAAACAATAACCAATGGCGGCAATACGTTTGACATCGGTCAGGGGATTTGATTGTAAAGCTTTTAACCCAGCGTTGGCTCTTGACCTTAATAAAGGTCGATTTTGACGGTATATTGTCGCCTGTTTACCTGATTCTTCCGTTGTTTTGGGTCTAATACCTTTACCGTAAATATCCGCAGCAAAAGCCACATAACCCATTTTTGCTAATTGTTCTGTGCGTCTTTTAGCGTAGGATTGTAGGCCATCCCATTCATGCACCACCAACACACCAGGACGTTTACCTTTAATGGCATCGTCATAGGCTAGATAGCCTTCTAAAACTGTATTCCCGTCTTTATATTCGATAGTTTTAGTTTGCAGTGCGGCTAAAGCCTGACCAGAAGCTAAAAGTACAGCTACAGGTGTCAGTAAAACAGAGAGGAGTAATTTCATTTCTCAGCACCCAAGGGTATATCGGTAATGATTATCTCTGGAAAATGGTCAAAAATATATACCGTTTCTGTGACTTTGTGCTAAGTGTTAACACAGTTGATTGCCGTTATCACTACATGAAAAATAGAAAAAAATTACATTACAATCGATTTTTATCCCTTCAACTGCTGCTCAAATAAAACCATGAGTGCAAATACTTCTATTCCTCAAAATCCCCTACTCAAAGGTTCTGGCTTACCTCCGTTTGATGACATCACGTCAAACCAAGTCATACCAGCCTTTGAGCAGCTGTTGGCAGAACTCGACCAACAACTTACTGCTTTAGAAGCTAATGTCCAACCCACTTGGAACGATTTAGTAGAACCCCTAGAACATCTGACTGAACAGCTGTCTTGGAGTTGGGGCATAGTGAATCATTTAATGGGCGTGAAAAATAGTCCAGAATTGCGTGAAGCTTATGAAACTGTACAACCCCAAGTTATACAGTTCATGAACAAACTAGGACAAAGTCAACCTATATATAATGCTTTTAAACAACTCCAGGCTAGTGATAGTTGGCAGACTTTAGAGTCAGCACAACAAAGAATTGTAGAAGCAGCTATTCGTGACGCTGAACTGTCTGGCGTGGGCTTAGAAGGGGAAGTACGGGAACGTTTCAACGCTATTCAAATGGAATTAGCAGAACTTTCTACCAAGTTCTCTAACCATGTCTTAGATGCTACCAAAGCCTTTAGTTTAACCCTGACCACTAAAGAAGAAGTTGACGGTTTACCCCAAAGCTTACTCAGTTTAGCCGCACAAGCAGCACGCGCAGCTGGCGAAGAAAACGCCACACCAGAAAATGGCCCCTGGCATATTACATTGGATTTCCCCAGTTACAGTCCTTTCATGCAGCACAGCACCCGCCGAGATTTGCGCGAAAAAATTTACAAAGCCTACATCACCCGTGCTGCATCTGGGGAGTTAGATAATCACCCCCTCATCGAAAGGATTTTGGAATTACGCCAAGAACTAGCGAATTTATTGGGTTTTGGGAATTTTGCCGAATTAAGTTTAGCTAGTAAAATGGCTCCCAATGTCGAGGCGGTGGAAGCACTCTTAGAAGAGTTGCGGAGTGTCAGTTATGACGCTGCTACCCAAGATTTAGCTGCACTCAAGGCTTTTGCTGCTGCTAAAGGTGCAGCCGAAGCCGAAGATTTGCGACACTGGGATTTGAGTTTTTGGGCGGAGAGACAACGGGAAGAAAAATTTGCTTTCACCGCCGAAGAATTACGCCCTTACTTTCCTCTTCCCCAAGTGTTAGCAGGCTTGTTTGGCTTAGTTAAGCGGTTATTCGGTATCACCGTCACTCCTGCTGACGGTCAAGCCCCAGTGTGGCACGAAGATGTCCGTTATTTCCAAATTGCTGATGAAACAGGTAGCCCCATTGCTTACTTTTATCTAGACCCCTACAGCCGTCCTGCTGAAAAGCGCGGTGGTGCTTGGATGGATGTCTGTATCAATCGCCGGAAAATTACGGACAATGGTGTAACGTCTATCCGCTTACCTGTGGCGTATTTAATTTGTAACCAAACGCCGCCAGTGGATGGTAAACCCAGCTTGATGACTTTCTATGAAGTGGAAACCCTATTCCACGAATTTGGTCACGGTTTGCATCATATGTTGACTAAGGTTGACTACAGTGGAGCATCAGGTATTAATAATGTCGAGTGGGATGCAGTGGAATTACCGAGCCAGTTTATGGAAAACTGGTGTTATGAGCGCACCACCTTGTTTAGTATGGCGCAGCATTATGAAACTGGTGAACCGCTACCAGAGCATTATTATCAAAAACTGCTAGCAGCGCGTAATTACATGAGTGGTAGTGCCATTTTGCGGCAAATTCACTTCAGCAGTGTAGATATAGAATTACATTCCCGCTATCGTCCAGGTGGGAAGGAAACCGCCGCCGATGTGCGTCACCGTGTAGCTAAAACTACGACTGTGTTACCCCCGCTTCCAGAAGATGCGTTTTTGTGTGCATTTGGGCATATTTTTGAAGGTGGTTATGCGGCAGGTTACTACAGTTACAAATGGGCTGAAGTGCTAAGTGCAGATGCTTTTGCAGCCTTTGAAGAAGCGGGACTAGAAGACGAGGAAGCTATTAAAGCCACAGGTAGACGTTACAGAGATACTGTACTAGCTCTTGGTGGTAGTCAACACCCCATGCAGGTGTTTCAATCATTCCGTGGCCGTCAACCGAGTACAGCGTCTTTACTCAGACATAACGGGTTGTTAAACGGAAGATAGGGGTATAGAGAGGGGTTTAGGGGTTTAGGGGTTTAGGGTTGTAGGGAAAATAATCAATTAAATTCTTACACCCTTACACCCTTACACCCTTACACCCTTACACCCCTAAAAATAAAAAACCCCTACTTTCGGGTAGGGGATTGGTCATTAGTCATCACTTGTTAGCGATCGCCTCCAACATATTGGTTTTTCGGATGATGGCGATCGCATCACAACTTAAAGAATTATAACAATAATCTTCATCAAGATGTCAAAGTAGATACAACATCAAGCACTTAGCTTTAGGACTCATATTGAATTTTTCAGCGATAAATCGCAACTACGAACCCCTCATTCATATTTAATACGTCAGACCACTAGATTTATGAAGTATTGAAAATGAATGTTAAATATTGATGCAAAATCGGAATTTCTCTTGAATTTATTGCGGGATTTTTCAGATGATATCTTCAATCATCAAAATAAATGTCAGGAGCTTATTCAGGTGTTAACTTCAACCTTACTCGCTGCTGCAACTGCACCATTGGAATGGAATCCCTCAATCGGCATTATCATGATTGTTGCCAATATCATTGCCATTGCCTTTGGTAAATCCAGCATCAAATATCCCAGTTCAGAACCCGCTTTACCTTCTGCTAATCTCTTCGGTGGCTTCGGTTTACCTGCATTGTTAGCAACTACCGCATTTGGTCACATTTTAGGAGCAGGAACAATCTTAGGACTGCACTATCTAGGTAGATTCTAGTACAAAAACCCAGAAATAAACACTCCAACAGCAAAAGTTTTTTGCTCATTTCAGGTGGTATCTCTACTTACTCCATGCTGAACTAAATAATTTAGTTATTGATTGTTGTGTCTGTATCTATGAACCAGAGAAAATATTCCCTGGTTCTTTTTTTGGCAATTTATTTTTATTGATTTTTGAGTATTGATACTCTAGACGGCTTTGGAAACTCTCGCCATACGCCTTTAGAATTGATAGCTGATGACTGATATCAATTTTGGATTTTGGATTTTGGATTTTGGATTTTGGATTTTGGATTTTGGATTTTGGATTAAAAGCCTAGATTCTTAGCCTATTCCAGAATCTGGAAACAATACTACCTATCCCAATTCAGTATGATTCCTGTTCGATGAGAATCGGGTTTTGTGGTTCATACCCCGCAAGACAGAGGGCGGAATCAATCTCAAATACTCGCTGTGGTGCGTCTGCTACGCTAACGTCAATCTAAAATTGGTTGACTAGAGAGCGATCGCTATGGTGTAGTTTGCTTCCTATAGGCTAGAGGAACTAAAATGATATCGCACGCAACATACTCTAAAAATTATACGACTCTAGTGTTTGAAATTTAAGTAGATGTAAACGTAAATAAAGGGTATAAAAACGTTAAAATTATGGAATTTCCTAATTCTTCCACAAATAATCATCCCTTAGTCACTGTAATTATTCCGACTTACGGTAGAGAAGAACCACTACGAGATAGCATTGCAGATGTTTTAAATCAAAATTACCCGAATTTTGAAGTTTTGGTAGTAGATCAATCACCCACGCATCAAGCAGACATACAAAGCTATCTAGAAGAACTAGCCGCGAAAGACAAAATTAAATGGTTTCGCTTGAATTGGGCGAGTTTACCAGGGGCGCGAAATTATGGTGTGAGAAGGTCTGCGGGTGAAATTATTATTTTCATTGATGATGATGTCAAATTAACGCCTGACTATATCTCAAATCATGTCAAAAATTATCTGCAAAACCCAGAGATAGGGGCGGTAGCTGGACGGGTGTTTGACAGAATGAAATTAGGTGAGTCTAAGGGAGAGTTTGAGATTGAATATTTACCCCCAGAAGCAATGAACCCTGGGATTGCTTGGTATCATATCGATTTAGTACATACCATTAAGCCCCAACAAGTGTTAAGTGCGCGGGGTTGTAATATGTCTTTCCGTCGGGAAATTTTCACTAAGTATGGACTGCGGTTTGATGAGAGATTTCGCGGTAGTGCTGTCCGGGAAGAATCCGACTTTTGTCTGAGGTTCCGCAAGACAGGATATAAAATTTGGTATGACCCAGAGGCTTGTTTAGTCCATTTAGGAGAAGAAACTGGGGGGTGTCATGATATTAGTATGCGATCGCTCAAATATCAATTCACTTTCTACCACAATCATTTCCTGATGGCGATGAAAAACCTCACCGCTAGCCAAGCTTTACGTCTATACGCCAGGTTATTTGATTGTCACGTCCTTGGTCGTCCTCCCTGTCATAAAAGTGGTTCACCAATTAAAGTTTTGACCCGTGGTATTTTCTATATCTTGGGTTTTTTCAATGCTTTAGGGAGTCTTATCCGATCTCTGTGGGATGATGGACAAATTTATAGTCGTCTTGATCAAGAATCAATAACTAAGAGTTCAGAGTCATTAGTCATTAGTCATTAGTCATTAGTGAAAACTAAGTAAGTCGGTGCGAAAAAACAAAACTACATTAAGCAATGTAAAAATTGAGAAATTCGTTTTGTAGTAAGGACTTTATACCAATTCACAATTCGCAATTCGCAATTCGCAATTAAAAAACTTAGATGTAGCAAGGATTTTAGGGTTTACATCTGTATCAGATTTTTCGTGAAATGGTATTAGTCCTTATTTGTTCCCTGCGGGACGCTGCGCGAACGCGGAGTGTCTCTAAGAGAGGACTGAAGTCCTCACTACCAACCTTTAATTATTTCCACCGTTCTACTTAATTAAGTATTGACAGCTAAATAGTAGTAAATATTTATGAGAATCTTAGTTGCAAGTCATACGTATATTGTAGACCTCAACTGTGAAAAGTTGCGTGCGTTATCTCAGTTAGAACCAGGAATTGAAGTAATAGTTGTAGTTCCTAAAGTTTGGAAACCTGGCGGTGTACAAAATAAAGTTATTGAAACTGAGTATCGGGATGAAGGGACATTTAAAATAGTTCCAGTTACTAACTTTAGTCAAAATCATCAAGGGTTACTGACATTTGGTGCTGATTTAATCTCCTTGTTGCGACAATTTCGCCCCCAAATCATTCAAGTGGAACAGGGTTCTAGGAGTCTAGCTTATACTCAGATGATTGTCCTAAATCAGTTATTAGGACTAAAAGCGAAAAATATCTTTTTCACTTGGTGGAATTTACCTTACGAATTAAAACCACCAATAGCTTTACTAGAAAAATATAACCTCAATCATAGTCACGGTATTATTTCCGGTAATCAGGATGGGGCGGAAATTTTACGACAAAGAGGTTATCAAGGTGCAATTAAAGTCATGCCACAATTAGGTGTAGATGAAACACTATTTACACCCAAATCACAACCAGAATTAGCCGCTAAATTAGGTATTGCAGCAAATGATTTTGTTGTGGGATTTGTGGGGAGATTTGTACCTGAAAAGGGTTTATTAACACTTTTGCGGTCTTTAGTGATACTAAAAGATAAAAATTGGAAATTATTATTATTAGGACGCGGTGTTTTAAAAGAAGAACTAGTGCAATTAGCAACCGAAAATCATCTACAAGATAGAGTAATTTTTGTAGAAAGTGTACCTCATGATGAAGTTGCTAATTATATTAATTTGATGAATACCTTAGTTCTACCATCAGAGACTACCTATCAATTTAAAACCCTGACTTCTGTTGGGTGGAAAGAACAATTTGGTCACGTAATCATTGAGGCTATGGCGTGTAGAGTTCCTGTAGTTGGTTCTGACTCAGGCGAAATACCTCATGTAATTGGTGAGGCTGGTATGGTATTTCCTGAAGGGAAAGCGGAAGCTTTAGCAGACTGTTTATTACAACTAATAGAAAAACCGGATTTAGCGCATAAATTAGCTGAATTGGGATATCAAAAAGCAATGACTCAATACACAAATAAGGCTTTAGCCAAGCAGCAGTTTGAGTTTTATCAGGAATTAGTCATTAGTCATTAGTCATTAGTCATTAGTCAGCACGGGCTAAACGCCCCGCTTCCGCTAACAGCACTCATTACTTCTCCCTTTTTTAAAAATGAAAATTTTACAAATTGTTCCCTCTATTTCTTTGGTTTATGGTGGCCCTAGTCAAATGGTTTTGGGATTAGCACCTGCTTTAGCTAAGGAAGGTGCGAAAGTTACGGTAATAACTACAGATAGTAATGGTGATACTGGTCAAAAACCTCTGGATGTACCTTTAAATGTTCCCATTTCACAGGATGGTTATGAAATTATCTATTTTCGCTGTGCGCCATTTCGTCGTTATAAATTTTCTCTAGATTTACTCAAATGGCTGAAAAATCATGCTAAGGAATTTGATATAGCGCATATTCACGCTTTATTTTCGCCTGTAAGTAGTGCGGCGGCGTTGGTATGTCGTCAGGAAAATTTACCTTATATTTTACGTCCTTTAGGTACACTTGATCCGGCTGATTTATTAAAGAAAAAACAATTAAAAAAGCTATATGTAGAAATTATTGAAAGGCGTAATTTAGCTAATGCTGCTGCGATTCATTTTACTAGTGAGCAAGAAGCGAAAGTATCAGCAAGATTTGGTGTTAATACAAAAGATTTAGTAATTCCTTTGGGAGTGATTCCGCCTCAACTTTCCTCTGAGAATGGTAAAACGTTCATCAGTAGAGAATGGGGAATACAAGATAATATTCCTTGGGTGCTATTTATGTCACGACTTGACCCGAAAAAAGGGCTAAATCTGCTGATTCCAGCTTTGGAGAAGCTACTAGAGTTGGGAAAAAATTTTCATTTCATTTTGTCTGGTGCAAGTCCCCAAGACCCAGATTATGAACAAAAAATTAAAGACCAAATCGCTAATTCGCCTTTAAAATCCCACACTACAATTACAGGTTTTGTGACTGGTGAATTAAAAACCAGGTTATTACAGGCGGCTGATTTATTTGTTCTACCTTCTTACTACGAAAACTTTGGTATTGCTGTTGCTGAGGCAATGGTAGCAGGAAAACCCGTGGTAATTTCTGACCAAGTACATATTTGGGAACAGGTGCGAGATAGTGAATCTGGTTGGGTGGGAACAACAGATGTAGAATCTTTGGTGGAGTTACTACAAACAGCTTTGCAAAATCCCCAAGAATGTCAGCGTCGGGGTGTGAATGCGAGAAATTATGCTTTAGAAAATTTTAGCTGGGATGCGATCGCACGCCAAATGATTCAAGCTTATAATCAATTGACTCTGAAAATTTAGTCATGGAATGTTTGGCGTTCTGTTTTGATCACTTTTCCTTCTGCATCAAAGTGTATTGTAAAGTCAAACCACGCAAAATCACCAAATGGTGCTGCACCATCTTCACCATAACGCCAAGAAAGTCCATCATCTGATGAATACCTCGGTGCTGGTAAAATTTTTGATACTTCAGCTTTGGTCATTCCTGGTTTAATACTGTCGAACTTTTGCAATGTAAAACCTGGAGGTAATTTAGTATCAATTAAAGGATTGAAGATAAATACACTTTCTGTAAAACATTGTAAGTATATCCCTATAGGTAAAACGAAGATTACAAAAAATACTATTAATCCTTTAGTTAATTCCATTTTTTAATTCGCCCTTTCCCATTGACGTTGAATTTCTGTAATGGTTTTACTATCTGGTGGTGGCAGAATTTTCACACTCGGCTTTACCTCTACACCAGGAATATTTTTATTCCACGGACTATTCGGTACAGTTTTTAAATCAACGTTATTATTCACCGGACGAAAACCATACTGAACAAATACTGCTTGTTGTTCTGGTTGGGTAAGAAAGTCTAAAAATCGTTTGGCGGCTTTTGCTGTACCTGCGTCTACGTCTCGCCGGACAATTGCGGCGGTGGCGGTAGTTTCAATTGATGGGTCTAAATAATAAACTTGGTATGGTCTACCTTTACTGGCTGCTGATTGTTGCCAACGATATAAAGCTACACTTTCATATACAGTAGCGACATCAGCATCATTAGCACCTCTCACAATAAATTCTTGTAGGAGAATATCTGTAGAACGAGGTGGTTGATAAACTGATTTTTTGATTAAACTAAATAGTTCTTGGACAGAGGAATTATTAAAACTATCAGCGTTAATAGCACCACCTAATTTTGATTGTGTCCACAAGTTTAAAGTCAACTGACCGCTACTAGACCGCGTGGGGTCTGTGGTGACAAAATCAAAACTACCCCAGTTAATTGCACCGCCAACTTTTCCCCAATTACCAGCTTGCATTGCTTGTTCCAGTTTTGACCATTGAAAGCGTCCATTGGGAAAAAGAACTTTACCGCGTTCCGGCCAAGCGATACCCACTAATAGAGTTTTAGCTAATGGTTGAGGAGTTTCATAAAATGGTTCGGTTTGGGTGGTAGTGCGGAGGCGATCGCCCAATTCTGTTAAAATTTCTCCATTGGCTGGAATTAACACCGCAGGTTTAAAATCGTTTTTCTGGTCAACATAATTGTTAACCATATCTTGTGAACCCTGAAACTTGAGTTCTAACTTGATATTGGGGTTTTCTTGCTCAAATTTAGCTTCTAGTTGTTGCAGTGGTTCTTGTAATTCTGTCCCGCTAACAATGACCACTGTTTGCTGTAAACCAGGAATTGGGGCGTAAGTTAAACCTAATGCAGCTACGATAATCGTAATAGAGGTAAAAACTTGTTTTCTGCGCTTGAATTGAGATTTTTTGCTTTTCATATTATTTTGTTTTACTGAAGAAGTAACTAGCGGTAACTAGTGTCACCACAAATATAATCAGAGTAACTAAGGAGAATAAAGCTATCGAAAAGATAATAATAATGTTGAGACCTACTAAGGTTGTCAGAAAATCTAAAGCACTCAAATAAGTATCTTTAACTGTAATTTCTAAGGATGCTTGACCATTATTGCTTAGTAGGGTTTCCAGACGTTCTTTATCTGCTAATGCCGTGTTTAAATTACTCCCGTAAAAATATAGTTCTTCTCCTTGATTATTGGTTTGGAGATAAATATAAGTCCCCGCAGGTAAATCTTCTTTAAAGACATACTCTTCTATCTCCACACCCGTTAATCTAAATGATGTAGGCGTATTTGACCACAAACCATATAAATGGCTAACCTGCTGCTGACATTTGACATAATTAGGTTCAATTCGTTGACATTTTAAGTTAACTGATTTACCCAGCGTCAATACCAACATAGGAATGACTATCAACAACTCTGTAACGATGACAGCAAAGGTAAATTTTTTGAGAGGGCTGATTTTCTTCTTCATGTATATTCTGAATGAAGGTGAAGAATCCCATGTTTATCAATACAAATGAATTTTGCGTTTAGAAAATTGAGTTTTTGATTTTCAGGGCTAAAGCCCTTACTACAAACTGAATATAATTATTGTCTTACTACTAAATCCAGATTTTCTGTCAGGCTATTGAGTTCATCAGCAATTAATTGCAAACCATTAATTTGCTCAGAATCAGTTAAATCAGATGTACGTAATCTTGTTTGCAGCTTTTGCAATACACCAGCAAAATCTTGAATTAAAGTCGCAATATTGATGACTCTGGCTAGGCGACTATCTTCACCTTCTTGTGCTAGCTGTATGTTACGTTTTAGACTCTCTGCTAATTGATTAAGATGTCGTTTAGCCACACCAGAACTATTTGGTAATTTGGTTTTTACTTCTGTAAGTTGCTGTTGTAAAGCTTCGATAGAAAGGAGTGAATTTGTGTGATGTAGACTAACTCCTAATTTATCAAGTTTACCAGGAAGTTCGGCGGCGCGATCGCAACTCATTAAAACCGTTGTCAATAGTTCCACCTGAAAAGTGTCAGTTAATAATTTCTGCACCTCTAACCGCATAGCATTAGCTTGATTAGCTAATGACAAAGCCGACGATTTAACTGTTAATATTTCCCGTTCCAAAGCTGGGTTATCTAACTCTAATACCTCACCTTCACGAGACTTGAAAAAACTAGCACCAGCCACCGCCACACCAGTCGCCACAGGTATCATTACCAAACTAGACAAATTACCCAACCGCACCCCAACAACTAGAGTCAAGCCACCAACCAAAACAGCTACCGGATAATACAACGGATTCACTAACTTCACCATAAAAAACTCCGCGCCCCTTTGCGTTTTCCTCAGCGTAACTCTGCGTTTAAAACTCCACCTGTAAATCAGACATCAACCGCGAAATTGTCTCTGGATTACCTTGAGAATAATACCCCCCATTCGATTCAGCAATTTTTTTCAAAGCATTAGGATTAAACTCACCCTCTTTACCATAACCAATGGTAAAAAAGCCTATTCTTTGGTCAGTAGAAAACCCACTCTTTTGCAATTCAGTTGATAGTTGTTCTAAAGAAGTTTGCGAACCAGAATCCTCACCATCCGTTAAGATTAAAACCGCATTAATGGCATTTTGACGACGATTTTTTTGTAACCAATCACGAGCATAAATTGCCGCATCATATAATTTTGTTCCACCATCGGCTCTTAGTCCACTGATAAATTGCAGACCGCGATCGCGCCCTTCGGGTGTACCATCTACTAACACTGGGGGACGAATATCAGAATCAAAGTCTATAAGGGCAATTTGCTCCTTAACTCCCAAGTTCTTCACATAATTTAATAAAGTATTCTGTACTGCTGGTAGCTTATTTCCTTCCATTGAACCCGAAGAATCAACCACTACCACCACTAGCGAAGGTTTCTTAGAAGCTTCCTGCCAAGATTTCAACATCGCATCCACCACCTCTGGTTTTGGTGGTCGCAGGGAATCATACTTAGCTTGAGAGTCCACACCAAAATCTGGCGCAAACTTTCCACCCAAAGCCACACCAGGAGTTCCAGGACGTAAACCCAAGTCGGTGGCAATTTTTTGAGTTTCAGGCGATCGCCAATAGGTGATAAACTTTTCTGCGGCTGCTTTCTCATCCGCACTCACCCAAGGCACATTCGGTATAATTGCCCGCATATTAGAAGTAAACGTCACTTTGGGATACACGGCTGTATAACGCTGTTGTCCTGGCTGCAAGCTAGAGTTCGCCGCAATCACACTAGACTCATATACAGACCCCACAGAAGCCCAAAACGGCCCATTTTTTACCATCGCTTGGGCAAGAGAGTTAGTAGAAACCCCATAACGGGTAATCTTGCTTTGAATTTGCTGAATTTGCGGCTGAAACTTCTGCACATCAGCAACTGTCAACTCTTCTGGACGTTTACCCGATACACTGGCATATTGAGCTACCAAGGTTTGTAAACCAGAATTAGAACGTGTCGGCGCGGTGTGGACATAGTTAACTGTTAAAGCTGGTGCGCCTGGGTCAATATCTTTGTGAGTTTTCGCCGTTATCAACGCCTGATAAGGATCAGCGACTTTCTTCAGCCCTTCAGCCACATCTGGCTGCGCCATAAACACCATTGGCGTGTTTGCTATTAACTGGGCATCAGTAATTTCTGGGATATAATTTTGCCCTGGATATATTTGGTTAATGCGGTAAATTAGCTGACTGTGATATATATCTCCATCCAGAGAAATAATCGTGGGTAAGTCCGCCGCATCTGCCGACAAAGTGCCATTTTTCAACTGAGTAGCAGAATTAACTACCTGGGTAACTACGTCGCCGCTACCCTGCGCCTCACAACTTACCCGAAATGCCGTCCCGTTATTTAACTTCGGTTGAGTCGCATTAAAATTTTTTGCGGCTTGGGTGCAAAAATCGCCCAAAGCACTACCCACCAAAAGCTTAACTTTCAAACCCGTAAAATTATCATCAGAGTTGGCATTACCATTACAAGCTGTTAGTAACAGTACACCAAAGGCTGCTGTCAAACGCTTAATCGACCAAGACCCTTTGAAAATCATGTATTTATTAGGGAATGGGGAATAGAAAATAGGGAATGAGGAAGAAACTTCCTTGATTTTTACTTATGTATTGTAAAAGTCAATAGGTATCCCGCATCACTGACTTTAGATGATTAAGTACCTCTACAAACCACAAACCCTATGCAGACAATTCCCGAAAAGGTATCAAATTATTTAGTTCATGATGCAGAAAAAACAAATACATCCCATTTGTGCAATAATCAGAATCCGTGAGTTATGGTTCCCTATCTGAAATAGCCTTTTAGCTGCGAAAAAGTTAAAATTTTGTTACAAAGCACTAAAAGCCGATGGGGAAACCGATGTTGTGTCATGACGACACGGTAAAATACATAAGCCTTACTTAACTACAGGGAATCTTATATGGCTCTCCGTCTTGGTGATACAGTACCCAACTTTACACAAGCGTCTACACATGGCGACATAGATTTTTACACATGGGCTGGTGATAGCTGGGTAGTGCTGTTCTCTCACCCTGCTGACTATACACCAGTTTGTACAACTGAATTAGGTACAGTTGCGAAACTCAAACCAGAATTTGACAAGCGCAATGTGAAAGCGATCGCTCTCAGTGTTGATGATGTAGAATCTCACAATGGCTGGGTTGGTGACATCGAAGAAACTCAAAGCACCACCCTTAATTACCCCATTTTGGCAGACGCAGATCGTAAAGTTTCCGACCTTTACGACATGATTCACCCCAACGCTAACGCAGCTGTCACAGTGCGTTCCGTATTTGTAATTGATCCCAACAAAAAACTGCGTCTTTCCTTCACCTACCCCCCCAGCACCGGACGTAACTTTGATGAACTGTTGCGGGTAATTGATTCACTACAACTCACCGATAACTACAGCGTAGCCACCCCTGCTGACTGGAAAGATGGTGATGATTGTGTGATTGTACCTTCTCTCAAAGACCCAGAAGTATTGAAAGAGAAATTCCCCAAAGGCTACCAAGAAATTAAACCCTACTTGCGGATGACTCCTCAGCCTAATAAGTAATGAGTGCTGTTAGCGGAAGCGGGGCGTTAGCCCGTGCTGAGTGAGAATCAGTATTCAGTTTTGAGTAGATGAATTTTTACGTAGTTTCTTTTATTAAGACGCAAAGCTTTATCTTTGCGTTTTTTTGTATTTACGTAAGAATGAAAAATAAAGTCAGATGTTGAACTATGATGCTGTCATCTTCCTTCGTGATCCAAATGCCGCCATCAATGCAAATGACAGATGAACAATTCTTTGATTTCTGTCAAGTAAATCGTGACTTACGCATTGAAATGAATCAGTTCGGAGAAATTTCAATTATGCCGCCTACGGGTTCAGAAACAGGAAATCGTAACTTTAATGTAGCTTTACAGGTAGGAGTTTGGTCAGAAAAAGATGGTACAGGTATTTGTTTTGACTCCAGTACAGGCTTTACATTATCCACGGGTGCAAAACGCTCTCCTGATGCTTCCTGGATGAAATTAGAACGTTGGAATGCTTTATCATCAGAACAACAACAGGTATTTGCACCCATTTGTCCTGATTTTGTCATTGAACTGCGATCGCCTAGCGATAATCTCCAGCCTCTAAAAGATAAAATGGCAGAATATATGCAAGAGCCAGGGGTACAGTTAGGTTTTTTAATCGACCGCAAACACCGCCAAGTTTATATTTATCGTCCCGGCCAACCTGAAGAATGTTTAGAAAATCCTGATACAGTTAGCGCAGATCCTATTTTACCAGGATTTTCCTTGAATATGTCTAAAATTTGGTAGTTATAAGTTGAAAAACCTAAAAAAAATATGTTAAATAATCTAAAAATATTAGAATTAAGTTCGTAGTAAGGACTTTAGTCCTTTCCCGTTCGCGGAGCGTCTCGTAGAGAGAACTAAAGTTCTCACTACAAACCTTTAATGGTTTACCCCGTTCTACTGATTATCATCCTAATCGATTAATAATTGTTGTGATATTGCTTGCAATATAACCAATTGCTAAAGGGGATTTATTATTTAAAAGTAATAGAATTTGTTGGAGATTTTGTACGAGATTTCCACCATAAATCTGCCAGAGTTTTTCTTGTAGTTGATGTAAAATGCGATCGCCGACAATATCATCGCTACCCGGACGCAATAACCAATGGGTTCGCAAAATTTTAAAATCAGCGATATCATGACTCTGCATCACCTGAATTATCTCTTGAGTCCCACTTTCTACTAATTCATCAGTAACAATTTTCATCACCAGTGGTTGTAAGGTAAAAGCTGGTGCATCACTACAGATCCATTTTTCTAAAAGCGATCGCCGCTCCAAGCTGACAATAGCATCTAAAATTGTAGCTGGGTCGAGAGAAATCAGTAAATGAGTTTGCAAGCGGCTAAAAGAGATTGGTTGTTGCCAAATTGCTAACCAATAGAGAATATTTTGCTCTAAATCGCTCAGTTGCTCAAACTGTTGCTTAAAGATAACACGCAAGCGATGACCTCCGGTCGGTCGGAGACCATCGCCAATTACTATCGTATTTTGACTCAGAAAAGCCGCAATATTCCCACCAAACACCGACTGAATCAACGGCGTAACTAGTTTGAGTGCCAAAGGATTGCCGCGATAAAGTTGAATCAGGGGTAATAATCCGATTTCTTTACCTGTGAATCCTCTGGCTTGCAATAGTTTCACCGCATCGTCTTTTGGTAATGCTGTTAACGTGAGACTGCGAACCGTTTTAGTATTTGAGTCAATAATATTTGGTTGTTCTCGACTGGTGAGAATAATGCAACTTTGATGATGAGCGTGGCTTAATTGCTGGATAAATTGATGATAGTGTTTCTCTGACTTATCCAACCCATCCAAAATCAACAAACACCGACGCTGTTGCAGATGGTGAATGAGTTTTGCGGTATCTGAAGGAATATCATCAACCGGAGTTTGCTTAAAGGTGTGGAGGAGTCCATCTAACAGGGAAACTAGGGATGGTGTAAAGTGAAGAGTTTTCCAGATTAACCCATCAAATTTTAACTGAATGCGGTCAGCTAAAGCCAGAGCCAGAGACGTTTTGCCAATGCCAGCAATCCCTGTAATGATGATTAGTTTACAGCGATGAGCTAAAATCCATTCTTCTAACTGAGTTAATTCTTGATTACGTCCATAAAAACTTTCAACATCAGGTGCTTCATCCCAGTCGAGGTATTGTGTAGAGGTTTCCTCGAAGTCTGCGTTAGGGATTTCTGCGATACTTTGCCAATCGTTAATGCCAACAGCCTGACAGATAGCGATGAAAATTTCTTGCTGAATGCGATCGCCTTGCCAAAATCGCCGTAAAGTAGCTCTAGAAGTGTGAGCATCTTGCCACCAACGCGCCGTGCTAGTTTTCGTCCAGCCAAGACGTTTCCGCGCCTTGTCTACAATTCCCAGTCCAGTTGTTGATGCTTTGAGCGAGTTTGACATATATCTGTTAACTGAGCAGATCGTCTCTATTTTGGCTTAACAGAACTTTCTACTCATACAAATCAATAGAATAGTTATGTAGAGATAAATCCAGCCATGAGCATCGTTATTCCTGATGAAATTTTAGCTGCAACCCGTATGACTGATGCTGAACTGAAACAAGAAATTGCAGTTATGCTGTTTCAGAAAGATAAACTCACCCTTGCTCAAGCCAGTCGTTTGGCAGGGATGAACCGGATTGCATTTCAGCATTTGCTTGCCAGTCGTCAAATTCCGGTTCACTACGGCTTGGACGATTTTGAACAAGACATCAAAAACTTGCAGGATATGGGCAGGTTATGATTATTGTCAGCGATACCTCACCGATCAACAATCTTGCAGCCATGAATAATTTCCTAAGTTAATCTTTTAATGAATGGAGCAGTAACTTGGGACGTGCCGCTTTCACCACAGGATACCAATCATGATAATTGACAAATATATAATGTTCATATTCATACCAATTCATTTCACTCTTTTCTTGATTACAATCTCGGCAAATTACCCAGAGGTTGTGAAAATTCATTGATAACCAAGGATATTGCGATCGCGGTAACTTATGATCAATGGTTTTACCACCCTTTACTGAGTAATGCTGCTCACAAATGGGACAGTAACTATCTGAATTCTCCGTCACCCAATCTCTACTTTCTTGGGTAGTTCCACACTCATAATCACCATTGACATAACGCCAGTAATCAAATTCTCTGTATTTTTCAAAGTCTTGATGTGTAAGTTTGTGATAACGCTTATTACCAATCTGATTGGCTAAAGAAAATAATTCTCTAAGACCTTTATTTTCTAGATTCATAAGATTTTAATTAATACCCTGTAGTTCTATAGTATTTTCGATGATTTCTATTATTCTTTGAACCTTGGTAATTATTACTAAAATCAATAAACTCTATTTCTGTGTCAGGAAACTGATTATCTATAGCTTCTGCAATTGCATTTACTTCTACAGCTAACTGTTGATTAAAATTATTAATTTCTTGAAAAGTTTGATATTTATTACCTATCCGATCAGCTTCTAAGAATAATTCTTCCAGTGTTAAATCATTCAAATGATATTCTTGTAAGAGTTCTGTAATTTTTTCGTAAAGAGCAATTACATGATTCCATCCAATATTTTTATAGTTGTTTTCCTTTAACCAGATTTGGTCTGTCTTATGCAGTTTTAGTCTATTGTTAGAATTATTGACTTGAATCAATCGATAACTCATACCCTGGTATTTTCTTTTATTTTTAGCCATAAGACAAATTGCCTAGCCAAGTGTAGATTTAAACATATGAATTAAAGCTTTCCGAATTTCACTGTCTTCATACTGGAGAAGTTGTTTGATATTCATAGTCAGCTTGAGTTTGATTCCATCTATGATATTTTTCAAATCTTTATTATCTTTTTGTAATTGTTGATTAGCTTTAACTAACTCATTATTTTGAGTGTTGGCATTTTGAAGTTGAGTCTCTAACACTTTATTTGTGTTAGATAGATGTTGAATTTGGGTTGCATATTTTTCTTGTTCTTTTTGGTAAGACTGATTTAATCCGTTGATTTTAGCTGTATATTCCTGATGAGTTCTTTCAATCTCTTTATTTTTCTTTGTGACCATACCTTTCTGAGAAGCTTGGAGTCGTTGGCGATTAATGAGTTCTGTACCCGCAAAACGTGAAGTAGCTCGCCGAATCGTAATTTCATCAGGATTGCTTTTAAAGTCAATTACTTCCAACGCTCGCATAGCATCTGCTTTTGTCCATCCCTCGTTTTCCAATAGATTAATCGCTTGTGACTTATTCACGGTTTTTGAGGATTTTTAGTAAAATAAATTACATTCTTTTAGATATATTTTACCCATGTAGTTGAGTTCAAATAACAATTTCAGTCTATTATCAAAAAATATCATTTGACACTGAGCATCGACTGAACACAAAACTGAGCATATCTGCCGAGTCAACCCGCTTACGCTAGAGACATAACATAAAAGCGTGAGGTAACTTATATGACTCAACCTTTAGAACACCAAGCTGGTGGCTTATATGTTCAAACGCCTGAACAACAGCAAATTGCTTTCCCCCTGAAGCATACTGAAGTACAAGCCAAAATTGCGGGGAATATCTCACGGGTGGAAGTTACCCAAAGTTTTGAAAATCCTTTCACAACTACGTTAGAAGCTGTTTATATCTTCCCGTTACCGGATGAGGCGGCTGTTGATGATATGCTGATTCGGATTGGTGAGAAGACTATTAGAGGTAGTATAAAAAAACGCCAAGAAGCACAGCAAATCTACGAACAAGCGAAGCAGCAAGGACGCACCGCCGGACTGTTGGAACAAGAACGGGACAACATTTTTACTCAGTCTCTCGCCAATATTCAACCGGGTGAGCAAATTGATGTGATTATTCGCTACTCTGAAAGTTTAAAATTTACGGCGGGTAATTATGAGTTTGTTTTCCCGATGGTGGTTGCTCCGCGTTACATTCCAGGGATACCAATTGAGGGAAATGCAGGCGGTGTTGGTTCGGCTACTGCACCGATGACGCAAAATCAAGATACAGATATAGTTCCCGATGGTTCACGGTTGAATGCACCTATCTTACCATCGGGTATGCGATCGCCCCACGATATTAATGTCACCATAGAAATTGATGCGGGGGTTGAGGTGCAAAATATCCAGTCTCCTTCTCACCAAATTCAGATAAGTTACGCAGAAAAGCGAGTGTTGGTGAAGTTGGCGGGTGGGGACACAATTCCGAATAAAGACTTGATTTTACGCTATCAAGTAGCAGGCGAATCTACTCAAGCCACCGTACTCAGCCAAGCTGATGAACGGGGTGGACATTTTGCACTATATCTAATTCCTGCACTTCGGTATCGTGAAAATCAGGTTGTTCCTAAAGATGTGGTATTTCTCATTGATACTTCTGGTTCACAAATGGGTGCGCCATTGATGCAATGTCAGGAGTTGATGCGCCGCTTTATTAATGGACTTAATTCTGATGATACTTTTAGTATTGTTGATTTCTCTGATACGACTCGGCAATTATCGCCTGTTCCTCTTGCTAATAATGCCCAAAATCGCACACGCGCTATCAATTATATTAATCGATTGACTGCTAACGGTGGCACGGAGATGTTACGCGGAATTCGTGCTGTGTTGAATTTCCCTGTTACAGATCCTGGACGTTTGCGGAGTATTGTATTGTTGACGGATGGTTATATCGGCAATGAAAACCAAATCCTTGCCGAAGTGCAACAACATCTCCAACCAGGAAACCGCCTTTATAGTTTTGGTGCGGGTAGTTCGGTGAATCGATTTTTACTAAATCGCATTGCAGAATTAGGAAGGGGTATATCTCACATTATTCGCCACGATGAACCAACGGATAAGGTAGTCGATAAATTCTACCGTCAAATTAATAATCCTGTTTTGGCTAACATTAATTTGCAATGGGAAGGCGATGGTGATGCGCCAATTATCTATCCTGCTACGCCTCCAGATTTGTTTGCGGAACAGCCGTTAGTTTTATTTGGTAAAAAGCCTGATGCGCGCGGGGGAAAACTCCACATTACGGGAATCGTTGCGGGTGGTACACGCTATCAAAATACAATTAACCTGGAATTTGAGGAAGCAGGAAACCCAGCCATTGCTCAACTTTGGGGACGTTCCCGCATCAAGGAATTGATGAATAAGATGGTGAGTGGCGACACTAAGTTGGGTGTACAAGCGGTGACGGATACGGCTTTGACTTATCAACTGTTATCGCAATATACAGCTTTTGTAGCGGTGAGTGATGATGTACGAGTTAATTCGCGCCAAGGTTCAGTTGCGGTGCAAGTACCTGTGGAAATGGCTGAAGGTATCAGCTATCAAGGTATTTATGGTAGTGCTGTTAGTGCTGCTGCGCCTCCTCCCATCATGGCAAATATGGTGTCTCCTGCGCCTGAGTTTTTGCAACGTAAGCGAAGCCTAGCATCTCCAATCACGCCAGAAGCGGAAACTGAATTCTCATCCTTTCATCTCGAAGAACTCAATGAATTATCATTCAGTGATCTCAGTGACTGTTTTATGGAAGCACCCCCACCACCGGCAGCTTACAGTGATTTGAATGAAGATTTGGAGGATTTACGGTTATTGTTAGAAGCAGAAACCTTTGATCCTGAAATTGCTCCTGTCGTGCATTTAAAGGTGGTGAGTGTGACAGGATTGAATGAACAGATGGTTGTGCTTCTGACTCAGTATTTAGAATCTATCCAATTACCTACAGGTTTTAGCGGCGATTTAGTGTTTGAGTTGCAGATAAATAAAGGACGAGTCAGACAGGTGTTGTTTGATGAAGAGGCTTCTTCTCTTAAAGAACAGACTGTAATTGATATTATCAGGCGATCGCTTGTTTCTTGGCGTATCCCTCAATTGCTCACAAATACAGTGTCTCTAACACTGCGATTGCAAACCTAATACAAAATTATACCGGGTTTATCCCGGTTTTTCTTCCCCTACACCCCCACACCCTTACACCCCTAAACCCCTATTTTTGATCAGATAAAACTGTATAAGCTTCATTCAACAAACGCATTTTTTCCTGCGCTTGTTTTTGCATCTGGGGTTGGTTCACAAATAAATCTGGATGCCATTTTTTAACTAAAGTTTTATAAGTCTGTTTAACATCAGCAAAGGCTGCATCTTGTGGCAAACCTAAAATTTTATAAGCGCGCGCAATTTTATCTTTTTCGGCTTGGTTTTGGGGTGGTTTGCGTGCTTGCTGATTTTGAGTTTGCGTTGTTTGTTGCTGATTATTTTGATTACCAGGAGAACGCATTTGAGCTTTTATTTGGGCGATTTCTTCATCTAGTTCCCATTTACGAAACTTTTCTTCTAGCTCTGCGGGATTGGGTGCGGGTGTTGTTTTTGGTGGTGGTGGTGGTGAGTAAACTTGTTGTTTTGGTGGTTCAACTTTTTTCTCAGTGGTTTTAGTTGTATTTTCCGGTTGTGGTGGACGAGTATAAATGCGTTCTTGCTGTCGAGAAGACTTTTGTTGAGGTTGGGGTTGACTAACTTTGGGTATTTCTATATATGGCTGATATTTAGTAGGAATTTTAGCCTTTACTAACTCAGTTATTAACTGATTAAATCCCTGTTGTAGTCGCCTTATTTCTTCCCGTTTTTTAGTTATATCTGACGGTTCGTGAGTGATTTGAAAGTAAATAACTTTTTCAGCTTGATGTTCAAATTCAGATATTATTGCTAAGGCTTGACGACTAAATTGGGCTAAGTAATCTTCAATAGCAGTGATACAAATTCTCGCGACTTGTTGGTGATAGGATTCGTTAGATGATTTTTCTTCCAGCTTTTGTATATTCTTATTCAAAAGATAAGAAATACTCCCAACTACAGCAGCACCCACAGGCCCGCCTAATAACCAACCAATTCCACCACCTACCGCCACTGCTCCTGGTTCACTTAATAATTCATTACTATCTGGCTTGGGGGGTAAAGTAATCTGTGGTTCTGGAGGGAAAGGAATTAATAAATCTTCGGGACGTTCTTCCTTGAAAAAATCATAGGCTTGATATAGCCATTTCATCACGGCTAACTGTAAATCATTCAAATCTTTTTTTAAGTTATTAGTTTGCCAATATTTAAAGTTATTTTCTGCTAATGCCACAGCCCCATCAGCCTGATATTTAGTTAATAATTTGGGTAAATATAGCCAATCTCTTAACTCAGATAAACTAGTATTAAATCCTTGTGTAATGAGATTTTTAGCTTTTTGTTTAATTTCTATTTTAGCATTTTGCTTATCATCGACAGCTTTAAATTCATTAGCGATGGGGTCAATTTTATGCTTCAATGCCAATTGAATTTGGGATGCGATCGCCTCTACTCTCGGCAACCTCACATCACCCCGATTTTGTTGTAAAATACTCACAACATTTTGCAAAGCTGTCTCAAACGCCACTAAGCCGCTACTACTCGCCGCAGCCACATCACCTTTTAACCTAGCGCGTAAAGCTGGTAAAGCATCCACACGATATAAATTACTAAACCCAGGAGGTAATTCTGCACGAAAACTTTCCGCCACAAATCGCAGTCGATTCTGTACTTGTTTTTGTTCTTCTGTGTCAAGTAAATTAATAAAATTAGCAACAAAAATAACTGTTTTAATATTTCTATCTAATAACCAATCGCGTAAATTTTCCCGTTCACCCAACGTCATTAATTTACGCGCATCTAATAACTGCACAACTAAATCTGTACTAAAAAGTTGCTCTCTTACTAAATTATCCTGCTCATCTCTATCATTAGTTCCTGGTAAATCAATAAACTCCACACCAGTTTCTAAAAAAGTATGAGGACAAAAAACTTCAACAGATGCGACATCTTTCCGCATCTGTCGATCACCATCTAAAATTGCATATTGCTGTAAAATATCCGTTCCACTGCGATAGACTTCAGTTCCATCCCGCAACATAATGCGAGTTCTCACATCAGAACCATATTTGACAGTAATAGCTGCGCCTGTAGTGGGAATTAAATCTATAGGTAAAGTCCGAGTCCCCAAGATAGCATTTAATAAAGTAGACTTACCATGATTAAAAGGGCCAAAAACTGCAATTCTAAAATTAGGATTAGTTAAATAATTACCAATATTAACTATATCTTGATATAACTGTGATGACCGTTCCAGCCCCAGTAAATTAGACGCAGATTTCAGCGCATCTACTAAATCTTTATGTTTTATATCCTGTTGTGGCATATTTCCATTACCTATTCCCAGAGTTATTTTACCCCGCAGCACAAAACTTATCTTCTTACCTGGCGTTACTTTACGTAAACCTCCGCGTTACTCTGCGTTAGAGACTGTTTGAAAATCTCAAATATTTTCACCCCACCCTAACCCTCCCCTGGAAAAAGGGGAGGGAACTAAATCCTAACTATAAGCAGCTAAAAGATTACTATACACCGCCTCAATTTTTTGTAATTGAGCGATGATATTTTCCTGCAAGGTTTTCAGTCGTTTTAATTCAGCCTCTCGGTTAATTTCCCGTGTTTGTTTTTGCTTGAGTAAATTATCTAACTCCGATTTACGCGAATTAATATCATCATTAATTCGCTTACTGACCTCTTTCTCATAACTATCGAAACATTCTTTGACCGCATCATACACAATTTGCGATTGCTCATTAGCAATTTGCGGCAAATATTTAACTAACTCTTTTTTAGCAGTTTTCACTAGTTCTTTACGCGCCTGATCCGCTTGTAAAAAACCCACTCCTAAACCCAGTAAAGCAAATCCAATGGGGCCAAGCATCACACCTGTAACTGCGGTGATGATACTTCCCACACCAATGACAGTGAAATAATTTAACAGAATATTTTTCCAATCAAATCCAGCACCAGCCATTGCTATACCAGCTAAATTCCCCCTAGAAAGGGATAATAATCCCATAGCCCATTTTGCCCAGGTGGGAGAGTTATCTTCCTCTGTGCTACCACTAGCCGCATTGACTTTAACTTGTTTATCGGTGAGCTTTTCGGTAATTCTTTCTGTAACTTGATGATAAGATGCGCCATACTGCGCTGCACTACGGGATAATTCTTTAAAAGCGGTATTAATATCTTTTTCAGCAGTTAAAGTCCAAGCTGCACATTTATCAGCCATGTATTGTTCAAAGGCTTTTTGCAGTGCTGCATTAAAAGCTTCTCGCTTACCGTTACTCAGAAAATCCCACAGATTTAATTCTGGTTGATAGCGTAGAAAATCACTTTCAAAAGTATTACCTAAATTCATCACATAACTACGGAAAGATTCAGAGATTTTTCTAGCTTGTGAGTCTCTAGTATTAAAAATTTCTTTCTGGAATTGATCCCGAATATCGGTAAGTTTTTTAAACTCTGGTTCTACAGAATCAATACGGGATTTTAATTCTGCCACATTTTGGTCTAATAAGGGAATTCTGCGGCCTATAGCTTCGCGGGTATGATTCACGGCTTGTCTAGCTAAGGTTCTGACTTGTCTTAGTTCCGCGATCGCTCTTTCTCTGGTAAGAAAAGTATTAAGCGCACTCATGAATTCTGGAAAGCCAGTCCCCGCTAAATCAGCTTGGGAATCCTTCAAACGTCTTCTTAGTGCTTGAATTGATGATAATTCAAATACACGCTCATCATAAATATCTTGACCGTCTACGTGGCAATATTCCCCTAAATTCGCCTTAAAAACCTTTCTGAGTCTATTTTCTGCTGCTTGTAAATCTTCCGCATCGTCAGGATCAATCAATGATTCTTTTACCTGATCCCAAGCATTAATTAAGAAGAAAACCGATAAACCACGACCTTTCACATAGTTTTCAAGATAACGACGCTCACCCAAAGTGCAAGGTTGAGAAGCTCTCATCACAAACAAAATCGCATGACAATTATTCACATATCCTAAAGATAATTCATTCCGCGCTTCTGTGTCATTCAATCCTGGACTATCAACAATTTCAATGCCTTTCTCTAACAATGTTAAAGGATACTCAACCACTGCATAATCAACATCAGGAAATGCTTGTTTTTTCTCCTGTTCTAACTTTTTGGCTTCTGCCGGATCAATTGTATATTTATACTTAAAGCTTTGAAAATCTAGCTGCTGTGGACTTTTGCCATCATTAAAGTGAATCGTCACTTTTTTTTCTGCTCCATACCGCAAAATAGTTAAAACTGCGGTACAGGGGTTAACATCGCTAGGAAGTAAATTTTCACCAATTAAAGCATTTAAAAATGTGCTTTTACCCCGTTTCATATCGCCTAAAACTAGTAGGCGAAATACACCTTTTTTGAGATTCTTACTAGCTATGTCAATATCTTCTAAATCTCTTTCTAAACTGAGTTTACCAGATGAAGACTCTCCATCTAACTCAGCTTGATGAATAGTTTCAGATAGATTTTGTAAACACATTGCCATCTCAGAACGAACTTGAGCAACCCGTTCTAAGTCTTGAATAAATTGATCAGATGCTACTTGACTTACCATAGAAATTATCCCTTAATTTAAGATGGTTTTTTGCGATTTTCTAGAAATAGCTTGTAAGCTACCCAACCCAAAACTCCTATAATCACGAAACCTGCTAAAACAGATGCTATTCTCACAGCAACTAAAGCTACTACACCAAGCGTAAAGAGTTTTCCAGCCAGAATGGCTTTTTTCATCCAAGGTTTGGGATAATCTTCTGCTTGGTGTTTCACCGTCTTATGTAATGGTGGATTATTTGCAGACATTTCTTGTTCCATTTCTCGGAGACGTATTTCTACTTCTTTCTCCCGCAGTAACCTTTCCCGTTGCTCTAGTTCGTCAGGGCGATTATGTTGAGATGTCATGGATGTCCACCCCAGGAAGGATGATGTTAATGATGTTATCACGTACCAAATTAATGTATATTAACTTACGTAAATAATTGATAACCCCAGTAAAATCACTATTTTAGGGCGATCGCACTGTTCCCCATCCCCCATTCCCTGTTCCCCATTTTTGAGTATGATGCCACCACTATGAGCCACAATTTTTATAGGTAATTACTCAAGTAGAATCACAATGGATATCAAAAATGGTTTCATAGGCACTGTTGGCAATACCCCACTAATTCGGTTAAACAGCTTCAGTGAAGAAACAGGGTGTGAAATCCTGGGTAAAGCCGAATTTCTCAATCCTGGTGGTTCAGTTAAAGACCGGGCTGCACTGTACATTATTCAAGATGCAGAAGAAAAAGGTTTGCTCAAACCCGGCGGTACAGTAGTAGAAGGTACAGCCGGTAATACGGGGATTGGACTAGCCCATATTTGCAATGCTAAAGGCTACAAATGCTTGATTATCATTCCTAACACCCAATCCCAAGAAAAAATCGATGCACTCACCGCTTTAGGTGCAGAAGTTCGTCCCGTTCCAGCCGTTCCCTACAAAGACCCCAATAACTACGTCAAGTTATCTGGTAGAGTCGCTTCTGAGATGGAAAACGCCATTTGGGCTAATCAGTTCGATAACTTAGCTAACCGTCGCGCCCACTACGAAACCACAGGGCCAGAAATTTGGGCGCAAACCGACGGTAAAGTTGACGGTTGGGTAGCCGCTACCGGTACAGGAGGAACATTTGCCGGTGTATCTATGTACCTCAAAGAACAAAACCCAGCAGTTAAATGTGTAGTGGCTGACCCATTGGGAAGCGGTCTTTATAGCTACGTCAAAACCGGAGAGATTACAATAGAAGGTAGTTCTATTACTGAAGGCATCGGTAACAGCCGTATTACTGCTAACATGGAAGGCGTACCCACTGACGACGCTATCCAAATTGATGACAAAGAAGCTTTGCGGGTAGTTTATCAACTATTGCGGAAAGATGGCTTATTAATGGGTGGTTCTACAGGTATTAATGTTGCCGCAGCCGTAGCTTTAGCCAAGCAATTAGGCCCAGGACATACCATTGTCACGATACTATGTGATAGTGGTTCTCGCTATCAGTCGCGAATATTCAACCACGAATGGTTAGCATCTAAAGGCTTGTCGGTAGATTAGTTAATAGTCATTAGTCATTAGTCATTAGTCATTAGTGTTTAATTTATCCGCCAAACAGCATCAAAGTTTTTAACAACAATGATCAAAAACGAATTTTTGGATAAGTCTCGATTTCTTGTAACCGTAAACTATTGACTTTTGACTTTTGACTATGCACTAAATTTTTACAGGGTGGGAAAAGTGACTCATGAGCAATTTTACTCAAGAATTGAATGCCAGCACGACAAACCCCAGTTTTCTACCCAGATGTGTGAGAGTTTGTCAACATCGCACTTGTAAAAAGCAAGGTGCGAAGGAAACTCTAGCAGCTTTTGTGGCTTTACCTGTTCCTGATGTGGTAGTAACTCCTAGCAGTTGCTTGGGACAGTGCGGTAACGGGCCAATGGTGTTGATTTTGCCGGAAATGGTTTGGTATAGCGGTGTTCAACCCTATGAAGTCCCGATGTTAGTAGAAAAGCATTTAATAGGTGGTCAAAGAGTGCAACGGATGCTCTATTATCGGTTTCATCCCCAGGGATAAATCAGTGAACAGTCAACCAATTTTGGATTTTAGATTTGCGATTGTGGATTGACCCCGACCACTCCTTGGATGCGGGGCTTGGGGATTTTAGATACACGTAAAGCCTGTGGCATAGCTGCGCTTAGAGCGTAGCGGACGCAGCGCAGCGAGTATTTGAGATTTTTCCACCCACGGTGGGGCTTGTAACCCAAAAAATCCAAAATCCAAAATCCAAAATCTAAAATTCAGAGGGTCAACAGTCAACAGTTATCAAATTTTACTTGCACTGATAACTGATAACTGATAACCGATAACTGTAAATGCACTATTTTTGACTGAAGCGAGACATCCGATGAATATTCAGGAGCTGCGTCAATCCTTAAAGAGCAAGTGGTTGAATTATTATGAGCAGAATCGTTCTTGGTTAGTCAAAATGAGGGTTTGGGCTAACTACGGTGGTGTACGTCGTCCTTCGTCTGGGTTTATCCTAGCAACATTATCTGTTTTAGAGCCGGATTTTGACGAAATTTTGGCTTTTGTGATGGAACTGAATAACAACCCTGATGAGATAGTTACGGCTTTAGGTCTCAATTTTAATCCTGACAAAGAACTCAGCTTAACTAATTCTCAGATGGATTTAGCCCTCACCCAGTCGGAGGAAGAACAGCAATATCCAGAGGAAGCCGTCACATCAATGGCCTTAACTGTTTATGATGCTTCCCCTGTGTCAACTAAAGAGCATAACGCTTCCAATGTAGTGGTCATGCCTACTCTACATCAGCCAGTGCAGCAGGTGGTGGGTGGTGAACAGCCTGTAATGTCTCAAAAAACTGCCACCAATGGAAAAATGAATATTCATCCCACTATTCATAAATCATCCTCGCCAGCAGGACAGGTATTCGCCATTACTTTAGAAGTACCGAAAAAAGACAAACCTTTAACTTCCCTAACTTTAACTACTATCAAACCCCAAAATGGCAAAGTAGTTAGTCCCTTGGCAATTACTACGGAAGTTCCTGGTAAACCGAAGACATTAATAATACCGAAACCAGTGGCGGAAATTTCCCAAAATGGGCAATATGTCCCTAAAAAACTGTCTAAATCTACTCACAAAGTCCACTCTAAAGCTCATACAAATGCTAGTAATCTGGCTTCTTGGGTAGATGAGTTTTGTTTAGGATCTCAGTGGAATTCAGAGGAGACCATTGCTGTTCACAGAGGGTGATAACAATTCAAAATTCAAAATTCAAAATTCAAAGTCCAAAATCCAAAATCCAAAATCCAAAATCCAAAATCCAAAATCCAAAATCCAAAATCCAAAATCCAAAATCTAAAATCTAAAATCGGTATAACTGTCAATTAGGAAGTTGTATCTTTCCCATCATTGCTTCGCTTTGCTCTCTATGAGACGCTACGCGAAAGCAATGACAATTTATTTTTAATTATGCCTGCCTACTTATTACTGATAATCTGTAGCTGATTTTCTTAAAGATTTCTTCCAGATTATCGCTTCTAAATCACATTGATAATTCCGAATTGCCATACATTCACGCTGTAGTTTTCTTTCAAGAAGATATTTACAGACACAACAATAATATGGCACAGATTAACGGCACAATGATGCAATATTTCCACTGGTACATCCCTAATGATGGCAATTTGTGGAACAAAGTAGAGTTTTCCGCCGCAGAATTAGCAGAAACAGGTTTTACAGCTTTGTGGCTACCACCAGCCTATAAAGGATTTGCCGGTGCGTATGATGTAGGGTATGGTGTTTACGATTTATTCGACTTAGGTGAGTTTGATCAAAAAGGCTCTGTCAGAACAAAATACGGTACACGTCAGCAATATATTGATGCGATTAAATCTCTGCAAACGCATGGTGTACAAGTTTATGCAGATGCAGTGCTAAATCATAAGATGGGTGGTGATGGAGTAGAAACACCAAAAGCAACACCTTTTCCTCAAGATAACCGCCTGAATCCTAAAGGTGGGTTGCAAGAAATCAAGACCTACTCTCATTATTATTTCCCAGGAAGACAAGGCAAATATTCTAATTTTGAGTGGCATTGGTGGCATTTTGATGCAGTTGATTATAACGAATATAACAGTGGCGATCGCAGCACGATTTATTTACTAGAAGGCAAAAAATTTGATGATTATGTAGCCTTAGAAAACGGCAATTTTGCCTATTTAATGGGTTGTGACCTCGATTTTCAAAATGATTGGGTAAGGGGTGAAATCACCTATTGGGGTAAGTGGTATCTTGAGCAAACAAATGTCAACGGTTTCCGTTTAGATGCCATTAAACATATTGCCGCTTGGTTTTTTCCCCAATGGATAGATGAACTAGAACGCCACGCTGGTAAGGACTTATTCTTTGTTGGAGAGTATTGGTACAACGATGTGAATACTCTGCTTTGGTATGTTGATACTGTTCGGGGCAAAATGTCAGTTTTTGACGTACCACTACATTACAACTTCCATCAAGCCAGTAAATCTGGAGGCAATTATGATATGCGCCGGATTTTAGATGGCACAATGATGCAAAAACGTCCTACCCATGCTGTCACCTTTGTCGAGAATCATGACTCACAACCATTACAAGCATTGGAATCTGTAGTTGAACCTTGGTTTAAACCCCTAGCCTACGCCATTATTTTGTTAAGACAAGAAGGTTATCCTTGCGTCTTTCATGCCGATTACTACGGTGCAGAATATGAAGACTGGGGAAGAGATGGCAACCTCTACAAGATTTTTATGCCCTCTCACCGTTGGATAATCGATAAGTTAATGTATGCACGCAAGCATTATGCTTATGGGCCACAATACGATTATTTCGACCATTGGAATACTATCGGCTGGACTCGCTTAGGTGATGAAGATCATCCCCAAGCAATGGCTGTAATTATGAGTGATGGTGCAGCAGGTAATAAATGGATGGAAGTCGGTAAACCCAACACAAAATTCGTTGATTTAACACAGCACATCAAAGAACCTGTATACACCAACGAATGGGGTTGGGGTGAATTTCGTTGCTTAGGTGGTTCTGTATCAGTTTGGGTACAAGAATAAAACCAATTCGCAGTTCGCAATTCGCAATACAGCAAGCTACGCAACAATGCTCCCGCCTTGTTTCTCTACGAGACGCTACTCGTAGCTTGCTTACACTCTCCACTCAGCACTGCTCACTCCTCACTCAGCACCGGCTAAACGCCGCGCTACCGCTAACAGCACTCATCACTCAGCACTCATAATTCCCAACAAAGCCTCACATAATTGCCACCAAGAGGCAGTGGCGATCGCACTATGCCATTCCCACACACCTAAAACTTTGACTCGCCAAACTGGTGCAAAAAAGCCGTAATATGGTAAATATCCTGCGGGGGCGTTGTCATCAACGATGAAATTGGTGTAATTTACCCAAGCATCTTTCTCACGCCATCCTACGCGATGACCAAAATCAATACAGGTTTCGGCGGCGGCGGCTTTTTTGTTGCCAATCATTAATCCCATCACGGGATCATTAGGACTATTGCTTTGTAAACTCTGCCAGATGCGCTGCTGCACGCTAAAACCAAAGCGTCCTTGACTGTATTTCACCCACAGTTTATCTATCGTCAATAACTCTGTGCGGGGAAAGTTTGCTAGACTTTCTAAGTCTAAGTGGCCTTGTTGTTCGCGATGAGCCACCTTTAGCATCAAGTTTGTCGTTTCTCCATCCGCCTCTAACCATCTTTGAGCTTTTAATAAGTCTCGCAAGGTTGTATAGTCTACACCCACAGAGGAACTTAAATCATCGCTATCCTCTTGATTTTGACTAACACTCTCACCTACTACTAAGGTAGTTTCCGGTAAAACTTCAATGATGCCTTGGGAACCAGATAACCAAAAATACAACTGATTATCTGTGGCGGCTAAATCTAATTGTAATTGGGTAATTAATCCGGCGGCGGTTAATCCTGTATGGGCAGTTGTGGGAGTTAAAATCTTCTGCACAGCCGTAGCAAATTGTTCTGGTTGTGTAGCTGGGGTAGCACAAGCAATGAAACATTGACCGATTTCTGTTCCTAATTGCAATTCTTCTACCCACTCCCGCAACGATGCCACACCAATAGCAGCTTGTCCAGCACAATCTAAAATAATAATCTGCTGGGAAGTGCAACGGCGTAATTGTTTTCTCAGCCAGGAACGATTAATAGTAATATCATCCGCTAACACAAAGACGGCTTCGCTGTTTGGTGTTTCCTGAATTTTACCCCGCAGATATAACAACACGGTGGCGGTGTCTATGTTAGTAGCCGCATCAGGGGAAGATTCCGCAAAAGATTCTGACAGCAGACATTTTTGAATGGCTTTGTGAATATCTGCACTGGCGTTTTTACCGCCCACAGTCCAAGAATTAGTGGTAAAGTTCCCTGTTGTTTGGAAAATACTGCACAAAGCAGAAGGGGTGGTGCTTTTAGGGAGTCCTTCTACAATCAGTGCTTGTCGTGGATGTCTGGTAATACTTTTGGGGAGGGGTTTAATCCCTAAAATCACTTCCCCCACACCTTCAACAATACGCTTGGGTGTTTGGGAGGGATATTCAGCATGGATGGAATTTTCCCCCCGACCTTTTTTGAGTTGGTTAATGACTCGTAATTGCTGATTGGCTTTTTGAATATAGGCTACAGTCTGTTGATAAACATAATGGTATAAATTATCAGCTGCAATGATGCCTTGAGAATCTGCCGCTTCTCCCCGTAATCCCTGAATTAAATAGTATGTAAATACACCATGTCCTAAGTGTGGAAATTCCCAAGATTGCTGCTGGCGATCGCAAGATAATAAAGCGTAAAATCCTTTTTGTTTGCTGGCGCGTTGTCGCAATACCTCTACTAACTCCGGTGTAGGGTTAAAATCGGCCGATGTTGCGCCTCTTGCCCCCAAAAAGCTCAAATTACCACTATGACAAGCATCCAACCAAACTAATTGTTGCCCAGCCGCACAATCAGCTAACACCTGTAATAATTCTTGTAACTTTAAGCCTGTATTAATTAAGTCGTCTGTTTGAGTATCTTGGAGACATAACACCACCTGTTTACTCGATGGCTCAAGCATCCCATGTCCAGAAAAGTAAAACAAAATAGTGTCATTGGGTTTAGTTGCAGCCGCCATTGTTTTGAGACTCAAGCGTACATTCTCCAACAAAGGCTGTTCACCAAAATCATGGTAAATTTTTAACTCTCTTTGGGGGAATCCTTGAGTTGCTGCATCTAATGCTATTCCTAAACCCTGACAGTCTACAGCAGGGTAACGCAAACTAGATATTTGCTCATCCTGATATTGATTCACTCCTACCAACAACAGCCACAGTTTTGCTGTACCTGCCTCTAAAGCAACCGTTGAATTACTGGTACGAACACCGATAGGACACATATTCAAAATTATCCCTAAATCAGCAACGTCTAAAGGGAATTCCAACTATAAGAATATCCCATCACTTTGCGGAAGCAGGGGGAGCAGAGGAGAAAAATTAATCACTCAGCACTGGCTAAACGCCACGCCACCGCTAACAGCACTCCTCACTCTCATTGATGACTTTTAATGTTTGTTTTAGTGATTAATACTACAAATAAGTATATTTACACTACCAAAATTTCTATGTAAATATTACTATGAATTCAATAGAAAAGTATTTAATCATACAGCGATTTTATTTCGCTTTGATCAAAAACAACAGAAGGATTATCTGTCTATAGAGTCGCATTTTCCAATGTTTAACACCATATCTGACGCTATTTGTGTAAAAAACCGTCAACATCAGTTCATATTGCTGAATGATGCCTATTGTCACTTAATGAAATGTAACCGAGAACAATTAATTGGCAAATCTGATTATGACTTGTTACCCACAGCATTAGCAGATATTCTCTGGGAGCAAGATGAATTAATTTTTACTCAAGGCATTGATTCAGAGCATGAAGAACAATTGACTGATGATGATGGTGTAATACGTTGGGTAGTCACTAAAAAATGCTTATTTGAGGATGAAAACCACAATCGCTTTTTGCTCACGACAATACATGACATCACAGCTAGGAAACAAGCAGAAGCAGCATTAGCAGAAAAAGCTTCTCTAGCGGCATTTCGGGTAGAGATAAATTCTGCAATTACCCAAAGTTACAACCTACAAACTACACTCAAGTGTTGTACCGATGCAATGGTGAAGCATTTAAAGGCTGCCTTTGCACGTATCTGGACGCTAAACGCAGCAGAAAACGTCTTAGAACTCCAAGCCAGTTCCGGAATTTATACTCATATCGACGGGGATCATAGTCGTGTTCCCGTGGGTATGTTTAAAATCGGCTTAATTGCTGAAGAACGCCAGCCTTACTTGACTAATGAAGTTTTAACTGATCCCCGTGTAGGGAATAAAAGTTGGGCAAAAGAACAAGGGATAGTAGCTTTTGCGGGATATCCTCTAATTTTGGATGGGAATTTAATTGGCGTGATGGCGATGTTTTCTTATCAGGCCTTACCTGAATCAATCATAGAAGCCTTAAATTTAGCTGCCAGTGAAGTGGCGTTGGGTATCAAGCGCATACAGATAAAACAAGCCCTCAAGGAAAGTGAAAGTAAGCATCGTCACTTGGTAGAAAATTCCCAAGATATAATTTGGTCACTAGATGTTCAAGGGAATTGGACATTTGTCAATCCGGCGGTTAAAAGCATCTATGGTTATCAGCCAGAGGAAATGATTGGTCGTCACTACAGTGAATTTGTACCACCAGCCGCAATTGACCAAGAATTAGAAATTATTTCCCGTCTACTAGCAGGAGAGTGTTTAGGTAATTATGAAACACTGGTTTTAGCTAAGGATGGTAGTACGCTGAATTTATTGTGTCATGCGATCGCCCTCAAGGATGACGAAGGGCAAATAACCGGAATTACTGGTACAGCTACTAACATTACCCAAATTAAGCAAGCCGAGGTCACGCTGCGCCGCACTAATGCCATACTCCAAGCACAACAAGAAGCTGCCATCGATGCTATTTTAGTGATTAATGAAAATCGCCAGGTAACTTCATATAATCAGAGCTTTTGTAAATTATGGCAGATTCCTGGGGAATTAATTCAGACTGGTAGCGATCGCCTACTTCTAGAATGGGTAATCAACCAACTAGAAAACCCAGAAGAATTTCTGGCTAAGGTAGAGTACCTCTACAATCATCCAGACGCACGCAGCCATGATGAAATCAGACTTAAATCTGGCAAAATTTTTGAACGATATTCAGCCCCAGTTGGTTCTAGCACGGGAGAATATTTTGGTAGGATCTGGTATTTCCGCGATATTACCGCACGTAAACAAGCAGAAATAGCTCTACGCAACTCAGAAACACAACTGCGTCAACAAACCCAAAAACTTCAACAAACACTCAAAGAATTACAACATACTCAAATTCAGCTAGTTCACAGTGAAAAAATGTCTAGCTTGGGTCAATTAGTAGCAGGAGTAGCGCACGAAATCAACAACCCTGCCAGCTTTATTTACGGCAACCTCAATCACATTGATGACTATACACAAGAGTTACTATCACTCTTGCAACTATATCAAAAAAACTATCCCCAACCAGTACCAGCAATTGAAGATTTTACCAATGCCATTGAGTTAGAATTTTTAACACTAGATTTGCCCCGACTCATAAAATCCGTGAGGTATGGCTCAGAACGGATTCGAGATATTGTCATTTCTTTGCGAACCTTTTCTCGTTTAGACGAAGCCGAGATGAAAGTAGTGAATATTCATGATGGCATCGATAGCACTTTGATGATTTTACAAAATCGCCTCAATCGTAATCATCAACGTCCAGAAATAACAGTAATTAAAGAGTATGGGGATTGTCCGTTAGTTGAATGTTATGCGGGGCAACTAAACCAAGTTTTTTTAAACATCCTCAATAATGCCATTGATGCTGTAGATGAATCATTATGTAGCAAAACTAAAGCCAAACCACAAATTTGCATCCGCACTCAATTAATCAATTCTCATCAAGTTAAAATCAGTATTATTGATAACGGTTTAGGAATACCAGAAGCGTTAAAAAAGCAGATATTTGACCCTTTCTTTACCACTAAGCCCGTAGGTAAAGGTATAGGGATGGGATTAGCAATTAGCTATCAAATTATTACAGTCAAACATGGTGGTTCTCTAGAATGTTTATCACTTCCCACAGGTGGAACTGAATTTGTAATTACCATACCTTTACAGCAAGAGATGGCTACTGTGAGGTAGATAAATGTTCGTGAAACATCTCTAATAGCATTGAATCACAACTAAACCAACTGATAGGTAAACCATTTTATGCTGATGAGTTCCCAATCAAGGTTTATGCGTACCCATACCCTATTTATTATGGGATAAATCACCCTTTTATTTGCTCCAAGAAGTAGTATGGCAATAATGTATTAAATCAGGCGATTTAAAAAACCAAAAATATAGACTCAAAGCAAAAATTGATCTATTACTTCTGTAGAAATATTTTTTAACGGCATTGTCAACAGGAGATTATCTGAGTTACAACTGATACAACTCAAGTTTGCTACTATTTCTTGTAGTCTCATTTATAAAAGACTGCAAAGCTATCTGTTGCAACTATAAATTTTTGTTTACATTATTTAATGTAACACCGATGTCTTTATTTACAAAATTACTCAATCTGCATTCAGGCAGTCAACCACTAGAAGACTTTTTTACTGAAGTTATTGCCTATTTTCTAGACCTCAACCAGCATATTTTAATTAATTGGTTAAAAGAAAATTCAATTATTAATGATGATGATTATAATATCCAACTGTCAACGCAAAAGTATTATGAACCACTTAAACACCATCAACATGGTAGCCAAATTGATATTGTATTGGAATTAGAAAATGATTTCAAGACAGATGTCATATTTATTGAATCTAAAATAGGTTCTACAGAAGGATGTGAACAGTTAAAGAGATATGCGGAAATTTTAAGTAATCTAAGCTATCCTAAACAGCGAACTCTAATATATATTACTCGTGATTATGATCCTAAACAAGAAATTAAGGATTGTGTAGAAAAATTAATTCCGAAAGTAAATTTTATTGAATTGAGATGGTATCATTTTTATGGTTTTTTAATAAAAAATACTACTGATATGCTATCAAAAGAAATATTGCGCTTTATGGAGGTTCATGGAATGTCTCATACTAATCAACTTTCATCTACTGACATATTAACAATGATTAATTTTAAAAAAACTTTCAATTTTATGGAAGCCACCCTCAATGAAGTAGTCAAAACAAAGATGAAGACAATTTTTGCAGGATACGTAAAGGGTGAGGTTGATAGTTTATATCAATGGAAGTCTCAAGATAGATATATCATTGGAACTCATTTGTCACCGAAGAGATGGGATGTTTGGTGTGGTGTTGGGTACTTCGGATTAAATCCTGATAGTTTAACTGAATACCCATATGTAGGTCTACTTTTAGAAGTATCCCCCACTTTTATTAACCGGAAAGAGATTATTGGATTTATGCAAAAAATTCTCAATGTTAAACAATATTTATGGGTTGCAGATAACGTGAGTGATTTACCAGTATGGTCAGGTATTTATTACCGCAAAAGCTTAAGAGAGTTTTTATCGCAAGAAGACCATCTGTCTTCCCTAAAAACGTTTTTATTGGATTCAATTGAAGCATTAGAAGTTGTTCAAAGAGAATTTGATTTCCCTTGGGAAACATTAAAATCATAATCAGAAAAAGCATCTCTAACTATGTGTAAATATTCTCTCCCGTCTAAAATAAACTTTCTCTGAGGTTTTCGGGCTTAGATACCCAAATAGCTGGATAAGTGCGATCGCAATCCCTTCTCTTTTGGTGTAACGAGAGTTCAACTAGAGTCAGACTAATTGCAACTACAGTAAAATTAAAATAACTATTTATTCCCAAACTGTTATGAGTCTCACCACAGCTAAACGTTTTACTGTAGATGAATATCACCGTTTAGGAGAACTCGGATTTTTTGCAGAGAATGAACGAGTTGAACTAATCAAGGGTGAAATATTTGAAATGGCAGCGAAAGGTACAGCGCATTCTGTTTGTATTACTCGCTTGTATCGAGAGTTATTCAAATTAATTGGAGAACAAGCAACTCTCAGAGGACAAGAACCAATTATTCTGTCTGAAAACAGCGAACCAGAACCGGATATGGTAATAGCCAGCAATACACCTGATGACTATCTGGCAAGCCATCCTGTGCCATCAGATATATTACTATTAATTGAAATTGCAGATTCTTCCTTGAAATATGACCAGGAAGTAAAATTATCTGTATATGCAGAAGCAGGTATTGCTGATTATTGGATATTTAATTTATTAGATAATTGTTTGGAATGCTACACCGAACCTTATCAAGCTATAAAAGGTAAGTTTGGTTATCGGCGTAAGTTAGTATTTTTACAAAATGAGTCGGTTAGTTTGCCATATTTTTCTCAGTTAGTTTTGGATTTATCTCAGGTATTTCCTGGGTAATATTCATTATTTAAGGTAAGGTTTATTATAATTAAAGTCCTTACTACGAACTGAAATCAAAGTAAATTTTCCATTGCCTGTTGTAAATCATTTGTCAAATCAGCCACAGCTTGTCTTGCACCTAAGCGACTTTCTTTATAGGCTGGGTAACGTTCTGAGACAGAAATGGGTTCACCAATAGTTAGTTTTACTCGTTGTTTACCTAATGGTGGACGCTGGAAAGATTTATCGCCCTTAATTTGAGCAATCATTTTCCACAAAATTAAAACAGTTTCAGCGAATCTTTCGACTGAGGGTTTTTCACGGATGTAGTTACCAGAAACTGCCACAAAACTTTCTACTAATCTCATGTGCCACATTCTAGCGTTAGCTTCTTCCGCCACGCGATCGCCTAAAGCTTTTTCCACAGCAGACAATCCTTTGATATCCTTATAATCTTCCCTAAAAATATAATTCCATCCAGCTTGCTCTACCCGCCGACAACGATCAATTAATTGTCCTTTGGGTTGTAAATTAAAATACTGCTCGGCAATTTCTAAAGCTGCATTCAATAAACCTTGTAATCTGAATGCTAAGGCTTGATTACGGTCAAGGTTAACTTCTTCCGTGACGGTAGGCAACTTCAGATGATAAAAGCGTGTATAAAACTGTTCCATCAAAGACAGTAGATGTTCCGCTAAAGTTAACAGCCGGGGATAAAGGAACTCCAAATCAGGAACTTGACTGGCTGCGGGTGTATCTATAGGTAAACCGCTAGTAACAGCTAACTCATCTAAAAGTTGCGCGATCGCCTTCCAAGGTGCTTCAACATAACTATATTTCATCCCAACTGGTACAATTAAAACCTGCTCGGTGCGTCCAGCCTTTTGCAAATCCTCCGCACACCAAAAACCCATTTGAGCAATTCCTGGTTCTAGGGGACTGATCTTTTCTGATAGTCCATTAGTTCCACCCTCCGGTGCAGCCATCATAGGAAACTGTCCATTGGCGAACAAATCCCGCGCCGAACGTAACCCCGTCCAGTCAGCTTTACCCCTTTGAATGGGAGTCCCACCTAATTTTGATGCAATCCAGCCAACATAGTCACCCGCCCACAGAGGAATACCGCGATCGTAGATAAAATGAGCATGAATTGGCGATTTTAATGCTATATTTTCCTGTCGTGCGGCCTGTGGCACAAGTCGAGACAGCAAATACAGCAAACCCCAAGGATCTTCAGTTTTGGGATGGCGAAATGCTAACAAAAAGCGAATTTTTCCCTCTTGAAATTGGCGATAGAGATTTGCTAAAACCTCTACATTCTCTGCTTCAATTTGGTTAATAGAAGTTTGGGTGCGTATCCACGTTGGTAGCAACAGGTGAACACATCGCAATACCAAAGGATTAAACGCCGGCGGAATGAATGCTAAAGGTGGTTGTGCTTCGTAAATCATGATATTGGGAATGGGGCATGGGGCATGGGGCATTTAATTTTGAATTTTGAATTTTGAATTTTTTCGCCCCTATACCCCTATACTTCATACTTCATGCTTAGTATTTCGTACTTAAGTTGATACAGAAATTAGTGATTTTGTAACTAGGAGTTAAAAAACTAACGATGCGACTATCACAAATGTTATTCGTCACACTGCGGGATGATCCGGCTGATGCGGAGATTCCTAGCCATAAGTTGTTACTGCGTGCTGGTTACATTCGTCGCATCGGTAGCGGTGTTTATGCTTATCTACCTTTGATGTGGCGCGTACTGCAAAAGGTGTCTCAAATTGTGCGGGAAGAAATGAACGCTACAGGCGCGCAGGAATGTCTACTTCCCCAACTCCAACCCTCGGATTTATGGAAAGAGTCGGGACGCTGGGATACTTACACCAAAGCAGAAGGGATTATGTTTTCCCTAATTGACCGCCGTGAGCAACAATTAGGATTAGGGCCGACCCACGAGGAAGTGATTACAGCGATCGCTCGTGATATGATTCGCTCTTACCGTCAGCTACCCCAGCATCTCTACCAAATTCAAACTAAATTCCGCGATGAAATTCGCCCCCGCTTCGGTTTAATGCGTGGTCGGGAATTTATCATGAAAGATGGCTACTCTTTCCACGCCGATGAGGATAGCCTGAAACAAACCTACCAAGATATGTATCAAGCCTACAGCAATATGCTGCGGCGCACAGGTTTAGCTTTCCGTCCTGTGGAAGCTGATTCTGGTGCCATTGGTGGTTCTGGTTCTACAGAATTTATGGTGTTGGCGGAAGCTGGCGAAGATGAAGTTCTCTACACTGATGATGGGAAGTACGCCGCCAACGTCGAAAAGGCTGTTTCTTTACCTGCTGATGCTCAAACTTCGCAATTTACTAGTTTTGCAAAACGCGAAACACCGGGAACAGAAACCATAGATAAAGTTTGTAAATTCCTGAATGCTTCACCAACGCAATTAGTCAAAAATGTTCTTTATCAAACAGTTTATGATAATGGCTTAACAGTTTTGGTACTGGTCAGCATTCGTGGTGATCAAGAAGTTAATGAGGTGAAATTACAGAACGAATTAACGAAATTAGCAGATAATTACGGTGCAAAAACCATACTGTCTTTAACTGTTCCTAGTGCGGAAACTCAGCAAACTTGGGCAGCAAAACCTTTACCTTTGGGTTATATTGCGCCTGATATTGCTGATGATTATATCGCTGCTAATAAACAAATTCATCCTAAATTTGTCCGGTTAGTTGACCAAACTGCCGTTGAGTTAAAAAACTTCATTACAGGTGCTAATGAAAGCGGCTATCATGTCGTCGGTGCCAATTGGGGTGAGCAGTTTCAGCTATCTCCAAATGTAGTAGATGTGCGTAAAGCTAGACCAGGCGATCGCGCCCTGCATGACCCGCAACAAATCTTAAAAAGTGCCAGAGGTATAGAAGTTGGTCACATCTTCCAATTAGGAATCAAATATTCTCAAAGTATGGGCGCGACCTATACTAATGAACAGGGTGAAGAAAAACCTTTAGTGATGGGTTGTTATGGTGTGGGTGTATCGCGGTTGGCACAATCAGCCGTTGAGCAATCTTATGACAAGGATGGCATTATCTGGCCAGTAGCGATCGCGCCTTATCATGCGATCGTGACAATTCCTAACATTAATGATGCTCAACAAGTAGAAATTGCGGAAAAACTTTACATTGAACTGAATAAATCAGGAGTAGAAACATTACTCGATGATCGCAATGAACGCGCTGGAGTCAAATTTAAAGATGCTGATTTAATTGGTATACCTTATCGCATCGTCACCGGTAGGGCAATTAATAACGGCAAAGTTGAAGTTGTAGAAAGAGCAACTCGTAACTCTCAAGAAATTCCTATAGAGGAAGTTGTAACTACACTTCAGCAGTGGATTAAAGCCGCAACAGAGAAGTAAAATTAAATTTTCATGACGCAGAGTAATCAATTGTATCCTTGCTTCTGCGTCCTGCTCATTTTCTGAGAAAAATGTTAAAAAATTGACGCAACAATGAGATTTACAGTTTTACATAGTTGGGCAGGTGACGGATTCAGAGGATAAATTCTAAAATGAGAAATAAAAAGGAATTTTTCAGTCTAACAATGTGGGACTTATTAAGCTTATGACATCAGCAATTTAATGAGGATATTAAATCCATATATTTACTGAGCAGTTGTCTAGTAACACTATAAGATGCGTACACCAAGATACATGAAAATCCCTCTTAACCTGTAACCGCCTCTCTCTATTCTGTCTGCTATTTTTCAGTAGTCATTTTGACAGAGAAATTCTCAAATTTCACATCCAGAAGCCCAAATTTAAAGTTACAAAGTTATCATTTAGGTCTTGGAAACTCTCTACTTTTAGCTATCGTCCCTAACCAGGCTGCTTCTCCACATCAGACTATTTCAGCCCCCAGTCAGGAAGGTTTAAAACATGAATGACCAACAAGAACCAAAACGGATATCTCCAGGTGTGATTGCTGTTGTCTCCGCAGCAGTTTTAGCCGTTGGTGGTGGTGTGGCTTGGCTAACTGCTAACCAAACACAGTCTCCCCCTCAATCAGCCCCAACCCAAAAAGTTGAGCAGCAGCCATACACCACACAACCAGGAAATGAGCAAACAGCTAATATCTATTGGCTCAAAACCAACGAAAGCAGTGTAGAGTTAGTTCCTCAGCCGATTAAAGTCGCGGCTGTGAGTCAACCCGACCAAGTTTTAGAACAAGCTTTTCAGAGTTTATTAGCAGGCCCCACAGAAGGCACAAATTCCACCACAATTCCCCAGGGTACAAAACTACTGGGTCTCAAAGTAGACAATAACAACGAAATCCACGTTAACTTATCTGAAGACTTTACCAGTGGTGGCGGTAGTACCTCTATGGTGGGTCGTGTCGGTCAAGTAGTTTATACCGCCACAACCTTAAACCCCAACGCCAAAGTCTACATTGAAGTCAACAATAAACCATTAGAAGTTTTAGGCGGCGAAGGCGTAGAGATAGAACAACCTCTAACCCGTGAAAGTTTTAAGAAAGATTATCCACTTTGATGAGTGATGAGTGGAGTGATGAGTGCTGTTAGCGGTAGCGCGGCGTTTAGTCAGTGCTGAATCAAATTTCTATTTCCTAGTCAACAGTCAACAGTTAAAAGTCAGCAGTTAAAAGTCAACAACTAATGACTAATGACTATTGACTATTGACTATTGACTCTTATCCTAATTTTTACTACTTAACACCCTAAAACTACGGGCTTGCTGTTCTAACCTTGTGGCGAGGCGATCGCAAACCCGATTACATAATTCAAAAATCATTTCGTCTTCCACCCTGTAGTAAGCGCAAGTCCCTTCACTGCGGCGGCTCAAAATTCCTGCTTGCCACATTACCTTGAGGTGTTTAGACACGTTTGCCTGTGAAGTTTGTGTTGCATCTACCAACTCTTGTACACATTTTTCTTCATCCCGCAATAAGTGCAACAGGCGCAAGCGCATCGGCTCACTTAAGAGGCTGAAGTATTCGGCTACTTGTTGCACTACTTCTGGCGGTACAGGCAACGCTTGTTTCATCAGGATTAACCCGCAGGACTTAAAGTTTAACAATGATTCATTAAGAGTAATGACTCACTTGTTATATAGATTAATACTTAATCAGGGTTAATTCTCATCAAAGGTTGGTTATATTCTACAGGTTCGCCATTTTGGATGAGAATTTCTACGACTTGTCCAGAAATCTCAGCCTCAATTTCGTTCATCAGCTTCATCGCTTCGATGATGCAGACTGTCTGACCTTTGCGGACGCGATCGCCCACTTCTACAAATGGTGCTTCTCCGGGGGCAGGAGCGCGGTAAAAGGTCCCTACCATTGGGGAAGGCACTTCTACTAATTTCTGGTCAATAATCGGAGAAGAACTTGCTCCTGATGGCGCGCCAGAATTCGCTACCGCATGGTCAGCCACGCGATGAGCCACCTCTGGTGCAACAATAGGCAGTGATGGTTGTGCGATCGCTGCCACAGTTGGCAACTCAGAAACCACACCAGACACGACTGGATGAGTTACAGTCACCGTCTTACGCACTGTTAATTCAAAATCATCGCTTTTGAGAGTTACTTCGGAAATATTATTTTGGGCAATAGTTTCCAAAAGTTGGCGAATTTCACTAAAGTCCAATGGCACTGTTTTTTTAACCTCGACCTGTCCGTAAATGAATCATTTTAAAGTTTGGCAGGGATTAATCCCCCTAGAGGGATTGAAATCGGGATATACCCAAGAGAATAAATTTATTCCCTGCCTAAGTATTTGTCGTCACGGGTATCAATTTTGATGCGTTCACCTTGAGAAATAAACAAAGGAACCATCACAACTGCACCAGTTTCCACAGTTGCAGGTTTAGTGCCACCTGTAGCAGTGTCACCTTTAACACCTGGATCTGTTTGTGTGACTTCTAAAACCACAGAGTTAGGCAGTTCCACTTCCAGAACTTGCTCACCCCAACGAATCACGTTCACTTCCATACCTTCCTTAAGATATTTAACGCGATCGCCAATTTGGGCAGCACTGAGTCTACCTTCTTCGTAGGTTTCCATATCCATAAAGACGAACTCATCGCCCTCTTTATAGGTATGCTGCATAGTGAGTTTTTCTAGAGTAGCCTGGGGTACAGTTTCACCAGCCCGGAAAGTCCGTTCTAAAACCTTGCCGGTTTGGACGTTTTTAATGGTTGTCCGTACAAAGGCAGAACCTTTACCTGGCTTAACGTGTAGGAAATCTATCACCCGCCAGACAGACCCATCTAATACAATTGATACGCCGGGTCGAAAATCGTTACTGGAAATCATGAAGCTTTTAAATCGTGGAAGACAATCGGCATTTATTGTACCCTTCTAGCGTAGTAATTAGGTAATTAGTCATTAGTCAATAGTCATTAGTCAATAGTCCATAGTCGTTGGGCATTGGGTATTGGGCATTGGGCATTGGGCATTGTATTTTTCTCCCCCTGCTCCCCCTGCTCCTCATCTCCCTTGTCTCCCATTCCCCATTCCCCATTCCCCATGCCCTACTCATGTATGGGAAGATGATTCATGAGTTACGCATTTGAGCCATACCATGTTGAATTTATTAAAATCCTGGCTGAAGAACAGCCTCATGGCAATACTGTTGGTAACAATATTTTTAGGCATAAATACAGCTGGCTGGACTCCCTCCAGTAACGCCGCCTTGCCATCTGGAAACGCCATTACTGACGGCAAAGCCCTATTACGGTATGCACTCCCAATAGATAATAAGCCAGTACGCGAATTGCAAGCTAGTCTAGAAGATATCTCTAACCAACTGCGTGCCAACCGCAGATGGGGTGCTGTCTCTAAAGACTTGAGTAAAGCATCCCGCATTCTTGATAAACCTTCACAAATCCTAACAAGTGTTCCGGAAGAACGCCAACCTCAAGCCGAAACTTGGCTGAATGAATTAAAGGCTGGCGTACAGAAAACTCAAGAATTAGCTCAAAGTAAAAACAAAGAAGAAATCCTCCAAGAAAGAGTCAAATTACTGAATTTGGTGTCTTTATTGGAAGAATCAATGGTTAAAGAATTTCCCTTTGAAGTACCAGAAGAATACAGCAACCTCCCTCAACTCAAAGGTCGTGCCACAATTGCCATTAAAACCAATAAAGGCGATTTAACCCTGGTTGTAGATGGTTATAGCGCGCCTGTCACTGCTGGTAACTTCGTTGATTTAGTCCAACGTGGTTTTTACAACGGCTTAGAATTTACCCGTTCTGAAGAATCCTACGTTCTACAAACAGGAGATCCACCAGGAAAAGAACAAGGGTTTATTGATCCCAAAACAGGTCAATATCGTGCGATTCCTTTGGAAATTCTCGTAGAAGGCGATAAAAAACCCACCTACGGTATTACCTTAGAAGATGCTGGTCGTTATCTGGATATGCCAGTATTACCTTTCTCTTCCTTCGGTGCATTAGCTATGGCGCGTCCTGAAAGCCAAGTTAATGGAGGTTCTTCCCAAGTCTTCTTTTTCCTGTTTGAACCAGAACTCACCCCAGCCGGACGTAACTTGTTAGATGGCCGTTACTCAGTGTTTGGTTATCTAACTGAAGGTAAAGATATCTTAGATAAACTCAAAGCTGGTGACAAGGTTGAATCTGCTACTGTAGTTCAAGGAATAGAAAATTTAGTCGAACCCCAAGCAGGTTAATCCATAAATTATGAGTTGATAGATCCCCGATTTTTATATCGGGGATTTAATCTAAAATTCTCTGTAACTGATAAAACAATTATTCATTATATAGTTAGTCGCTTGATCTAACGGATGAGATATTCTACAGAAGATTTGCATACTGAATATATAACGTTCAAAAAACCCAAAAACAATAACGGACTTAGAATAATACACAAAGGATCAAAAAGCGGATTCCATACTCGACTAATTTCCAAAGATGATTTGCTAGAATCATGCAATAAAATATCTATTTCTGGAGCATCAGTAGCTTCGTTTAAACCGTATTGATGAAACTTAATGCGTCCTTTGTCTGTTTTTAAGTATAGTGTTTCAAATTCACCCCCTTCATTTTCAATGGTTTCAATATCACTTCCTAGTAATTGAAATTCAGGTATTGCATCAGTCCACAATCCCAGTAAATATCTTCTGGTTAGTTGACAGCTAACATACTCTTGTTTGATTTTTTGACAGTTGATAGTTGCAGAACGGCTGATTAAGTATACATACGATATGAATATGTAGCACCAGTATAAAATAACTAGTATTCCTATCAATCCCGCACATCCTGAAAATGTATATGAAGACCTAGACATATGTTTTAATTTCTAAGTTTATGTTTCAACATTTTTAAATTGTCATTTGATGTTTTTGAGTTAAACACATTGCCATATTTTGCTCATAATAGGCAGCTTCATTGATGAATATAGGGTATGTTGAAGATTCGCCTGCATAGGTTATTGTTTGACCATTAAATGTTAAAAACATAGGATCACCAGGATTTAAAGCTTGATAATCTTTAAATTGAATCTGTGGATGAATCATGGCTGTAATTTCTCCTTGTTCATTTCGCGGATAATCGATTTTTTCCATGTATTTATACGAAATAAAACTATGAGAGAATGCGGGTAATTTATCTTGGTTGTAGAGTTCCAAATAGTCTAAAGTTGCGTAAACTATGTTTTGAGTTTTGAGAAATAAATCTGCGTTTAAAACACCTTGAGGTACTGCACCAACTTCAATACCCATGCCGAATTTAGCACGCGATCGCAACCCATTCTCAGCCCGTCCAGATTTTCCCGAATTATAAATTTTTATTTCAGGATGTAAAGAACTTAAATAAGCAGCCAATTGCAAATTAAATGGTTGATCATTATCTAAAATAATAGTTATACCCATGTTGGATGTCGTACTATGCAAGTCAACTAGGAAATCCACAGGATATTTACCATTTTGTCCATAGAGATAATTAATATTCTTAGCTAACAAATCTTCATAATTAGATAGGGTTACATCCTCTAAATTTTGCTGTAAAAAGCATCGGTTTAAATCTTTATCAATGTATCGTCTTCCGGCTGTAATAGCTTGAGGGTTAGCTAACAAAGTCAGGCTTTCAAAAGTATATCTGCGAATTAACTCAGGACATTGTTGAAACAGTTTGACTAAATATACTCCAGTTAACTCGTTTCCATGAGTTCCACCCACAATCAAAACACGATTGATAGGATAATTATTAAGTTTCATTGCGAGTTTTTCCTTGCACAAATTCTTTTGTTGTCATCAACATATCTGAAAAAACCGTCATCAGATAACCTGCTTTAGACAACAGTTGATGACTATTTCGTTGATGTGATTCCTCAACAATGATTTAGGTTGGCTATATAATGCTCAACAAACAAAAATCTGGAGTCACTGACAAATGAGCAGATGGCATGAAATAGACTTGCTACAATTAAAGTATGCGATCGCTTTATATGAGCAACAGGGACTTACTAAAACTGCTGAATATTTGAATATTGACAAAGCCTTTTTGACTAGAAAAATCACATCCCTAGAAAAACGCTTGCAGTTCAAAATATTTAAGACTAAAAAAACTCCCTTGAAATTAACAGATGCGGGTAAAGAGTTTTTAAATATAGCCCGTCAAATTCTCAATCAATTTGAGCAAACAATCGAATTATGTCAACAATTAAATCGGGCTGAAAAAGAACACATAAATATAGGGATTAATATATCGATAGCTAACAGCATACTACCCGAAATCATCAGAAAATTCCACGCACAGTTTCCAGCAGCAGAAATCATGTTATATGAAATGCCATCCTACGAACAAATTGAAAAGTTACGACATCAAGAAATAGATGTAGGCTTCTTTCACCGACATAATTTAGAAAATACTCAGAGAAATAATGATGTTTTCGATAGCAAAATTATTTTCAAAGAAAAACTAGTTATCGTTTTACCATTAAAACATCGTTTTGCTAAACAAACTCATATTTCATTGAAGACATTGGCAAATGAACAATTTATTTTGCCACCAGAACACCTATTACATAGCTTACGCGAGCAGATTAATAGTCTTTGTAAAGAATCAGGTTTTCAGCCTAAAGTTAAGCAAGAAGCAGCTTGGATATCAACAATTTTGAGTTTAGTTGCAGGGGGAATGGGGATTTCACTACTACCGGCTAATGTCGAAAATTTACAACGAAATGGAGTAGTCTATCGTGATATTCAAGAACAATCACCAATCTTAGAAATCGTTGCTGTTTGGCGAAAGGATAATGAATCTATACTTTTGCAAAGTTTCTTGCAAGAAATCGAAAATGTATGAGTAATTTCTGACGGTCAAATATTACCGGCTTTTAAAACCTGTTCAACAGCGATCGCTAATTCTGGAAACGTCTGTGAGATAATTTTTTCATCACCAGTAAACACTGTTTCTTCGTAAAATCCTTCTTCCAATAACAGCACGGAAATCTTTTTCTCTAACGGATCTACAATCCAGTATTCTGGTACTTCTACCGCCGCATATTCAGACCGTTTATAACGATAGTCCCGCTTAATAGAATCTGGGCTAACCACCTCTACAATTAACAACGGTGGTGATTCAAAGACTGCTGATAAATTAATTAAGTCCCGTGCTTGCTCCTGTGTCACCACAGACAAATCAGTTAATCGAGATTTATTTCTTCCCGTCCTTACCCCAGTTTCTCGAAAAGTTAACCAAGGTAAACTCAACCGCTTAATTTCTGTCTTGAATGCGGTGTCTAGAAAGTCAACAATCAGGAAATGCTCAATCGTTGGGGGATTCATTAATTCCAGCCTGCCATCTACTAACTCATAGTGAAAGCCACTACCGTCATCATAGGCTAAGTATTCTTCAAATGTAAGGTTTTTTACTGGCGTAGTAACCATTGATAAATCCCCCTAAGATATATCTTTAATCCTAACTTGAAAGTTCTGAGTAGTGAGTGGTGAGTAATGAGTAATGAGTAATAAGTAATGAGTAATGAGTAATGTTTTTCTTCTCCTGCTTTCCCTGCTTTCCCAGTCCCCAATACCCAGTCCCCAGTCCCCAGTCGTAAAGAAAAGAAAATTAAGGAGAATATGATACTTTATGCCCAAAGACTAATAACTAATGACTAATGACTAAAGTTAAAGATATTGGCGAACAAGGGCTTCTAGAAAAATTACAGCGATTTTGTCCCTCGGAAATTATTGGTGATGATGCGGCGGTATTGGTAACAGATCCAGAACAATCTTTAGTTGTCACCACAGATATGTTAGTTGATGGTGTGCATTTTAGTCATGTTACTACTTCTCCTGAAGACGCGGGTTGGCGGGCTGCGGCTGCTAACTTATCCGATTTAGCAGCAATGGGTGCTTCACCTCTGGGTATCACTGTCGGACTAGGACTTCCGGGAGATGTTAACGTCAGTTGGGTGGAAAGCTTATATCAGGGAATGACAGAGTGCTTGCAACAATACAATACTCCCATTGTTGGCGGGGATGTGGTGCGATCGCCTATCACGACAATTTCCATCACCGCTTTTGGTCAAGTCCATCCCCAGAAAATTATCCGCCGTTCTGCTGCTAAAGTGGGAGATGCGATCGTCGTGACAGGTGTTCACGGCGCATCCCACGCAGGCTTACAACTGCTCTTAAATCCCGAAATAGGACAAAACCTCACACCAGAGGAAAAAGCGGCTTTAATCACAGCCCATCAGCGTCCCCAGCCACGATTAGATGTTTTACCCCTGCTATCTGCAATTTTTACATTTCCATGCCAGATTCCGATCGCTGGTATGGATAGCAGCGATGGTTTAGCAGATGCAGTATTACAAATCTGTCGCGCCAGTGGAGTTGGTGCTGTTTTAGACGGCGGGCAAATTCCTCTACCCACAGCTTTCGCTAATTGGTTAACTCCAGAACAAGCCCTAGAATACGCTTTATACGGTGGAGAAGACTTTGAATTAGTGCTGTGTTTACCACCAGCATTAGCAAAACATCTTATACAGATGTTAGACAACAATACAGCCATTATTGGCACTATGACATCTCATCCCCAAGTCATACTTAAGCATCAAGATGAAAAAATCCCTGACCGAGTTCTTAGTCTCAGCCAGGGATTTCAACATTTTAGTCAATAGTCAACAGTCCATAATAACTGATGACTAGATTTAGATCAATTCTGCAAAATCCATCAACAAACCCAAATTGATCAAACCTTGTAAAATTAGGTCTTCTTCATTTTGAATTTTGAATTTTGAATTGATTAGACCCATTTTTCAGCGACTAATTCAGCCAAATCTAAAACGCGTTGGCTGTAACCCCACTCGTTGTCATACCAAGCCATGACTTTTACTAAGTCACTACCCATAACTAGAGTTAGGCTAGCATCCACAATAGAAGAAGCGTCCGCACCTTGATAATCAGAAGAGACCAGAGGTAGTTCACTGTAGTCTAAAATGCCTTTGAGTGGCCCTTCAGCCGCATCTTTGAGGGCTTGGTTAACTTCTTCAGTAATAGTACGCTTCTCAACCTGAACTACGAAATCTACCATTGAGACGTTTGGGGTCGGTACGCGTAAAGCAACACCATTTAGCTTACCTTTAAGCTCTGGAATTACTAAAGCCACAGCCTTTGCCGCACCGGTAGAGGTGGGGACAATGTTGATGGCGGCTGCTCTAGCACGGCGTACATCGCGGTGAGAAGCATCTAATAAACGCTGATCACCTGTGTAGCTGTGGGTGGTGGTCATCGTACCTTTGATAATCCCGAATTTATCATGCAACACCTTGGCAATGGGAGCTAAACAGTTGGTTGTACAGCTGGCATTACTGATAACGTGGTGCTGGTTATGGTCATAATCGTGATGGTTTACACCAATTACGAAGGTACCGTCTTCGTTTTTACCGGGGGCAGTAATCAGAACTTTCTTCGCTCCAGCATTAACGTGCTTTAAAGCACCTTCTTTGCTGGTAAATACGCCTGTTGCCTCGATAATGAGGTCAATTTCCCACTCTTTCCAGGGCAAGTTTTCTGGATTGCGATCAGATACGCATTTAATGGTCTTACCGTTAACGATGATAGAGTTGTCATCGGCAGTAATGTCAACATTCTTTAACTTCCCAAGCATGGAATCATACTTCAGGAGGTGAGCATTAGTTCTAGGATCTGATGTGTCATTAACAGCTACTAAATCGATATTGCTATTTTCCCGACCTAGCCAGCAACGTGCAAAGTTACGTCCTATACGCCCGAAACCGTTGATAGCGACTCTAATCACAGTGTCTTGCCCTCTGTATATATGCCTATAAGTTGATATCTTTGACCCCAATCATATCGCAAAGGGGGAGAGTATTTATAACCATAAAGTGTTAGATCCATAAAAAAAAACATATTTTTTTCAGATTGATCTCGTGTAGAGTCCGTGAAAAGTCATGTAGGATCTAACCTCTTCTGGAACTAGGTAGCGAATAGATTTACCTTCTCGACAAAATTGGCGAATTAAGCTTGACGAAATTCCTACTAAGGGTGTATGCAAGAGTTGCCAGTGAATAGTAACCGACTGTTTTTGAAGTTGTTGCTTTACCTGCTTGCAGATTAACTCACTTTGAGGTATATTCTCACCACTTAGGAATCTAGGTGCGATTAACCAATTACACATTTGTGCTATTTCTTGTCCACGATACCAACGCGGTAATGTTTGGAAGGTATCCAAGCCCACAATCCAGTACCAGCGCGTGTTGGGATAACAAGCAGATAAATTAATCAAAGTGTCTATGGCATAGGAATTGCCTCGGCTTTTTGCCTCTATCTGTGAAACCGTAAACGCTGAGTTATCTTTTGTAGCTATTTGCAGCATTGCTAACCGATGCTCAAACAAAGCTGCTGTTTTGTGAGGAGGATGGAAGCTAGGAGTCCAAATGACTTTTTCGATCGCTGTTTGATGCAAAGCTGTCTCGGCTATTAGCAGGTGTCCCCAATGAATCGGATCAAATGTGCCACCAAAAATTGCTAGTTGTTGCATCTAGATTCTGCCTTGACCTGATGCCTGTGAGAATCGTTTTCACCCCTAACCATATTTTAATCAATTCATGCCTGAGCTTGATGAAAAATATAAAGTGGGTTCGCTAGGACTAAATATACTAATGTAGCAAAAATTAGTCAGGAATCTAAAAGTATGTGTTTCAATTTACAAGAATTTCTTTCCCGATGTCCGAAAAATTTACTGAATAATCATAAAAATAGTTTAGAAATAACGAAAATCTCCAACCAAGGTAAAATCATTCTCAACCAACCAAACCTCAGTAAAAATTCTAGACAACATCAAGGATGGCATTGATATAAGAACTAGTTACGGTAAAAATCAAAATCCTGTTATGATACGCGTGTTATTTTCTGATTATGGTGTGGTGTGGTGTTTAAGAGGAGCAATCAATGAATAATTCTGTAGATTTTGGTGGTAGACCATTTCATTTTATTGGTATTGGTGGCATAGGTATGTCTGCCTTGGCATACGTTCTCGCAAAACGCCAATTGCCAGTATCAGGTTCGGATGTACGTCCAAATCATATTACACGTAAGCTAGAAGCTATCGGGACGCATATTTTCAGTAGACAAGAAGCAAGTAATCTGGAATTCTTCCACACCAAACAAGGTGTTAATGAAGTAGATTGCAACTCACCAACACAAGTTCCTGCTATTAGCTCAAATCTACCTCAAGTTATATGCTCGACCGCAATTAATGCTAACAATTTAGAGTATAAAGCTGCTCTAGAATTGGGTTGTCCCATATGGCATCGTTCAGATGTACTAGCTGCATTGATTGCTGAACACCACAGCATTGCTGTTGCAGGGACTCACGGCAAGACGACAACCAGCAGCATGATTGGCTATATGTTATTGGAAGCTGGTTTAGATCCTACTATTATTGTAGGTGGTGAAGTCAAAGCTTGGGAAGGCAATGCTCGCTTGGGGCAGAGTCGTTATCTGGTGGCAGAAGCAGATGAATCTGATGGCTCACTAGTGAAACATGCTCCAGAAATCGGCATTATTACTAATATTGAATTAGATCATCCTGACCACTACGAAACTTTAGAAGAAGTTGTCGATACCTTCGAGCAATTTGCCCAGGGTTGTCAAACTTTAGTGGGTAGCATTGATTGTGTGACAGTACGCGAGTTACTACGCGATCGCTTAAAACCCACAATCAGTTACAGTCTCAATCCCGAAACCAACGCAGACTACACCGTGACGAACATTGACTATCATGCCAATGGCACCACAGCTTTAGTCTGGGAAAAAGGTAAGGCCTTGGGATTGTTGACTCTGCGTTTACTAGGTCGTCATAACCTCAGTAATGCTCTAGCAGCAGTAGCTGTAGGAAGGGTTTTAGGTTTAGAATTTGGTGCGATCGCCAAAGGTATCGCCGCTTTTGAAGGTGCTAGACGACGTTTTGAGTTTCGTGGCGAAGTCGATGGAATTACTTTTATTGATGACTACGCCCATCATCCTAGCGAAATCCGCGCTACCCTAGCCGCAGCCAGATTACAAGCTAGACCTGGGCAAAGAGTCGTAGCTATATTCCAACCCCATCGCTACAGTCGGACATTAACATTTTTAGAGGAATTTGCTGAGTCTTTCAGCCACGCTGATTTGGTGGTACTGACTGATATTTACAGTGCAGGCGAACCAAACTTGGGTCAAATCAGTGGAGAACAGCTAGCAGAAGCCGTAGCTAAAGAACATTCCCAGGTAATTTATCAACCAACTTTACCTGCGGTAACTGAATATCTCCTACAAAACCTTCGTCCTGGAGATTTAGCCCTATTTTTAGGGGCAGGTAACTTAAATCAAGCAATTCCTGAAATCATCACTACACTTTGCGAACCTGCTACAGCTACTTCGTAAAAGTGATTCTTTGGCTAGAGTCTGAATCAATTCACCCTATTGCTGTACTTGTACAGCAGATAAACGTAAAAATTTCACAATTTATTGATCTAAAGATGAAAATTTCCCAGGCCGCTGGAAACGCCTGCACAGTTCCCGATTCTACAATAGAAATACCGAAAAGAAATGATTTAAGTGAGGGTAAAATCATCTATTTACCTGGCACTAATTGCGAAGTCAAATCCCAAGCTTCATTATCTGCACATACTTCTTATCGAGTCGGGGGAGCAGCTGAATGGTATGTTGCCCCACAGAACATAGAAGCATTGCAAGCCAGTCTTCAATTTGCCCAAGAAAATAATTTAAGAGTTACTACTTTAGGTGCAGGCTCGAATTTATTAGTCAGCGATCGCGGTATCTCCGGTCTAGTAATTGCCACTCGTCATCTGCGCTACAGTCACTTTGACCCCGCCACGGGACAATTAACCGTCGCTGCTGGCGAATCTATCCCTAGTTTAGCTTTGACGGCTGCCCAACTAGGTTGGCAAGGTTTCGAGTGGGCTGTTGGTATCCCTGGTACGGTGGGTGGTGCGGTAGTTATGAACGCTGGCGCACACAGTAGCTGTATCGCAGATATGTTAGTGAGTGCTGAAGTTCTGTCTCCTGATGGTACAATCAGCACTCTTACCCCTGCAGAACTAGGTTATACCTATCGCACCTCCTTACTACAAGGAGGCGATCGCATCGTCACTCAAGCTACATTCCAATTGCACCCAGGAGCTGATCCCGCCCAAGTCCTAGCTATTACAAAACAACATAAACAACACCGTCTGAGTACACAACCCTACAACTATCCCAGTTGTGGTAGTGTATTCCGCAACCCCAAGCCTTATGCGGCTGGCTGGTTAATCGAACAAACGGGTTTAAAAGGCTATCAAATTGGTGGCGCGCAAGTAGCCCATCTCCACGCCAACTTTATTGTCAATCGTGGTGGAGCCAAAGCCAATGATATTTTTAGCCTCATTCGTCATATCCAACATACAGTACAAGAGAACTGGTCAATCTGGTTAGAACCAGAAGTAAAAATGATTGGTGAATTTCAGGCTGTAGCTTAAGGAAATGGCAAATAGGGAATAGGGAATGGGGAATGGGAAAAATCGTTCGATTCCCCATTCCCCATTTCCCGTCATATCAATTCACAAAAAATTCGATACAGATGCAAATGCTAAAAGGTATGCTGAGTATCACTTTCTGAATTTTGAATTTTGTAGCTTGCTTCCCGTAGGGTATTTTGAATTTTGAATTTTGAATTGGTATCAATGCCTATTTGCATGAATTCATGGGCAAATTCCCCACCGCCTCTATAATTGAATTTGATTTGTTATTCAAAGCACACGCGGATAAATAGTTATGACAGGAAAAGGACAAGGATTTGGCTTCGGCTTAGGCAAAATGAAAGAACTAGCCGAAGCGTTTAAAAAAGCACAGCAAGTTCAAGAAGGTGCAAAGCGACTCCAGGAAGAATTGGAGCAAATGGAAATCATTGGAGAAGCTGGTGGTGGACTTGTTAAAGTGATTGTCAGTGGAAATCAGGAACCCAAGCGCGTAGAAATTTCTCCCGCCGCTTTAGAACAAGGCTCAGACATCCTCTCTGACTTGGTAACAGCAGCTATGAAAAATGCCTATGAAAAATCCACCGCTACCATGCGCGAACGGATGGAAGAATTGACAAGTGGACTAGAGTTGCCTGGGTTTTAGTCATTAGTCATTAGTCATTAGTCATTAGTCAAAAAACTCTCGACTATTGACTTTTGACACATTTATATTCAAAAATATTATCAATTTTTCAGAAAAAATCTTCAAATTCTCTGGTAAGAACTACGAATTACTCTTATGCCTTACAAATTGTTGTTTGTCTGCCTGGGGAACATCTGTCGTTCACCGTCGGCAGAAAACATCATGAATTATCTGATCGACAAGGATAATTTAAGCGATCGCATCCTTTGTGATTCAGCCGGTACATCTAGTTATCATATCGGCAGTCCACCTGACCGACGCATGAGTGCGGCGGCGGCAACGAAATTAGGAATTAAATTGCAAGGCAGGGCTAGACAATTTCAAAAATCTGATTTTCAGGAATTTGACTTAATCTTAGCAATGGATCAAGATAACTATCAAGATATTCTCTCCCTTGATCCTACTGGACAATATCACCATAAAGTGCATTTGATGTGTGAATTTTGTTCTCAACACACCCTCAAAGAAGTGCCTGACCCCTACTATGGCGGCACAGAGGGATTTAATCAAGTAATTGATTTACTGCTTGATGCCTGTGATGGTCTTTTGCAACATATTGTTAGTAAGCCCTAATTAATGGCAATAGGGCATTGGGCATTGGGCAAGCAGGAAGTGTGGGAGGGGTGGGAGGTGTGGGAGGATAGGGAAGAAATCTTTCCCCCCTCTCCCCATTCCCCATTCCCCATTCCCCATTCCCTATTCCACCAGTCCGTGTTTGATGGCAAAGCGCACAAGTTCAGCCCGGTTGCTGGTGTCGGTTTTTCTCAATAGACTACTGACGTATTTTTCCACAGTTCTGGGACTCAAATGTAGTTGCACTCCCATCTCAGCGTTAGAAAGACCGTGGGTTAAAAGTTCCAATACTTCCTGTTCTCTAAGAGTCAACGATGAAAGCAAGTGAGAACTGTCTAGCTGACTGAGAATAGGAGTATTCGCTTCTATGACTTTAGTAGAGTCGGAACCAGCTAAACTTTCTTTGGGCGGGAAGCGATACTCAGATTGGATAATTTGCGATCGCTCCAATAAATTGCGAATAGCTGCGGCTAACTCTTCTAACTCAAAAGGCTTGGGCAAATATAAATCACATCCAGACTGATAACCCAGAATTCTCTCCTGAGTTTTAGTACGGGCTGTTAATAGAATTACAGGTAATAAACGGAACTGCGGTTTTTGGCGTACCCGACGTACCAATTCATAACCATTCATGCGTGGCATGACTATATCAGTGACAATTAAATCAGGCTGATAATCTTCTACCATTGCCAAAGCTTCTTGACCGTCATTAGCCATAATTACCGAATAGCCAGACAGTTCAAGATAATCACTAATAGATAGACGAGTGCCCAAATCGTCATCCACAACAAGAATCGTCAAGGGCATGGAAAGTACACCCCTAGCATTTTTTACTCAGAAATTTCCTTTGTTCAGCTATATATAAGAACACGCGTTACAATAGTGTTCTTACGTTTCATACTATGACAGGTTCAGCCGCTAATGACCGTCTTAGGGGTGATTTATAAAGAAAATCTTAAATCCATAAAAAGGTTAACAAATTTAAACTTAGTTGAGACCACAAACAATATAAAACCACAGCAAATTTTGCAATCCTTAACAAACTAGCAAAACTCCTACCTATTAATCAACCTAATATAAATTAATCAACTGTAGAAGATTTTTCAATGAGTGATAAGAGCGAAAGTTACAAAGTTATCAGTGATAATCGACAAGCCCGTTATTTGTATGAAATTCTAGAAACTTACGAAGCTGGAATTCAACTGACGGGAACAGAAGTCAAATCAATCCGTGCGGGTAAAGTGAATCTGCAAGATGGTTATGCTTTGATCCGTGATGGAGAAATCTGGCTAATTAACGTGCATATTTCTCCGTATACCGCTAGTGGTCAGTATTTTAACCATGAGCCACGCCGTACCCGCAAGTTGTTACTCCATCGCCAAGAAATTCGCAAACTCATCGGTAAAGTAGAACAACAGGGTTTGACATTAGTACCTTTAAAAATGTACCTCAAAAGGGGTTGGGTCAAAATTAGTATTGCCCTTGGTAAAGGTAAAAAGCTCCACGATAAGCGAGAAGACCTCAAACGCCGACAAGATCAGCGTGATATACAAAGGGCGATGAAAAATTATTAGGGAGTCAATGGTCAATAGTCATTAGTCATTAGTCATTAGTCATTAGTCATTAGTTTTTTCTCACTTGCTACCTTGTCTACCTTGTCCCCAATCCCCAATTCCCAATCCCCAATCCCTTTTCTATACGTCTTCAGCGTGAGTGCTACAAACACCTGTTTATAGCTGTAGATTGATTTTGGAAAATTGAGGAATCGTTACAGTGGTGGGTAACTTTGGAAGCTATGAGGGACTGGTATATATGAAACGTGATTTTACCGCAGTTGTTGGGGCTGGCTTTTTAACCCTCAGTATGGCTATTTTGCCTTTAAGTCTACCTGCTCAAGCCCAAGTTAATACTACTGATCCAAGAGTGGATAATGCTCCCAGAACCACAACTTACAATGACCGTAACGATTTCGATTGGGGTTGGTTGGGTTTAATCGGTCTGTTGGGTTTAGCTGGGTTAGCAGGAAGAAAACAGCACGATGAGCCAACTCGCTATCGTGATCCTAATGCTCCTGGAGCTACTAGCTATAGAGAATGAAAAGTGCTGAGTGCTGAGTAACGAGTGCTGAGTGCTGGGTTCAAACACCACCCACTCATGTTTCAAAATGATTGAGTCAGAAAAATACTCAGCACCGACTAAACGCCGCACTTCCACTAACAGCACTGAGTTTGATGAACTGAGAGCGGAGATAATCAATAATATTCTTCCTCTCCAACCTCCCCTGCTTACCCAACTCCTGAGATATTTTTTAGTCGGCGGTTGCTTGGGGCGAATTAGCTGCTTGAGCTTGGTCTTGGGTTAATGGTGTCCAGTAGCTAGCAATTAAGGCTACCATCAACCACCAGAGAGTATTGACTTCTGGACGAAACCAAATTGTGTCTACTGTACCGTGAGCCAGCATCCCTAACAGAGTGGCAAACGCTCCAATTAACCAAAACCCTTCTAAATTACTAGATTGCCTTAAGCGACGTAATTGTAATAAGGCTGTATTAAAGGTGACAATGATGAGCCAAAGAAAACAGGCAAGACCGACAAAACCAGTTTCTACAGCTACCTCTAGGAAAATGGAATAGGCACTCAAGGCACTATAACGAGGGCGTTGGTAGAGAGGATAGATTTTGTTAAAGGAATTGTGACCTGGGCCAATACCGATGATCGGGCGATCGCCGATCATTTCAAATACAGCATCCCAGACATTACGACGGAAGTTATTACTGCTATCTTGGCGATCGGCAAAAATGCTAAACACCCGCAGTCGGACTGGTTCTACAAACACAACTGCGACTAACAATAGAAAAGACAAACTTCCTAAGAGTATGACCAGTGACCATGTACGCCAAAATGGGGGCATTTGTATACTCCACCAGTAGACTAATAAAGCACTCGTCGCTAACATTGCCACCAGTAACCCAATCCAACCACCACGGCTATAAGTTAAAACTAGGCAGAGTGTATTGACAATTAGCATAGTTAATGCTAAAGACTTTTTAATCCAGCCTTGCCAAACAAAAATAGCTACCAGACTAAAAACCACAGCCGGGACAAGATAACCGGCTAATAAGTTAGGATTACCTAAGTAACTATAAACCCTAGTGGTTTTAGATAGGGGGGACTCTGGATCTACCCAAGTGGCTAGTTGGGCTGCACCATAACGCCATTGCCGCAGACCATATACACTGACAATCAGTGCTGCATGTAAGTAGATGGTAATTATTACAGACCGGATTCGAGGCGATCGCAATACCCTGGCACATAAGGCGAATAGCAACAAATACAGCGTTAAGGTCGCTAAATCTGTGATTGCGGCTTTTTTGACGGGTGATAGTGCTGTAGCCACTACAGCCACTCCCCAGTAAAGCAAGACCAAAAGATGAATTGGAGTCACCAGGGAATTAGCTAATGATGTTGGTTGATCAGCTAAAGTCATCAATAGCCAAAAACCTACGCAGGCTATTAACAATACACCAACAAGAGTGCTAGACACAAAAGGCGCAAGTGCATACACAAGACTCAACAGGGCAGCTGCAATCACATCTCCCCACTGAAGTAACACACTAGCTTCCCGCCAAGAAAACAACAATCCCACTAACAACCGATGTATATAACTAGTGGAAATATATTGTTTTGGTGGTAAATACGATAAAGTCAACCTTTGCCAGACTAAATTCATAAAATCCACTATGATCAATTAGCAAGCCATATTAACACTTAGGACTTGATCATAATGCGGCTTAGGTGATGAGTCATTCAGCCATCAATAATTAACTATTGTTAATTCTTCAGCATCGACAAACGCCAGAAAAACTTTTTTTCTGCTTTTGCCGTCATATTATACCAAATTGGAATAGATACTATTGCGCTTCTAGAATAGCCTATGTATCTTGGCTTTCAATCTAAAATCCAAAATAGTTTTTTAGGCAATGTCGTTGTTTTCCGCAGAACTAGTCATTTGCAAGGGTACAGTTAGTACATAACGATGCCCCGATTGGGGTGAGCCTTGGATGGCAATTTGTCCACCGTGTAATTCTGCTAACTGGCGACTCAGTAATAAACCTAAACTTTCCCGCGATAAATTACTTTTTCCTGGGATGACATCCTCCTGGGAATCAGTACCCAAAATATCATTGCGATCGCTCTCTAGGGTTTGCAATTTCTCCAGTGTCACAGGTAAACTAGTCATTTCCTCATGGTTGTCTAAATGCAGACCATAGGGTGCGGCTTCGCCAGTCAACTCCATCAGAGACAGGGAATTGAGGCGGAAATAAGGATCAACTTCCGTAATCCCATCCCCTAGCCAGGGATGAGAAGCCCATACAGTAATATTGAGCGTATTTTCTTTGTAAGACACATGAATACGAACAATACTCCCAGTAGCAGACATTTGAATCACACTAAAAATCAGGTGATATAATATTTGCCGGACTTTATCTTTGTCTAAAGGCCAAATCCGTCCGCGTCCTGGTTCGATTGACAAACGGATATCTTGATCACGACGATTAGCTACTTCTTCTAAAGTATTAATCGCCTGTTGACACAGCATTTCTATATCTACAGGAGCTAAATTGATGGTAGTAGCGTTTTCATCCATCGCTCCTAGTTCGGTAATTTCATTCACTAAAGACAGTAAGTAACGACCACTGTGCTGAATGATATCTACGTATTCTCTTTGTTTATTGGTTAAAGGCCCGTAAATCTCTCGCCCTAAAACGCTAGCCATGCCTAATACAGATGTCAAAGGCGTGCGTAATTCTTGGGTTAATTGGGCTAAAAGTTCTAATTTTATCTGCTTAGTTTCGTGAGGTTCTTTTTCTAAACTAGTAAATGCAGCTTTTGATACTGCGCTCTTCTCTTCAGTCAGTGCCAAGGAACTGGCATTATTTGAGGGTAACTTTTCTGTTTTTCCCAAAAACAGCAGTCGGTTACGCTCAAATTCACTCATGCTCCAACGAGCAATAATCTGTAAAAATTCAACGTCACGATGCGTAAAATTACGGGGCAATAGATCCATGACCGCTAATGCACCCAAGCAATTGCCTGTAGCATCAATCAATGGCGCGCCCAGATAAGCACGGATACCATATTCTTGCACTAACTTGCTGTTTAACAGTAAAGTATCCGTAACATTTTGCGTATCATTAATTACAATAGTTTGCAGGGTGTCTACCACCTGAGTACAAAAAGACTCGCCCCGCAACAACTGACGACTCTGCGCCAAGCTATTCATTAAACCTAGTCTGGATAAGCCGACGGCAGATTTGAACCAATGACGTTCTTGATCTATAAATCCTAAAACGGAAATTGGTGCTTCTAAAAAATGTGCTGCCGTTTGAGTGGCTTCTTCAAAAACTGGTATGGTTTCTGGTTGTCTTAAACCTAATTCTGACAATGCTTTGAGACGTTGCTGTTCTCTTGTGTCTTGAGCAGCCCAACCATCTCTAGGGACTAATAATTTGTTATCCGGCTCTACCATTCCCACCGCTACCTTAATCATTGCTCGATACTGTAATTTATATAACCACTTTTACTGGGTTATGATTTACTATTCTTAAGCATTCCCCAATTTAGCTGCCGACAAACAAACTGAAGACAAAAATTTTTTATTCGGCTGTAAAATCATCTACGTAATTGTGTAACTCATCTATTGTGAAGTTACAACTAGCAGATAGCGTTAGTTTACATTTTAATCAGGGTATCCTAACCGTAGGAATACAGAGAGGGTAAATAGCCCACAATTGAATTAGTTTTCTCATCATCAATATGGTGATGATACCAAACTCATTGATATAACTTCCACTAACTGCAAACCATGTTTAATCAAGACTAAAGTATGAATTGTGACTTATAAATATGAATGTGCAATTGGGGTATTAAAGCGTTTTTTATCTTCAGGAAAAATTTTAGATGAATCAATAAATTGCTACTTGTATAAATTTCGCGTGAATTACCATAAATAGTAATCATAACTCTTCTCGGTGAAATAACAGATTAAAGCTGGAATAAAATCTGCTTAATTATAAGTATTGACACGAGATATTTGGCAACTGTAAATCACCATTCACCAGCAGGATAAATTGCTGCTCAAAGTCTAAGGTGATCTCTGTGTGCGACAACTGTTATAGTAAAAAATCACCAGTAAACTATATAGTAAGCAAGTATTTTTACTGTGATGTCTATAAAATCTTTAAAGAAACCGTGACATTTGATGGAGAGGTGAACTAACAATGACTGATCAGATCATCCCCTTTGTGGATTTAAAATGGCAGCATGATGTAGTGAAACAGGAAATCCAGCAAGCAGTTGAGATGATTTTGCAGCAAGGAGATTTTATTCTCGGAAAAGCTGTAGCAGAATTTGAAAAAGCATTTGCCCAAGCATCAGGTGCAGAATATGGGGTGGGAGTAGCATCGGGGACTGATGCGATCGCTTTAGGTTTGCAAGCCTGTAACATCAAATCAGGGGATGAAGTCATCTTACCAGTCAATACCTTTGTCGCCACCCTGATAGGAGTTCTACAGGCGGGAGCAAAACCTGTACTTGTAGATTGTGATCCCCAAACAGCTTTAATTGACTTAGAAGCAGCAGCCAAAGCCGTCACGCCTCAGACTAAAGCCATTATCCCCGTCCATTTGTATGGTCAGATGGTACCACCCAAGCAGCTATTAGATTTTGCTGACACATACAAGGTATTAATTTTTGAAGATGCAGCCCAAGCACATCTAGCCCATAGAGACGGATATCAAGCAGGTTCTGTAGGTACAGCCGCAGCCTTTAGTTTTTACCCCAGCAAGAACTTAGGGGCGTTGGGAGATGGGGGAATGCTGGTGACACGCGATGCAGAAATAGCCAAAAAAGCTGCCCGCATCAGAAATTATGGTTCATCGCAAAAGTACGTGCATATTGAAATGGGGACTAATAGCCGCTTAGACACAATCCAAGCGGCTATTTTACTAGCGAAGTTACCACATTTATCACAATGGAATCGCGATCGCCTCACCATTGCCAAACAATATGACTTAGAACTAGCATCCTTAGCGGCGGCTGGTATTGTTCCCATGCAAAACCAAAGTGGGGACGGTCATATTTATCATCTTTACGTCGTGAAGGTTGATGATACTTGCCCCATAGATCGTCAGCAACTCCAAACAGAACTCACACAAGCAGGAATTCAAACAGGTATTCACTACCCAATTCCTTGTCATCTCCAACCCGCTTTTACTTATCTAGGCTATCAACAGGGAGACTTTCCCCAAGCAGAAAAACTAGCACAACAAATATTATCCTTACCAATGTATCCAGGCTTGAGTCATAGTCAAGCCAGAGAAGTTGTAGCAGCTATTAACAATTGCATCACAATTGAAAATAAAGTCAATAGTCATTAGTCATGAGTCATTAGTCATTAGGGAAAAGATTAATATTCAAGCCCAATGCCCCATTTCCCATTTCCTGACTTTCAAGTTAGGATACTGAGAAAGAAAGTATCAATTGAATTGCTGATAATTATGGCACTTCAACAACAAATTAAAAATAGAGACACAAACCTCTTACTAGGTATAGGAATTTTTGGGATATTAGTGCTGCTATACGCGCCTATCCTACTGCATTGGGTGGATGGATGGTTACACAAAACTATCAGTATTGAACATGAATATTTTAGTCATGGTTTAATTGGTCTACCATTTGCTGCTTATTTGAGTTGGCAAAAGCGCAAACAATGGCAACGCCTACCTAATAAATCTCATCCTTTGGGTATATTTTTATTAGTAATTGGCGGAATTTTTTACTTAAGTGGAGTAACAGAGTGGGTTAATTTATCTTTACCCACCATACTTACAGGTTTATGTCTGTGGTTTAAAGGTTTTCCCGGCATCAGATTACAGGGATTTTCTTTGATTCTCGTATTACTGGCAACACCTACAGCAGTACCTTACCTGATAGCACCTTACACTTTTCCTCTACAGAGTTTTATCGCTACTACAGCAGGTTTCATTCTCAATCAATTTGGTATGGAAGTAGTTGTAGACGGTATTAACATTTACGTTGGCGGAAAAATTGTCGAAGTTGCGCCCTATTGTGCAGGCTTGAAAATGCTCTTTACAACCATCTATGTCAGTTTGATGTTGTTGTATTGGACAGGGGCTTTAGCTTCACGTCGGGTAACAGTTTGGTTTTTATCAATGGCAATTGTGATCAGTGTCATTGCCAATATTATTCGTAACACCTTACTCAGTTTCTTTCACGGCACTGGCAAAGAAGGTGCTTTTACATGGCTGCATGATAGTTGGGGAGGCGACCTATATTCAGCTCTTATGTTACTTTCTCTAGTACCTCTGTTGAATTGGCTAGATCAATTACTCTCGCCACCACCGGAAATTCAACCAGAATTAGAAGAGTCAGCGACTTCTGATTAAGAAATATTTCATTGTCATAAGTCAAAGGATCAGGGAAGGGAGACAAGGGAGTGTTGAGTAATGAGTAATGAGTAATGATTGAAGTTTTTCTTCCCCTACTTTCCCAGGGACTTCCAGAAAATAAATTATCCACTTTCCGAGAGAAGACATTGCTATTTTTCCCCCTGCTCCCTGCCCCCTGCCCCTCTGCCTACACAGTGATAGTATATTTTTTAAGTTGGAAGTCCCCCTGTCCCCAGTCCCCAATCCCTATTAACCCTTAATTCCACTGAACCTACAGTGTCATTTTTTCAGGTAAAATTTTGCTTGAATATAGCAATTTTTACTGATGCTTTCCCTATCTAAACTTTTTAAATACAGGTATTTGCCTCATTTTATAGTGTTGTTACTGTTGCTTCTACTACTAATAACAGGAGCAGTACCAGGTTACATCACAGGCAAATGGCAATGGAAACAACCTCCACCTGTTACTAATCTCAACTTAATCAAAAAGATACGTAGTCAGGGTTTGACTTTGCCTGGGTGGAAAACCGTTGAACAAGTAGAACAGCAAATAGGTGAACATAAATGGTCTTTGCAGGTACTTCAACAAGAAAATACACAAAACAAGGCCATTTTGTTGTTATTGCCACAAAATGGCCCAAGAGACCAACCGGAAATTGAATGGACAGATGTTAACGGCTGGGGTAAGGGACGCTGGGGCAAATGGGATATAGCGCAAGAACGTTCGGCTAGGTTTGTTGTGAAAAAATCATCTCCAGGGGAAAATACGGAAACGACAGTAGAGGCGCAGTTTTTCCGCGTTTCTACCAATCAAGACACTTTTGCGGTTTTACAATGGTATGCTTTACCGCGTAGTGGATATTACACTCCATTTCGTTGGTTTTTAGCAGATCAGTTAGCACAATGGCAAAAGCAGCGTCAACCTTGGGTTGCTGTCAGTATTCTTGTGCCTATGGAACCTTTAGGCCAGGTGGAAACTACTTGGCCTTTAGCACAGTCTATTGGTGAAACAGTACAATCTACACTAATGACTGGGGTTTTCAATACTACTAAATAAGTATAGTCACTCCTGGCAATTTCCTCTCGAATCAGTAACGTTCATTTTTCATACCTGTGATATGCGTGTATTTAACGCCCTATTTTGTTTAACTTTTCAAGTATGGGTTTTCTTAAATATTTTTCAGCCTGTTTTTGCTCAAGCACCTATACCACCGTCAGAGGAGTTACCAATTAAATTCCCTTCTCCACCACCAGAGAGGGAGACAACACCAGCTAGCAGTAGTAATGAAATTTCACCTCAATTCAATCGTTATTTGTTGGGGCCTGGGGATGTCATTAACGTGACTTTTGAACGTCCTCCTGGCCCCTATCGTTTGGGAAGTGGAGACGTTGTTAGTGTGGTTGTGCAACGCTTTCCAGATTTAAGCTTTCAAGCAGCAATTAATCCAGAAGGTAATATCATTGTTCCACTATTAGAAACAGTGCCACTGCAAGGTTTAACTCTACAGGAGGCACAAGAGAGAATTCGTTCTCTGCTCAATCGTTATGTAATTAATCCTGTTGTAGTTTTATCTTTAGCGTCGGCGCGTCCAGATTTGAGTTTTCAGGCTCAGGTTAGTCCAGAAGGCAATATTGTAGTGCCGCAAGTTGGTACGGTTTCTGTGCAAGGCTTAAGTTTAGAAGAAGCGCAGGAAAAGATTCGTTTGAGTTTGAGCCGGATTACAGTTGATCCTTTATTGGTAGTATCCTTAGCTACTCCTCGTCCGGTGCAGGTAACGATTAGTGGGGAAGTATTTCGTCCAGGTATTTATAATGTTTCTGCTGCTTTACCCCGTGTAGCTGATGCTTTGTTATTGGCTGGTGGTTCTAGTATTGCTGCTGACTTGCGTCAAATACAGGTGCGTCGTCGCCTGACGGATGGTTCAACGATCGCACAAAATATTGATTTATACGGCACATTGCAAAACGATGGTTCATTACCTAGCTTACGTCTGCAAGATGGGGATGCGATTATTGTGCCGAAACGAGAAGTTGGTGCAGATGATGGTTATGACCGCCTTTTGGTCTCTCGTTCTTCCCTAGCTACACCACAAATTAGAGTCAGAGTGTTAAATTATGCAGCTGGGGGAATTGTGACACAAACTCTGCCTAATGGTAGCAACTTTGTAGATGCTTTGGGCGGAATTAACCTAGATACTGCAAATCTGCGGGATATGGCTTTAATTCGCTTTGACCCAGAACGAGGTAGAGCTGTCACTCAATCATTAGATGCGAAAAAAGCCTTGAGTGGTGATGTTTCCCAAAATGTGCCACTGCAAGACAATGATGTGATTGTTGTGGGACGCAACCTGATTGGACGTATTACTAACTTCCTTAGCACTATTACTCAGCCATTTTTCAACGTGCGTTCGTTCCTCAATTTCTTTAATAATTTTGGTGGTGGCAATTAGTGAGACATTTTTTAATATGTTTAGTTTGTCAAGACACAATCAAGAATGTAGCAAAATGAAACACGGGGGTGACTAAAGAATCATTCATCATGAATAATAACTAGTAACTACAATGACAACTAGCGATCGCCGATTCAATTAACTGTCGTCTGTTTACCTATGTTTCTGTTATGACCCCACCAATTGTTAAGCGTTACATCATTGCTTTTGAAAAATACAAATGGGTTGGACTAGCCAGTTTTGCTTTAATTGTGGCGGGGTCAACAGTAGTGGCTATCCAGCCGGAGCCACCGCCAACCTACGTAGCTGACAGCGCATTAACCTATTCCGGCCCGACTGTGTCTTTTTCGACAACTGGTAGCGAAATTCAAGAACAGGGTAAAGAACTAGATGCAGCTTCCTTGCTCTCAGACCAGCTAATTGAAAGCATCTCGACAACGATGGGTATCAAACCTAAAGTTTTGGCTAGTAGCGTAGACCTCAAGTTACCAAAAAGAAATTCTAGAACTGGGAAATTAGAGTCGAATATCATTGAACTTAAGTATCGAGATACTGACCCTAAACGCGCTCAAGAAGTGGTCAAGGCGTTAATGGATGGAATGATCCAGTACAGTAGCGATGTTAATACAACGCGTTTAAGAGCCATTATTGAAAAAGTTAATGAACGTATTCCACAGGCTAAAGGAGAGCTACAAGCAGCTGAACAGAAACTAGAAATATATGACCGCCGGGAACGTCCCGCCATATTAGCAGCAGAAAACGGCAGTTTATTAAATGCTGTCACCAACAGTCAAAACCAACAACGAGTCATTCAACAAACCATTACTGGGATTGATGCCCAAATTCGTAGTCTCCAAGAGAAGTTAGGGTTAAATGTTAATCAGGCTTATGTGTCCTCGGCTTTAAGTGCTGACCCGATTCTTCGTGATTTACGGACACAACTTTATCAAACTGAGTCACAAATAGCTCTGCTGCGTAAGGATCTGCGGCCGGAACATCCGACTATGATCCAGTTAATGCGGCAAAAACAAGCCACTGAGGAGTTACTGCAACAACGAGCCGCAGAGGTGGTTGGTGGGGACGGCACAGCCGCACCTTTGGCGGGAAATATCACAGGTATTCGCGCTCAAAGTAACCTTGATCCGGCAAGACAACTGTTGGCAAACCAGATGGTGGCTTTGCAAACCCAACGGGAAACCCTACAACAACAATTAGCACAACAAGTCCGCGAAGAACTGCAACTGCGTCAGGAGTATTCCCAAATACCTAACAAACAGTTAGAGCGATCGCGCTTAGAACAGGAAGTGGCACTCAAAAAGGCTGTGTTTGATCAAATGCAGGCTAAATTGACTGATGCTAGAACAGCCGAAGCTGAAACAGTCAGTAGTTTTAGTATTGCCAGAGCCATCACTGTAATAGCTGATGCCAAGAAACCTAAGAGTGTAGTTTTAACCTTAGCTGTGGGTGGGTTCTTGGGTTTTGTCGTTGGCGGAGGGATTATTTTCTTATTGGGTTCTCTCGAAGGCACATTCCGCACCAGAGAAGATATCCGCGACAGTCTCAAACAACGGGAAGTTGCCTTACTGGGAGAAATACCTTTAATGCCTGTGGATGATTTACCACCAGAAGGTATACCCGTAGTGTTATCTGCTGAGTCTGTATATTTAGAGTTTTATGAAAAGCTACGTAGTAACCTGCGCCGCTTTGGTGGGAAGAACTTGAAAGTAGTATTAATTACTAGCACCAGCAGCAACGAGGGTAAAACTACTAGTGCTTACAACCTGGGGATTGCGGCAGCGCGCGCAGGAAAGAGAACTTTGATCATTGAAACAGATTTGCGATCGCCTTCACGCTGTTTATCACTCAGAGTCAACCCAGACCCCGATGCCAATCTAGAACCTCTGCGTTATTACGGCAGCTTAAGCGAATGTATCCGTCTAGTCCCCGATGTGGAAAACCTCTACATCATTCCCAGTCCTGGCCCTGTACGCCAATCTGCGGCTGTCTTAGAATCGAGTGAAATCCGGCGGCTGATGGAGGATGTAAGGGAACGCTACGATTTGGTTATCTTAGACACTCATCCCCTGAGTTTATCTAATGATGCCCTCTTAATTCAACCCTATAGTGATGGCATGGTCTTAGTAGCAAGACCTAACTACACCCAAGAAAATATGTTAGGTGAAGCAGTTGATCAATTAGTAGAAGCTGAACTGGGTTTAGTAGGAACTATTATCAACGGTGCTGACATCACTATTTCCCTACCTCCTTCAGTGGAATCTGTATCTATAGAAGAACCTGAAATTCAAGATGAAGCAACAGAAGTTTCTGTTGGTGCAAATAGTCAATAGTCAATAGTCATTAGTCATTAGTCATTAGTCATTAGTCATTAGGGATTAAAAAAGGCGAAAATAAAAAGTACAAAACTTTTACCTTTTTACTTTTGCCTTTTACCTTTTGTCTTTTTCTCAATAATCACGTTTAAATAGCCCAAATAAAGGTGCGAGAATCATCCCAAACACAAAGCCACCAATGTGCGCCCAGTAAGCAACTCCGCCTGTTTCAACACTCATATTGGCCGCAGCTTGTAGGCTAACTAGTCCAGAAATGACATTTTGAACAAAGAAAACCCCAATCAGTATCATGGCTGGAATGCTGATTGTAGTGACGAAAAAACCTAAGAAAAGCAAAGTTGTTACTCTAGCATGGGGAAAGCGGATGAGATACGCACCTAATACTCCCGAAATTGCACCGCTAGCCCCCAAGGACGGGATAGTTGAAGACATCCCAATGAACCACTGACACGCAGCAGCTAAAGCACCACAAGCTAAATAAAAAATGAGGTATTTGAAATGACCAAGACGGTCTTCAATATTATTACCAAATACCCAAAGAAAAACCATATTAGAAATTAAGTGCCACCACCCCCCGTGTAAAAATTGGGAGGTAAATAAAGTTGTCCACTCCCCAGCTAAATTAGTGGTTAATTCTTGTGGGACTACTGCATATTGATTAAAAAAAAGATTCAACTGCTCATTCGACAAACTCAATTCATGCAGGAAAATTAGAACGTTCATCCCAATTAAACCGTAAGTAAAATACGGTGTGATGCGGGTGGGGTTGTCGTCGTAGAGTGGAAACACAGGTGTTTTTCCTAATGGTTACTAATTGCAATATAACTCGAATTCAGAGCCTATGTATTACCACACTGTCATTAGCGCATTTTCCAGATAAATACACATAGGTGAAAATGATTGCAACTCCTACACCACAATTAGGATTAAGTTCGTAGTAAGGACTTTAGTCCTTTTCTGTTCGCGTAGCTTGCTTCTCCAGAGGGGTACACTACAAACCTGTCATTATTTACCTTGTTCTACTTATACATCACCGAAACAGGAGAACTTACGACTTTTGGTTGTTGCCAATTAGCGAAGTTATCGGTGTGGTTATTTCCTATTTGTCTGGTGTGAGCTAATATCAATTCATCTCGTTGATGCCAGATTGTAAATATTTGCTCTCTACCATCATTCAGGGTATCTATGTCAATTTGATAAAAATCATGGATACGCTGTAATTTCAACCCCAACAAGTTTAACAGCCGACTAAGGATTTTTATCCCTGTGATACTATTTTTCACTCTGGTAAAGTCAATACCTAATACTCTTTTGATATGCTTACTGTGTTGAAATACTATATCTTTCAACCAGATTAACTTCGGGTCATCCTCTGTAAATTTGGCATCACTTTCAAGAAATTGCAACATTCCCAAGGCTCTCATCGCCTCTATTTTCACTGTGTAGGTTTTTAAATCTGGGAGGAAAACTTTGCCATCACCTAATGACAATTGTTGATACCATTCTTGTTGGTCTCTAAGATGGAAGTATTCACTTTCATGGGTTAGATAATAGTGAATTAATAATTGAGAATAGTATCCTTGATCATCCTTAATTTTTAATAATGGGGTGACAGGAATACCGTAGCGTTGTCTGAGATGATATTTTTGAATTTGATAGCGTTCGGCATCAGTTAGAGAATGTTGGGAAGCTAGCTGCTCATGCTCTACATAATCAATATCTTTAGCATTGGCGACATTAATTGCGGCTGCTAGTTGATTCTCTTGTTTGATTTTTCTAATTTGACGCTTAATTTCTTTACCTTTTTGGCGTTTTTCTGTCCACTCCTTCTGCACTTTAACAATTTCTAAAACTAATCTTCTACGAGTGGCTAAATCTTGAGGATCAGTTGCTAAGAAAGCTAACCTTAAATCTCTAACTATATTATTATGAATTGCATTACTTCTGAGTCGGATTTGATGACCATCGTTAGTTAAGCCTTCTTGCATGGCTTGGCGATAGAGGCGAAGAGAAGCATTGACTCTGGCTGATAATTTAGCCCAGGTACGCAAATGTACAGGGTCATAAACTAGAGGTAAATCAACATCTATTTTGTGTAAAGGGCTAAGTAAGGCGAGGTTTTCTTTTTGATTTTCTTGATACCAATTGGACAATAAACGATAGTTGGTACTACCACTACCAATTAAACCAATTCCCCGTTTAGCACACCAAACAATACGCGGTACATTATCTCTAACTCTAGCTAATGCTTGTCGTGCTTCTGCATCAGGAATTACTCCTTGAAAAATGCCATAGACTCTATCAAAATGTTGGACATCAATACTAATACCTGTTCCTAAACTGGGGGTAACAAATACAGTTGCATATTCAGTAATTTTTTGATTGATGGCTGGGACAAAATCAACAGCCGCATGACCTGGTGTATTAGTTGTTTGGCTATTAATTACTAAAGTTTTAGGAAACTGATAGCGCAGTTTTTCTAAACGTTCTTTGAGATAACGCTCAATAGTTTCGCAACTATATCTACCAGCACGGCTATCAGTAGTGACATAACATTTACGCCCTGCTAATAAATCTAACTCTAATTGCTGAATTAATGGTATGGGATTAGGAGAATCATAAAATGTCACATCCCAACCACGTTGGGGTTGCCATTGATTAACTAATATCCAGGGTATGATTTTACAGCCTGCTAAACTTTGTAAATAATCTAAGGAAACATCTGATAAATCGGCATCTTGGGCAATCACTAAACCGCCAGTTGATAAGACAGTAGCAATTAATTCCTGGAACAATTTTAAAATTTTGACACGCTTATGTTTGCAAGTGCTGCTATTGAGCAAATGCCATAAAGATTGCTCTACTTCATCTAAAATTATGATGCCACCTTGCCAGTTTTCTGGGTCAAGCTTCCAAATAGAATCGATACATAAACCTAAAGAATGATTTTGAGGAGATAAATCATCATAATTACTTGCGAGATTTTCATGATTACCTAATCCCCATTTTATCCCGACTTTTTCACATAGGAATTTGCCTAATTGAATCCGATGAGTGATTAATAATACGGGTTGATTTCTAGTTTTAGCTTGTTGGACTACTGTTTGTAATGCAGTAGTTTTACCTGTACCTTTAGCTGATTTGACTCCCACTAGTCCAGAGGTAGGAAAAGCTATTTCGCCTAAGTAGGGACGGTTGATAGTTAAAGCAGGGGGAATAGTTAGTTCTGTATGGGGTTTAATTTCAGCGAGATAAATTTCTAAATCTAGACTCCGACGATAGGCTTTTTCAAAGGCGATCGCACCTTTAGCTATGATCAAATCATCAACGCCTTTTTCTGGCCCCGGCAGGGTAATAACTTTGACGGGACATTTTTGTTCTTGAAATAAACAACCTAATTGGGTAATTGCATTGCTAACGGCTGCTACTTTTTGCGGTTGAGTCTCAAAATCAAAACAAATATATACAGTTCGTTGCATCTGTGCAAATACATTTAAATCGGGAATCAGTTGACGGTTGATAACTTTGCCAAATTTATCTTTGACAACCCGATAGCCACTAGTAATTCCTGGTACAGCTATGGCTGCATAGCCTTGCGTTAAGAGGGTGGCGGCTTTTTTGACTCCTTCACAGATGATGATGGGTATTTGATTTTCTAATACCCATTGCCAAAACCCGACGGCTTCACCTTGTTCATTGCTGGTGGTATGGCTAGGCATGGCAATATTGTAACGTTGGGAGACTTGCTGCCAAATATTCCCTGTCACCCTCAGACAAAATATCCTGGTAGGTGTGCTGGGGGGATGTTCGTATTTGATGGTTTTACCATTTTGATTGGTGCGTGGTTGGTTGGGTTTAAAACAACCCCACTCCATTGCTTTCCAATGATGGAGAGGATCTAAACCGGAACACCACCAACCACCTGCGGTGACATGACTGTAGCGTTGTAACCAACCACTTGTCACCATTCCTGTGTTCGTGCGGGGGAGATGTTCGGAAATTAAGAGATATTCGTAGGCTGCTGCGCCTTGGAGAGACTGGAAATTTAGTTGTGTCAAGTCTAAATCTATACCACTACGCTTGACTAATTCTTCAAGGTGTTGTGGATGTAAGTCTGGCAGATACATGGGGCAACCGCGAACGGAATAAGGATGGATTTAAAACTTAGCACGCCTTTCTTGTTTTTTCTTAGCGATTTTTATAAGTATTTGATGCTATTTTTATTACTTCGTTGCCCGAAATACATCGGTGATTCACATACTGAGGCATTTTGTGAGAATGTGGTGCTGAAGTAATAAGCCTGTATTGTATTAATTATTACTATTAAATTATATTTTTCAGTATTATTACATTGGATATTTGAGTAGCACAAACTTCTAAGCTTTGTCAATCAAAGTTTGTCAAGATATTTAGATAAGCGATCGCCATTACTATATATATTCTTCAGATACAAGAAAATATATCAATATACTGAGGAAAAATCAGAGAATTCAACAGGAATTGATATCAGAAAGCTATTTTATTGTCAGTATTATTAAATTAGCTAAGTCATATATCTTACTCAAAAATCAACAGCAAAAATGAGCAACGACAAACGGTATAATGTCGCAGGATTTTACTAACAACCCAGACATGAAAAACATCCGCAAACGTCGGTTATCTAAATTACTGAAAATATTTGTTGTTTTAGTGTTAGTGCTGGGGTTATTGTTAGTATCTTTTTTGGGTTATACAATTCGGCGTTCTTTTCCTGTAGAAAATGGAGCGATCGCCATTTCTGGTATAAAAGCAGAAGTGAGAGTGCAACGGGATCAATGGGGTGTACCTCATATTTATGCAGCTAACTCCCACGACTTATTTATGGCGCAGGGTTACATCCATGCCCAAGACAGATTTTGGCAAATGGATTTTTGGCGGCATATTGGTTCTGGTAGATTAGCAGAAATGTTTGGTGCTTCGCAATTAGATACAGATAAATATCTGCGAACTCTAGGCTGGGCAAGGGTAGCGCAACAAGAAATCCAGTCAATGGATGCACAGATGAAAGCTGATTTGCAAGCCTATGCTGATGGTGTAAATGCCTACCTGCAAACCCATCAAGGCAGTGCATTAAGTTTAGAATATGCGGTATTAAAATTACTCAATCCTGGTTATCAAGTCGCACCTTGGGAAATTCTCCATTCCCTGACTTGGGGTAAGGTGATGGCTTACGATTTAGGCAGAAATTTTCAAAACGAAATTGAGCGTACCATCTTACTAAAAACCCTCACACCTGAACAAGTCGAAGAACTTTTTCCCGCCTACCCCCAAGATTTGCCTGTGATTTTGCCGGAGTGGCAAACAGGAAAAACTACCCCAGAATTAACTTACAAACCTGTAATTACTGATGTCTCAGAAATTGCGCCGACTTTAGAAGCCATGACTCAACCAATGTTGGCACTAGAAAAACTCATTGGGGAAACGGGAGTTGGTATTGGTTCAAATAATTGGGTAATTGCTGGGAAGCGCACAAAGACAGGTAAACCGATTTTGGCGAATGATCCCCATTTAGCGGTGCAAATGCCTTCAATTTGGTATGAAATGGGTTTACATTGCACCACTAAAAATGCTGAATGTCCTTACAATGTGATGGGGTTTTCCTTTGCGGGGATGTTGGGGGTAATTGTCGGACATAGCGATCGCATTGCTTGGGGTGTGACTAATGTACAATCCGATGTGATGGATCTATATATAGAGAAAATCAACCCTGATAACCCCAATCAATATGAAGTTAATGGCCAGTGGGTAGATATAAACCTCGTACCAGAGACTATTCAAATTGCTGGTAGTCAACCCCTTGTTCATACAGTCCGCTACACCAGACATGGGCCGATTCTTTCTGATGTTGCACCTAATTTAAAACAGTTTCATCAAGCAATCAAATTACCCCAAAATTATGTTGTCGCTTTGCGGTGGACAGCATTAGAACCGACAAAATTAGTCTACTCAATTCCGCAAATGAATCGCGCTCAAAATTGGCAGGAATTCCGTGCTGCTGCTAGTAATTTTGATGTGCCTGCACAAAATTTAGTCTATGCTGATGTTGATGGTAATATCGGTTATCAAATGCCAGGAAAATTTCCCATTCGCACTCAAGGAAATGGACGCTACCCTGTTCCTGGTTGGACTGATGAATATGAATGGCAAGGTTATATAGACTTTGAAAAGTTACCTTATAGCTTTAATCCGCCCCAAGGTTATATAGCTACTGCTAATAATTTAGTTGCTCAAGAATATCCTTATGTAATTACCACAGATTGGGTTTATGGCTATCGCGCCCAGCGCATTGTGGAGATGATCGAAAAACAAAATCAGCCGATTGCTGTACAAGATGTGGAGAAAATTCAGGGTGACAATCTCAATTTAAATGCCCGTAATTTAGTGCCATTGCTGCAAAATCTGACTTTTGATGATTCTAGATTAAAATCTGCTCAAAAACTGTTACAAAGCTGGAACTTCCAACTAGAAATAACATCATCTGCGGCAGCTTTATTTGAAGTATTTTATAAACATTTGTTAGCTGCAACTTTTCATGATCAATTACCTCTAGACTACTTTCCTAGTGGGGGCGATCGCTGGTATGCTGTGTTGCAAAATCTCATCCAAAAACCTGATAGTCAATGGTGGGATAATACTAAAACTGCCCAGGTAGAAACCCGTGATCAAATTTTCCGACAGGCTTTTACAGAAGCTGTAGAGGAATTAGAAACTATTCAAGGGAAAAATCCCCAAGCTTGGAATTGGGGTAAATTACACACCATTACATTTCGTAACGCCACCTTGGGAAAATCTGGTGTGGCTTTGATTGAATCTATATTTAATCGCGGTGCTTTCAGTACAGCAGGAAACGGTGAAACAGTGAATGCTAACCGTTGGCGAGCGAATGAATCCTTTGAAGTGACTGATATTCCTTCACTACGCATGATTGTCGATTTAAGTAATTTGGATAATTCCTTAGCTATTCATACGCCTGGACAGTCTGGTCACGCTTTCCATAAACATTATGCTGATATGATTGAGCCTTGGCGCAACCTTAAATATCATCCCATGCTTTGGGAGCAGAAAACTGTGGCAGCGCAAGCGACAGCAACATTGAGATTAACACCAAAATCCAGCGATTAATTTCCGTGAGTAAAGTTTTTTCTATCGTCTACGGAAAAACTATCACGGAAGATGTATATCTAATTTAACTTTTTTCTATTTCAGTGTAATTTCATACACCTCTGAAAAAGAATGAAGTATAAAGTAACAGGGCTAAAAAAGGCATCAGCAAAAATAGCGTTGACTTATATTTTTGTAAACTCATTGTTTTATATGCCCATTTTACGGAAACATCGCTGGAGAAATCACAACATATGTCACTTACGCTGAAAAAAACTGCTACACTTTCTCTTGTAGCTGCGATCGCAGTATTATTTGCGGGATGCGGAGAAAGTAAAGTTGCCCAATGTAATAAAGTGATCACAGTAGCTAACAAAGCAGCAACATTAGGTCAACAATTTGGCAAAAATTCCAATTCTTCCAAGGGGTCTAAAGGCTTAACTGAACTTGCTACTAAGATAGATGAGATTGGCACAGAAATGAAAGCTGTGACAGTTAGCGATGAAAAATTAAAAGGTTTTCAGGGACGCTTTCTTACACTCTATCAAGATATCAGCAAAGGCTTAAATGATGCGGCTGCGGCTATAGATAAAAAGAATATCCGCGATGCTAATCGCTTTTTAGGGAGTTTACAAAAGAGTAGTGTGGACGAAAGTACAATTGTCAAAGAAATTAATACCTACTGCGGTGCTAAGTAGACATTGTATTCGTCTTTATAGTATTTCTAATCCCCAGTTTCTAGGAGAGACTGGGGTATTTTTATTAGTTAGGGATTGGGGATTAGGAAAATTTGAAAATATTGTTTTTTCCCATAATCAATACATCAGGTAATTATTTTTAGTACCTTCTTCTTCAAAATCTCAATTAATTTAGCATCCATATATTCAAATTCGTCGGGTATATCTAAACAGATAACTCTCTTATTTTTTAAGAATGGCTGAAATTTTTGCGCTAGTTTAATTTTATGTGATTTTTCCATGACAAAAATAATATCAGCCCACTCGATAGCCTCTGTAGATAGTGGGACTTCTGCATAACGATCCAAACCTGCGGAATCTGTTTCTATGCCTTCGTACTCAGCAAATACAGCTTCAGCAGTAGGACTTCGCAATCGATTTTGACTACAAATAAATAACAGTTTTTTCATTAATTAAATTACATAGGAATCAGCTGTGATTCCTGAAATTTTTTTGCGTAGTAAGGGAACAGGGAAGAAGAAATAAAAGTATACCTAGCTTCGCAAAAATCAAATACGAGTCCTATACAGGATTTGGATTTGATGATTAAATATACTGGCATCAACCCTATATTACGCAGGTAATTGAAGAGTCACGACTTAACTTGTGCAATTTTTCCCAAAACTTAAACTACTGGCTATAGCAATGTTTAAAAACATACTTAATTGGGAAGAATAGATACAGGGGAGAAAATTAGAGGTAGGTTGATGAAAGTAAGTTTTGCTGGATTTAGCTTCATTGGCGCAATTTTCATATCTGTCATTTACAACATGAGTGTTCAAGCTCAGGTTAGTCCCGATAACACTCTCGGAACTACTGTTAAAGGTATTGATAATTACACAATTACTAATGGCACTCGTGTTGGCAATAATTTATTTCATAGCTTCAGCCAATTCTCTATTCCCAGCAACGGTTCTGTATTATTCGACAATGCTACTGATATTCAAAATATTTTTAGTCGGGTAACTGGTGGTGATATTTCTCATATTAGAGGTGAAATTAGTGCTAAGGGTACTGCTAATTTATTTTTACTTAACCCAGCCGGGGTGATTTTTGATGCCAAGGCCAGCTTAAAAATTGGTGGTTCATTTTTTGGCACAACTGCTAATAGCATCAAATTTGCTGATGGTGCTGAGTTTAGTGCTGTGAATCCCAACGCCAACACATTGTTGACGATGAGTGTGCCAATTGGCTTGCAAATGGGTAGTAATCCTGGCTCAATTAACGTTTATGGGTCAAAATTAGCGATTCCGGCAAAAAATACATTTGCACTGGTGGGGAACAACTTAACTTTTGATCAGAGTAGCATTACTGCTCGCGATGGCAGGGTGGAATTAGCAAGTGTCACAGCAAACAATCTCGTAGGACTGTCAACAAACACTAATGGATTTAGCTTAAATTTGAATGGTGTGAATCAGTTCCAAAATATCAACTTTAGTAATGCAGCTAGAGTTGATACAAGTGGAAACCAAGGTGGTGCGATCGCTCTCCAGGGACAGAAAATTACTCTGTCTGGCTCTTCAAGTATCACGTCCCACACTTTAGGCACAAGCTCAGGGCAAGGTATTCTCATCAAAGCTTCCGAATCCCTAGAATTAATCGGTCAGCCAGCCCTCTCGAACACCACAATTGCAGCTTACTCCCAACCAACAGCTAGGGGAAGGGGCGGTGATGTGACCATTGAAACACCCCTTCTCAATGTTTTGAATGGCGCGCAAATTAACACCCGTGCTTATGGAATAGGTGATTCGGGCAATATTACAGTCAAGAGTACAGTTGTCAACGTGATTGGGGAAGCCATCTATACACCGACAAAACAGCGATTTAGTGTGAGTACCTTAGCGGCAAATACAATGAATGGTTCGCAAGGTCGGGGGGGTGATGTCGTCATTGATGCCGCACAAGTCAACATTCGAGACGGGGCTGAATTGCGTGCTACCGCTAGAGGTACTGGTGATGGTGGCAATATTATCGTCACAGCCAATAACTTGAGTATCACAGGTGAGACTGCTACAGGTGAACCTGCATTTTTGACAGGGATGAGTACCAGCATCCGTGAATATGCCACAGGTAGGGGTGGAGATATCATTCTCAATGTTGGTAAATTAGAGGTTTTAAATGGCCCTGGTATTCGTACAGGTACGTATGGTGAAGGGACATCGGGTGACATTATTGTGAATGCTGATGAAGTAACCGTGGGTGGTAGTTCTTCAACTGGTGTGTCTAGCAGATTTTTTGCCTCAACCAATGGTAACTACGATTTTGCGACTGAACAACTGATTAGTCTGGGTAAGGGACAAGGCGGCAACATTACGTTTAATGTTGGTAAGCTTAATTTACTTGATGGAGGCAGAATTTCCACCTCAACTGAAACCTACGGTCAAGCCGGAAATATTACCATTCAAGCTAATTCCATTAATATTGCAGGTGTCAGTCAACTGCCGAGTGGTCAACTGCTTTACTCGCTGGATGCTACTGGCCCTAGTGGGTTATATGCTTCTTCTACAGGCCCTGGTATTGCGGGTTCCGTAAATCTGACCACAGAGAAATTGAGTCTTGGCGATCGCGGCGAAATTGTAGTGAGTGGCAAAGGTACAGGAGATGCTGGTAATATGCTCATCCGGGCTAATTATCTGAATTTGGATCAAGCCAGCAAACTGCGTTCTGAAGCCAATACAGGAGAAGGCGGTAATATTGACCTACAAGTCCGTGATGTCTTACTGATGCGTAATGGCAGTTACATCAGTGCAGAAGCAGGTGGTAATGGGGGTAATATTAAAATTAACGCTCCTAATATTGTCGGTTTAGAAAACAGCGACATTATTGCTAATGCAGTGCAAGGAAGGGGTGGCAATATTCAGATTACAACTCAGGGAATCGTCGGTTTGCAATATCGCAATCTGTTGAATCCTAGAGAAGTTGTCACAAATGACATTACCGCTAGCTCTCAGTTTAACGTCAATGGCACTGTGCAAATTCATCATACTGGTGTTGACCCGAACTTTGGTGTAATAAAATTACCAGAAAATTTCACCGACCCATCCCAAAAAATCACTAGTGGTTGTGCTGCTAGCACTGATAGTAGTTTTGTGGCCATAGGAAGGGGTGGTATCCCTAAAAATCCTAGTGAGGATATTAGGAGCGATCGCACTTGGTCTGATATGCGTGATATCTCTCCATTCCGCACCAGACAACAAGTACAAGCTCAAATTTCCAAATCAGCAGCAGTGCTGGTGCAAGCTACATCTTGGCATCGTAATCACCAAGGCAAAATTGAATTAATTGCCGATCAATCTTCGATGAATGTGCCACCATCATTAACTTGTGCGGAAGTCTCGCAGACAAGCTTGCACTCACACTAAAGCGGTTGGCGTTGCTGATTAGTGGGATGATTGTTGACCAAAAGAGTGCTGTTAGAGGAAGCGCGGCGTTTAGCCGGTGCTAAGTGCTGAGTAAAAAGTAAGATTAATTGCACAGGCTGAACGCTAGCACATAGGTCACAAGCCTCTAGATTTATCCGTGAGGTATTTAATTTTGAATTCGGAGCTTATACCAATTCTCCAAAATTAAGCAACAGATGCAAAGCTTGAAACCCAGGTGGTATCTGACTTTCTTAATTGCGTTAGCGTAGCGGGACTTTAGTCCATTGCGAATTGCGAATTGCGAATTGCGAATTGGTATTATTCCCACTCATCAAGTTCATGATTGGTATTACGCAACAACGAGGTGATTTGAGTACGATGGGTTTCAAAGTTAGCGGCGATGGAAATCAAAGCAATACCGACTAGTAAACCGACAACCCATTTTAAGAAGGGATAACGCAAGCTAAATATTACTAGTTGATAAATACTGGTGAATAAGAAGCTAATTGTCCCAACGTAAAGGAATGCCCGTATCCGCAAAGCTAACCCCACAAAGATGAAAGCTAGTGCAGAAGCTCCTGCTATTAGGGGTGTGTGTTGATAAAATACGATCGCCCAACCACAAATTACACCACTACCAATGACTCTGAAGGTGTGACGGGCGAGTTTATTTTCTGGTTGTCGCAGTGCAGGATCAAATTGAGCGAGATACAGCAGTGATAAACCAATCACTGTCACATACCATAGGGAATCATACAGGCGTAAACTATGTAACCACGAAAATAACGCCCAGTCTATCAACACCACACTAATGTATGTAAAGCGGATATTTTCCCTGAGCTTGGCAAGTAAAAGATAATACCCAGCCGCTATCACTAAGGTAATGGGGTAAACTGCCAGCCTAGTTTCCGTGAGAATCACTAAGGGGAAAATATAAGCAGCTAACCGCCAAGGTTTTTGATTCCAGCCCCAACGTTCCCAGGGCAGCAGGTATAAAAAGTAGGCAAATACGCAGGCGATCGCCCCATTCCACGGTACTAGGGGGCCGGTTAACCACTGTCCGACGGCGGTTTCTCGCCAATAAACTCTCATCCCTGCCACTAAGAGAAAGCCCAGGTAAACCCACAAGTCGGTGACAGGAATACGACCAAATACGGGGGGTTGATTAGCATTAGCGGTTTGTTTCCCTTGTAATATGGCGTAGGCAATTAAAAATGCCCCTGTTCCTAAACCCACCAGTCGGTTAACGACAATCGGTTGGGAAATTGCAGCCATGAGTAAGCAACTACTCCAAACCCAATGTAAATGGGCAATTCCTTGGAGTTCCCGCCGACTGAGGCGCAACCACGTTACTAACCACGGAGTCAAAACCCGATAGAGGGACATGATTCCAGTTCCCAGGGTAGCCATTGCAATTAAACCATCGCCCAAGCCACCGCCGGAGGCTTGTAACATTTGGTAGAACAGCAATTCATAGGCGGAAACAGAAATTCCAATCATCCCCAAATACAGCAGGGGTTTTAACTCGCGGTTGCGTCGTCCGACACCGACGAAAATCAACGCCACACCTAAAGAACACAACCCAGACCAATTAGTAAAGACATTTACCCTCAGCAGGACACTAAATACACCATAAATGACTGGTAAAACGTGGAAACTGCTGGGAAGTGTGGTCAGTTGATGTTTACGCCGCCACCATTCGCCGAAAAGTTGGGAGAATAAACCCAAGGCAATGTTAGCAATGGCAACCCGAATGATCGAGTCTCCGCCGAAGCTTAACACCTGGGTAACTAATAATTCTACACACCAACCAATCCCATAAAATGCCCAGTTTGTCGGTTGTCGCCAACTGTGATAAATAATGGCGACTAAGGTGATGGCTGTCGCGACTAAATACCAATATCCAGGGGTGAAACCTACATAAATAGAGGATGAGTAGAGAGTCAGGAATAATAACTCTACAGTACACAATGCGATCGCCCATTGATCACAAGCGGCAGCATAAATCCTCGCTAATTCATCTTCTCTTCGAGAAATGATTGTACGTCCTAACCATAAGCTTAAAATAGCGATCGCACATACAATCAACCATCCTGGTCTAGCTAGGCGCGGGATACCGGGAATCCCTTCCCACAGTAACGCTGCGATGAAGCTTAAACCAAAACCAATATTAATAACGGCAAATATTTGCTGGCGTAGATGGTGGGTGTTGACATACATCACACCAGTTCCCACCGCTAAACCAATTAATTGTATTCCTGGTAGGGGTAGGGTGAGTAGCTGTGCCACAAATATAGTAATAACCGCCGATAAGCTATTTGTAGTGCGGTTTTGAGTTGTGCGACTGGCTAAAACTGTGAGGGCGATGGGTGTAGTTAACCAAATTACTCCCCAATAGTCTTGAGACTGAAAATTTGGGGTGCTATCTGTGCCGAATATCAGCCATTGCAGTAGTAGGGAAGGTATACCTTCTAAGGCTTCTATGACTAGTTGAGCATTTGTCCACAACATCAAGAAACTTACCGCCGCCAGGAAAAATCCCATGTGCCATGCGCTTTGTCGCCAGATGTTTTGACCTAACCCCCTAACCCCCTTCCCTGTGAGGGAAGGGGGAATAGTCGCTGGTTCTGTATTAAGCAGACAAAATCCCCACTCTCCCAGCATCAGTATTAATAAAATACTTGCCCATAGATGCAATGCTAAATTCGGTAGTAGCCAATTAATGAATGAACAGAATGTCAGCATTCCCATTGAGTGTGTCAGATACACCAAGGGGACAGGAACAGGAGAACGCCGCTTGCTAACTACTGCTAGAGTGATGGTAGAACACAGGAAATTGAGCGATCGCAAGGTAGGATTAACGGTAGCGATCGCAGTTAAACAAGCCCCGAATACCAGGCTGAGGAATTCGCTAAATTTGGCTAAATCGCGCTTTTGGGCTGTGTGTAAAGTCTCTGTCACTACCACCATGAACAGGAGGTAGGGAAATAACACCACACTCAATAAAGCCCAAGGTTCATTTTGTGATTGGGTAAGTTGTGTTCCCACGGTGATAGCCAACTGCTGTAACCCAGAGGGAACTAACCGCCAACCCAACCAAATCGCCTGTAAACCAATAACGAATAGTAAAAATAAATCAATCTGTAAACTGTATCTGTACAGTCGGACTGTCACCACCCACAAAGCCAGTCCACTCACCGCTATAGCTTGGGCTGGATGATTAAATACCGCCACCAACCAGCCCAAAAATACTAAAATTTCCCCAATTCTTGCCCAAATAACATCTATCTTGATTACAGGCGCGTGATTTTCCCCCTGTGGCGTTGCTGGGCTGCTGCGCTGCTGTGCTAACCAAGTCCCTAACCAACCACAAATCCCAATTGCTAAACCTAATTGGGTGACATCCACCCTAGCAACAAATATGCCTCGTGTTAACAGGAGTAATAAAGCATAAATAATGACAGTTGCATATAAATTAATTCCTAATCCTGATGCTTCTGGGCGTGTAGGTTGCTGGCGACGATGCTGATACAACGTCAAGATAGTTGTACCTACCATTGCCACATAAATTGCAGTCAGGGGAAATAATGGTAATTTCCAACCCCAATGCAGATAAATTAATCCCAGAATATTGATGATAGATAGATTGCTTCTGGGTTGATTTATTAAAAATGTGCGATTTTTACAAAGCAGAACCGTAATTACCGTTAAGATAGGAGCAGCGATCGCCACTGTCAACCAATCTAGAGGATTACGCCACAAACCAAAGCTATCCATCGCCCAAAAATTGACCGGCACTAACAACAGAGTCACAATCAGCAAAGTCTGTGCTGTCAATCTCAGGTTATTTTGTTTACCAGCCCAAAAACTTAAACCCCAAAAACTCAAAGTATAAGCAAATAAAACTCCATACTGTCCAGAAGCGGGAAATCTCTCCCACTGGCTAGCCGCTAAGACTCCAGAAGAGAGGACAACTAAAAACACACCCAAAAACAGCAGCCACCGCACACTTAACTCTGCGCCCAAGGATTGCAACATTTGGTTAACCACACTGGGACGTGCTGGTGGTTTTGGTGGTTTTGGTTCTTCTGGAAGATAAGCAATTAATGGTCTTTCTAGTCTCGTTGTGGATACTGGGACTTGCTGTGGTTCAGGTTCAACTACAGACTGGAAGTTAACCTGACAAGAAAGATATTCCCGACAAATTTGTTTGACTTGGGTATCGGAGATTAAACCCAAACGCAACCACATATCCAAACCCGTCAGTAGTTCGGGGTGGTTAGAGGAGATTTTTAAGCCGATTTTTTGAGGTGGACTCTCACGCATGGGGTGATATAAGCCGTAGGTAGCACAGTATATACCTCAATCATCACGGGATTCAGGTATAGTTACGCGATCGCTATGACAGTTATTTTACTGACTAAAGTAGTGCTGTTAGCGGTAGCGCGGCGTTTAGTCGGTACTGTTAGCGGAAGTGGGGCGTTTAGCTTTGAGCATTGGTTATTTGCAGATTCATCCCAATAATTATTAAATTATTTGTGTGATACTTGGCATAGCTTCCAGGTATAGATTATCGTTTTTGGTTGCTATATATAAGCAAGTTAAAATATTAAAATAAATGAATATATGAGTGAAATAATAGTCAAAGCAATTGCATCTAACATCTTTCCCCACGGAGATTATGTTTCACCTGGATTAGCGACAGTTAAGCCAGATTCGTGTTTTCCTCATATGATTTTAGGCAATCGATATGATTCTTCTTGGTTTTACTTACGCCGAAATATTTCTCATAATTTTTATGTGGATAAACGACGGACTGGTGTAGGCTTTGTGAGTCGAGATGAAGCAAATATTCTCTACAACACTGCTTTAAAATTTCAGGGTAAAAAAGCTTTAGAGATAGGGTGTTGGATGGGTTGGTCGGCTTGTCATTTGGCTTTAGGGGGAGTTGAGTTAGATGTAATTGACCCGATGCTATCTCAAGAGTTATTCTCTGAAAGTGTGACAGATTCACTCCAGCGAGCAGGTGTAAAAGAATTAGTGAATCTCATACCAGGTTATAGCCCCCAAAAAGTGGAAGAGATAGCTAATAAATTGCAACGTAAATGGTCATTAATATTTATAGACGGTCATCATGAAGCACCCGCCCCCCTGAATGATGCCATGATCTGTGAACAATTTGCAGAACCAGACGCGTTAATTTTATTTCATGATTTAGCATCTCCTGATGTGGGCGCAGGCTTGGATTATTTGCGAAATCAAGGCTGGAACACAATGGTTTATCAAACTATGCAAATTATGGGCGTTGCATGGCGAGGAAATGTTGAGCCTGTTATCCATCAGCCAGATCCGACAATTAATTGGCAATTACCACCGCATTTACATGATTATCTTGTCAGTGGTGTAACTCCAACCATAGCTATAGATAGATTTTCAGCAATGCTTAAAGCCATTCAACCCTATACTTTTCTAAGTAAAGCACAGCTATTTTCACTTTACAGTCAAGTGCAACAAGGGTATGATTATTTGTTCTGGCTACCCAAGATTTTCAGACAGGCGATCGCAAATCAAAAACAGCAAAAGTCACAAGTTAAAATTTCCCCAAACTAACTTACCTCCTGCTTAATAATTCCACATCAAACTACACAAACAATCTTGCTAAATTAAGAAAATATTTATGATTGATATTTAATTTTGACAAAACTTCTGACCAATGCTTATCACCTGTTCCTCCGCTCAGACTTCTCTGTGTCTCTCGTTCCCTCTATCAACTAGTATTTCAGGAATAAAATTTTTTATGATGTAATATTACGATGAATCAACTAAAGTATTGACAAAATTCACCTAAGAGATAAAGTATATGTTGGCAAGCAAAATCACAACTTTTTGCCAGCATCAAATAGCATGAAACACGAAGTGTATTATTTAATGTATTACCAGTGATGATCTACAAATTTTGATTTGTTGCACCTGTAGTCAGAAACTTATTAGTGATGGTGTCTACGCCTTTTGTAAATAGTCATAAGGTGGTTTATAAGTAAGCAACTGGTAAGTTTTTGTGTTAAATGATAGTAAGTTGAATGGATTCTTTTAGTCAGAAAAATTATGTTGTTATCTCTGGTTGTATACATTCTGTTGTCTGAGATTATCTTTTCCTTTGCTGAACATCAAACGCACCAAAATTTCATGCACAAAAAGGTTTTACCTGAATGGTTTTATAAGAAGTATCCCAACGTATTTAAAGAAGTTTATGAAGGTCATGCCATCAGACATCATGGTATTTGGTATCGTCAATTTGACTTTGAGCCTCATCCTGAAGGTAGTGATGACAATATTAGATTTCGGGCTGTGGAAATTATCACCGCTTTAGTTCTTTTCTTGCCCGTAGATTTACTATTTTGGATGATTTCACCTTTAGCTGGTGTGACGTTCGTTGTCGTGTTATTAATTCATGCCTTCACTTGGAATACAATCCACACTCAAATGCACCAGCCAAAAGCCACCTTTTTTGCTGATTGGGGTGTTTTTAGATGGCTAGCCGTTCATCATTATTTACATCATCAATTTACTAATAAAAATTACAATATCGTATTTCCTTTAGCCGACTATATTTTGGGAACAAAAATAAAACCCAGAATGAGAGATTTAAGGGAACTACTGCGTTTAGGCTACTTGAAACCCAGAACATCCAGAACAGAAATGAGACTAAAGAAATGGCGTAATCAAGTCGCACTACAACGTCAGACTGTATTAATTCAAGATTTTGAACCAGCGTTAAAATAATTCGTAATTAAACCCAAAAATCACGAATGACTTTAGCGTAGCGATGCTTACCCCATTGGAAAAGCAAGCTACACCTTCTTCTCTCCGAAACGTTGCACCTCTCGGAGAGAAGTTTATTTTTATAGAAGTTTCTAATGAGTAATGAGTGTTGAGTGCTGAGTGCTGTTAGCGGTAGCGCGGCGTTTAGCCGGTGCTGAGTAATGAGTAATGAGTAATGACTAATGACTAATGACTAATGACTAATGAGTAATGAGTAATGACTAATGAGTAATGACTAATGACTATTGACTAATGACTAATGAGTAATGACTAATGAGTAATGACTAATGACTAATGACTAATGACTATTGACTAATGACTATTGACTAATGACTATTGACTAATAACCAATTCCTTCTGCTGTTGATAGCGTTGTTTAAATAGTTGTTGCTGCTTTTTATGGTCTACAATCGGGTCAGGATAGCCTACAGCACGACGTTCTAAAGGTGTAATTTTCCCTGTCACCAAATATTCTGTATCTAAAGACCGCAATTCTGGCAACCACAAACGGATATACTCAGCATCAGCATCGAACTTTTGTGCTTGACTGGCTGGGTTAAAAATTCGCACTGGTTTAGGATCCATTCCACTCGAAGCACTCCATTGCCAACCACCATTATTCGCAGATAAATCGCCGTCAATTAGCTTCTGCATAAAGTATTTTTCTCCCCACTGGGGATTAATTAGTAAGTCTTTGGTGAGGAAACTGGCAACTATCATCCGACAACGGTTGTGCATCCAACCTAGTTCATTTAATTGGCGCATGGCTGCATCTACGATGGGATAGCCAGTTTTTCCTTCACACCAAGCTTGAAAAAGTTCCTCGTTATTCTCCCAAGGGAAGTTTTTAAACGTGTCACGGTAAGCACCATCAGCTAATTCGGGGAAGTGATACATAGCGTGTTGATAAAATTCCCGCCAAGCTAGTTCTTGTTGCCAAGTACGGATACTGGTACTGGCTTCTTCACTGGTGTAATTTTCTAATGCTGCTGTTGTGGCTTGCCAAACTGTGCGGATACCAATGACACCAAATTTTAAAGCAGCACTGAGTTGTGATGTTCCGTCAACGCCGGGAAAGTTACGCTGTTCTTGATATTCTGTGATGGCTTTGGCGGTAAATTCCTCTAGTTTGTCTTGTGCTGCTGCTTCCCCTGGGGGAATTACCAAATCTGTATCCCAAATAAATCCTAAGTCTTTGGCTGTGGGTAAGGTTGTAACTCCGGCTTGTGTCGCCAGTTCTTGTTCTGCTGGTGTTAAACCTGTAGCATTTTCTAGGGTTGGGACTGGTTTAGCCTTGGGTTTAGTAATCCAATTTTTCCAAAAGGGAGTGTAGACAGTGTAAGGTGCATTGCTACCTGAGAAAATTTCCTCTGGGGAATGGAGAATTTGATCCCAGTTGGGGGTAAGAAATTCTATACCCTTGGCTTTTAAGGTTTCTATGATAGCGCGATCGCGTACCTGAGAATATGGTTCTACATCCCAATTCCAAAACACCGCTTTAGCTTGCAATGTCTCTGCTAAATGGGGTATCGCTTGTACAGGATCACCACGCAAAATTAATAACTGACTTCCCGCTTGTAAGTATCGCTGTTGTAATGCTTGCAAACAGCCAATCATGTAAGTTACTCTTGCTGGTGCAACATCATCTCGTTCGAGAATATTAGGATCTAGGCAAAATACACCCACTACCTTAGCAGTTTGTTCCCTGGTCAAAGCTAATCCGGTATTATCTGCAATGCGTAAATCACGGCGATGCCAAAATAAAATTAAGTCAGACATTTGAGCAGTTTATATAGTTCACTCGTACTAGCTTAAACCCTAGTAGGAGCATTTAACTATTAGGCAATTTCATATCTTTGTCAATTAGCAAAATTGATATTTTCTGGCACCAAATACAACTCCAGTAAATCTATCGGTAATAGTGGCTTGTTGTATCAAAGTCAGGTATACTTTTGATTAATAGAGAATTAAATTTTTCATCATGGCAGCATTGTTACTGGCAGACGGCACGATAGAAAGCGATATACAAGAAATAGTTCGTGAACTTGCACCTATTGGTATTTATCTCAAACATTACGACCCAGGAACAGCGTTGCTATTTCCCCACCTCTTACAACAAGAGGTGTTGACAGATGAAGAAAAGCGTCATGTTGTAGATTTGCACAATAGTGTGTTTGAATTCCTGCAACAAGAAAACGGTTATCTGTGGTGCGATTTGTTAAATGTGCATCCAGGATCACCAAGTCTGCAAACTTTGTTTGCTACCTACAGTCAATATCATACTCACACCGCACCTGAAGCTTTGTATGTCCTGGCTGGGGAAATGATTTTTGGTTTTGTGAAGCCTGATGGTAGTCAGATACAGCTTTTAGTAGAGTCTCAAGATTACTTAAGTATTCCGTCGGGTGTAGAACATTGGTGTAGTCCCACGGCGTTGTTACAGTTCAAAGCAGTACGCTACTTTAGTGCGGCAGATGGTTGGCTGCCTAATTATACAGGTACTCGCTTGGGTGATTCTTGGTATCAAGGCTAGAGGTAAAAGGCAAAAGGCATCATTGTAGAATGCTTGTTTTGTTGTTTCATCACCTATTCAAGATAGGGGTTTAATTGACGGCTTTTGTAGAGTGCCGTTAGTACAGATGATATCGTCTGCATTGTTGTTCGCCTTCATTAACTAGCTCTCATGTGAGCTAATTTATCATTCCTGTTATCCATTGATGAGCAGGTAACTTGATTTTGAGATAGAATGTCCCCTTGTGGTTGGATTCAGACACAGGATGTAGAGTCAGAAATGAGTAAAAAAAAATTACCTTCGCTAATGGCTTAGAATGCTACTACAGCAGCAGCATTGAAGAAACTGAATATATTTATTCTGAGATATTTGCAGAAAAACAGTACGACAAAAACGGTATTGTCATTAATGAAGGTGATTGTATATTTGATGTAGGCGCAAATATTGGTTTATTTACAATATTTGCTAGTCAAATGCAAAAGAATGTACAAATTTATGCCTTTGAACCTATCGGGGCAACTTTTGCGGTACTAGAAGAGAATATTCGGTTACACTCTCTAGAGAATGTGCGTTTATTTAATTGTGGTTTGAGTTCCGAAAATAATTTAGAGAAAATATTTACTTTTTATCCCAATATGGCAGGGAACTCAACCACTAAACCAAATGACATCATAGCTGATGCAGATGAGATAAAATCTCAGCCTGATGCAGAAGAAATCACTGATTTATTTGCAGATTTTTTTGTGGAACAAACCCAAGTTAAGTGTCCAGTGAGAACCCTTTCATCTTTAATTGATGAATTAGGAATTGACACTATAGACTTACTAAAAATTGATGTAGAAGGTGAAGAATACGAAGTTTTACAAGGGATAGAAGATAAAGATTGGCCAAAAATTAAACAGATTGTCGGCGAATTTCACGATAAAAAAGGCAGACTAGAAAAAGTTAAAACAATTTTGACTCATCAAGGTTTTAATATCATTTTAGAAAAAAGGGAATTACTACCATCTAGTTTTGTGGATACATACACTTTATATGCTATTCGCCAAGTATAGTTAGTGTGAATTTTGGATTACGCAAAATTATTGAATGTGCAATCCAAGATTCCCAAATCAGCATCAAGGGTGGCGTATATTCCGACGGGAAGAACGGCATTTTCTTCACCATGACCAAAAGGTAAGTCGGAAACGATAGGAATATTTAAGTCAGCCAGGCGATCGCGCAATACTTCTTCTACACTAAAACTAGGCACATTCGCAGGGGGTTCACATTTGGTAAAGCTGCCTAAAGCGATACCTTTGACTTTAGTGAACACACCACTTAAACGCCACTGGGTCAGCATTCTGTCAATGCGGTATGGTGCTTCGGTGACATCTTCTAAGGCTAAAATGACACCATCAAAGTCTGGTTGCAGGGGTGTGTGTAAAAGATGGGTAGCCACGGTTAAATTTCCTGGTAGTAATAAGCCACTGACTACACCACCACCCCAACCGCAACCCTTAAGAGGTGCAACAGGTCGCCCTTCCACCCAATTAAATAACCGTTCAACTGACCAAGACGGTTCATTAGCTAAGGTTGTCAGTACAGCACCGTGTAACCCAGATATACCTGCGTTGTAAAGACTCCACAACAAAGCTGTAATATCAGAAAAACCAATTAGCCATTTGGGAGTCAATAAATTAGTTTCCCAAGACCAATTTTCTAAGATGCGGGTACTACCAAAACCACCCCTAGCGCAGAGAATACCGCGACATTCCGGGTCATGCCAAGCCTCTGCTAATTGATGACGGCGATTTTCATCTTTATGGGCAAGATACCCCCAATTATAGTTAAGATGATCGCACACTTCGACACGATAACCACGCGATCGCCAAATTTCTATACTTGCTTGTAAAGCATCAAATTCCCGCAATGCGCCACTAGGGGTAATAACTTTGAGTAAATCTCCAGGTTTGAGAGGCGCAGGTAATATTCTAGATTTCATCAATCATTATTTCAGAAGTCAAAATATTAGAATACTCTACACTACGGGAAATTACGTGAAGAATTTTAGGGATTGGGCATGGGATTTTTCCTCACCCTACTCCCTTAAACCCTTACACCTCTCAACTCCTAATTCAACATTAAATCTAAGTTGGTTTGAGCTTGTTTTAATGCTGCTTCTGGGGATGCACCCATCATCGTGGCTTCGATGGCGCGACCTATACTATTGGAAAGACGGCTGTATTGCGGAATTACTGGACGAGAACCAGATACAGACATTTGGTCAAGAAACACCTTCATCACTGGTTTATTCTTCAGGTATTCTTGATAGGTCGGGCTTTGGGCTGATTTGATGTTGACTGGTAAAAAACCGGAACCAATACTCCATTCGGTTTGAAATGGTTCACTGATGACGTATTCTAAGAACTTCCAAGCGGCTTGTTCTCGTTCGGTGGTGGTCTTCATGATGAACATATTGCCACTAGCAAGTACAGTTGCAGGGTGTATATTCGTGGGGATAGGCATAACATCAAAATCGACTTGACTTTTCATGATGAATGTCCAAGGCCCTGTTAGCTGCATTGCTACACGCCCAGCAATAAAATCATCTTCTTCATATCCCCGTTCTGGTGCAGAGAATTTAGTGGAACCGTCTTTAATCAAATTTTGCCAAAATTGTAAGGCAGCGATCGCACTGTCATTCACCAAATTAGCGCGGTTATCTTTTACTAGTGTGCCATCACTGCTAAACAGAAACGGAAACCAAATAGAAACCGTCCATTCTCCTTTACCTAAAGGCATTAGTAAACCATATTGATCAGGACGTTGATCACCATTGCGGTCTATAGTGAGTTTTTTCGCTACTTCTCGCAATTGCTCCCAAGTTTGCGGTAATTCAGTAATTCCCGCCGCCTTAAATAAATCTGGTCTATAAAACAGCGCAATATTGCCAGCAAACAAAGGAACTGACCAAATGTGACCATCTAACTGCATCTCACCAAAGCAGTTAGGAACAATTTCTGATTTGAGAGGTGATTTGTCTAGCCATTCTTCTAGAGGTCGAATTGCACCTAGTTCCACAAACTGACCTGTAATTTGGGGATAAAAGAATAAAATATCTGGTGCTACATTCCCCGCGACGGCTGTCAAAACCTTGGGTAATTGCTGGTCTAATTGACCTGCATACAGTGACTCTACCTGAATGTCAGGATGGGTTTGGTTAAAACGGTCTACGAGTTTTTGAAACACATCCCTGTTAGCAGGCGGGTTGACAGCGTGCCAAAGGGTAAGATGAATGACATTACTGTTGCTGGGTGGGACTGTTTGACAACCACCGATAGTCAATAAACATAGACTCAATAAAATACTCAAAGCAGCAGAAATAACTTTCATAGTTTAGCTAGCAATTAATCTCAAAAATTCAGCCAAAAGCTAATTAATCTTTCCCCATTCCCCATTCCCTATTCCCCATTCCCCACTTTCAAGATTTTAGTTAACAAATGACTGAAATTTTGCGCCACAATAGGAGCAGCAAATTCTGCCACCTTAGCACGTCCAGCTTGACCCATCGCTGCGGCTTTAGCTGGTGATAATAATAATTCACACAGTTGACTCGCTAAATCTTCTGCATCCAAAGGAGTCGCCAGCAAACCTTGCACACCATGTTCAATTACTTCTGGTGTGGAGGAAGCACGACTAGCAACGATGGGTTTAGCAGTAGCCATTGCTTCAGCAAATACTATACCAAACCCTTCTTGTAGACTGGGTAGACAAAAGACTTGACAGCGAACATATTCCCGCACTAAATCTTCGCGGGATAGGTAGCCCAAAAAGGTCACGTTTGCCTGTAAATCTAATTCTTGAGCCAATTGACGCAAATTTTCCCACTCTGGCCCCTTACTCGCAATTCGCACTTCTACATTGGGGATTTGACGGCGAACTATGGCGGTAGCGCGAATAAGAGTAGCTACATTTTTACGCGGATACTGTACCCCCACACACAACACCGTCGGACGTTCACTGACTAGGTTCTCTGCGGTTTTGCAGATATCCGCCACGGCTGCATCCCATTGCTGTAAATCTATGGGTGGGGGTACAGGATGAATTTGTCCATTATATTTATAAAGTTGAGCGAGTCTATTGACAGAGTATTGGCTAGTTGTCACCACCATCTGGGCGCGATGCACACTCACCCGTTCTGCTTTTGACATTAACTCTAAAGATTGACGCACCAAACCCTGCTCAAATTTAGCCTCGTCGGCGATAATACCGTGAATATAAGCGATAAAAGGCGGTTTCACACGGTGGGCGATGGTGTAACCATCCATATCTAGTCCCACGACGACATCATAGTTATCGAAGCTAGAGGGGTTAAGTTGCCAATTCCACCAGAAACGATGCGCCACATAGCTGAAAGTCCCCTGAGACATCTGTGCTGGAGCAAAAATGTCAACTGTGTGACCTTGCGATCGCAAATTATTCACAAGGTGAATATTACCAACAAAAGTACCACTGCCTAGTTTGACATTCTGGGGCGTGGCTGTAATAAACGCTAGCTTCATCTTGTACCGTGGGCGAATCATCTTGCTGCACTACAAGATTATCTCTCACTAAATGCCTTCTCTACTCCTCTAGGAATCCAATTTAATTTGCAGAAATAAGGATTGATGTCTCCCTCTGCTCTCTTGCTCCCTGCTCCCCTGCTTTTTAATTATGCTGTATCAATCTGTTTTAGAACAGTAAATTTGCAATTTACTACTACCTTTTAGTAACAAACAATTATTATCGACGCTATTGATGTTTATTAAATTATTATAGGTACTATTAGATAATGTTTTGAACAACAAGCATATTGATACAGTGATAAATATCATTAAGCTTGCCTTAATAATTGTATGATGAGCATATCTTGGACAATTATCGATAGATTTTGACTGCATACACACATTTTTAGGCAACCAGAAATGATTATCAAAGTCATAGTAACTCATGGGAACTTATCCATTAACTCAGCAAATCCCAGTCGGGGAGATGGCAAAATTAATAAGAATAGGGAAAGTTAAATCTTTCCCTTAATTGGTGAATAGCTTTTAGCTTATTCAAGTGCCACCCAATATGATTAAAACTCTATATTTAAAATTATCCTTCCTACAAAAGTCACAAATTTATCCATGACTTTAGTCATGATTTTATCTACTCTCAACGAGTATTTTAGAAGCAATATCTTGTGATTTTCACCAGATTTTGTGCCATTAATCCCTCCTGGGAGGGTTAGAGTGTGGCTGACTGCCAGTTAGGGACTTCCAACTTAAAAAGTATACTATCACTGTGTGGTCAGAGGGGCAGGGGTCAGGAAGCAAGGGAAAAATAACGATGTCTTCTCTCAGAAATTGGATAGTTTATTTTCTGGAAGTCTCTTATCTATAAAGTTCAAAACTTATACTTAAGGTTAATTTCTTAATTGTGATTGTTGGTCAATCATCCGTAGGTTGCAGATAGTGGAGAATTTGCATTACTTGATCTATCCATTTTGTTCAGTTATTCACTTAGTCTGGGATACTATTATTCATGAATGATGCAAAATGGCTACATTTGGGAACACTAAACCTGGAAGTCATCAAGATTGTATAAATATGTTCAATATTCCGGGATACCTGATCAGCGAACAAATCTATAATGGTTCTAAAACTTCGGTCTATCGAGGTCAAAGGACAACTGACTCATTACCCGTAGTTATTAAGGTTCTAAAAAATCCTTATCCGACTTTTAGCGAACTGGTACAATTTCGCAATCAATATACCATTGCTAAAAATCTTTGCTCACCTTTAATTGTCTATAATTATAGTCTAGAGCCATACCAGGATACCTATGCTCTGGTAATGGAGGATTTTGGCGGTATTTCGTTGAAAGAATATTTCAAAAGTATAGGTAAGTTAGATGTCAAGTCTCTACAGGAGTTTTTGGCAATTGCGATCGCCTTGTGTGATGCCTTAAATATATTATATCAAAATCACATAATTCATAAAGATATTAAACCTAGCAATATTTTAATTAATCCTGTAACTAAACAAGTAAAATTAATTGACTTTAGTATTGCCTCCTTGTTACCACGAGAAACTCAAACACTTGTTAATCACAATGTATTAGAAGGAACACTAGCTTACATTTCTCCTGAACAAACAGGAAGAATGAATCGCTGTGTTGATTACCGGACTGACTTCTATTCTTTAGGTGTCACCTTCTATGAATTGCTAACAGGTAATTTACCTTTTCTCGCAAATGATCCTATTGAATTAGTGCATTGTCATATTGCGAAAACACCGCCTGATTTTAAGCACCTGGAAAATATTCCGCCAGTGTTGTCGGATATTGTGATGAAATTAATGGCAAAAAATGCAGAGGAACGCTATCAAAGTACAACGGGGATTAAATTTGATTTAGAAAATTGTTTAACTCAGCTATCAACAACTAATAGGATAGAAAGCTTTGTAATTGCACAACGGGATATAGGCGATCGCTTCCTCGTCTCTGATAAACTCTATGGTAGAGAAACCGAAGTCGCCACCCTCCTAGAAGCTTTTGATAGAGTTAGCCTTGGGGCGACAGAGATGATGTTAGTGGCTGGGTTTTCTGGAATCGGGAAAACGGCTGTAGTCAACGAAGTCCATAAGCCCATTATCAGGCAACGAGGTTATTTTATTCGAGGTAAGTTTGATCAATTTCAACGGAATACTCCTTTAAGTGCCTTTGTTCAATCCTTCAGGGATTTAATGGGACAATTACTAACAGAAAGTGACTCGCAAATCCAAGCATGGCAAAGCAAAATCTTAGCCGCTTTGGGAGAAAATAGCCAAGTCATTATCGCAGTTATTCCCGAATTAGAAAAAATCATCGGACAGCAGCCGCCAGCACCCCAGTTATCAGGAACTGCGGCTCAAAATCGGTTTAATCTGCTTTTTCAGAAATTTACTCAAGTTTTTACCAGCGTCAATCATCCACTAGTGATATTTTTAGATGACTTACAGTGGGCTGATTCTGCATCCTTAAAATTAATGCAGTTATTAATGGCTGATACAGGTCATCTATTCATCATTGGTGCATATCGCGATCATGAAGTCAACCCAGCACATCCATTGATGTTGACTGTGAACGAAATTGCCCAAACCGCAGCAACGATTAATACAATTAATTTAGCACCACTCAATCTAGAGCAAATTAATGATTTAGTGGCTGATACCCTAAAATGTGAAAAGAATTTAGCCAGTCATCTTTCTGCACTTGTATTTAGAAAAACTCAGGGAAATCCATTTTTTACTAGTCAATTTCTCCAAGCATTGCATCAGGATGGATTAATTTATTTCAACTATCAATCCGGCTGTTGGGAATGTGACATCACACAAGTCACACAGCAATCTATTACAGATGATATTGTGGATTTTATGGCATTGCAATTAAAAAGACTGCCAGCATCCACCCAAAATATATTGCGATTAGCGGCTTGTATTGGTAATCAGTTTGATTTAGCTACCTTGGCAATTGTGGCTGAAAAATCAGAATTAACAACATCCCATGATTTATGGCCAGCCCTACAAGCAGGGTTAATTTTACCTCAGAGTGATGTGTATAAATTTGCCATAGGTGATCATCATCTCTCGTGGAATAATAAAGACTATACAATTTTTACCTATAAATTTTTACATGATCGTGTACAACAAGCCGCCTATTCTTTAATTCCTCCAGAACAACGAGAAACCACACATTTATTAATTGGCAGACTTTTGCTACACAATACAACAAATATTGCCATAGAAGACAAGATTTTTGCTGTTGTTAATCAATTAAATATTGGCAAGAACCTTATTACTGAACTAGGGGAAATTCATCAACTCATTGAGTTAAATTTCCAGGCAGGTATGAAAGCGAAAACGGCTACTGCTTATACAACAGCAGTTGATTATTTAAGTACAGGTTTACAACTTTTATCTACTGGCAGTTGGCAAAATCAATATAATTTAAGTTTAGCATTATACGAAGCAATTACCGAAGCTTGTTATTTAAGTGGCAATTTCCAAGATATGGAAATATATGCAGATATTGTCATTCAAAATGCAATAAATTTCCTAGAGCAAATACCTGTTTATAATACTAAAATTCAGGCTTGTATGGCACAAAGTCGCCATCTAGAGGCATTAAAACTGGCCTTGATGGTGTTGCGATCGCTAGGGATAGAACTACCAGAACAGCCTGAACAAAAAGATATTACACAAGCTATAGAACAAGTAAATTCACTCCTGCAACAGCAACCTATAGCTAATCTATTACAACTGCCAACAATGCAAGATGTAAAAATGTTGGCAGCCATGCAAATTTTATCTAATATTATTTCTGCGGCTTATCAGGCTGCACCTAGCTTTTTCAAGTTAATTGTGATTAAACAAGTAGAATTATCAATTCTCTACGGTAACGCCCCAGAATCAACCTATGCCTACGCTACTTACGGACTCCTTACCTGTACTGTCTTAGGAGATATTAATCTCGGTTACGCACTAGGTAAAGTTGCGTTAGAATTAACCGATAAATTAAATGCTAAAAAGTTAAAAGCCAAAACATTATTTGCCTTTAATTGTTTTGTCCGCCATTGGAAAGAGCATTTGCGAACAACATTAACTCCCCTAGTAGAAGCCTACACTTGCGGTTTAGAAAATGGTGATATTGAATATGCAGCAATGTCTGCTTATGTTTTTGGCAGGTATGCGTATTTAAGTGGTCAAGAATTAGATAATTTAGAAAAAACCATATCTAACTATGGACAAGTCATCTCGCAACTCAAACAAACTACCTACGTCAACTTTAATAATGTTTATCATCAATCGGTCTTAAATCTGCTAGGTGATAACGATGATCCCTGTTGTTTAGCTGGGGCAAAATATGACGAGACAAAAATGTTGCCCTTACATTATGCCGCCAATCAAGTCAGCATCATTTGTCAAGTACATTTTTGTAAATTACTTCTATGTAATTTGTTTGCCAATTACCAACAAGCACTAGAAAACGCTGCCATAGTAGAAAAATATTTAGCTAGTATCAATGGCTTAATCTTAATACCCAATTTTTACTTTTATGATTCTTTAACTCGTCTGGCTTTATATCCCCATGTGTCGTCATCTGAACAACAAGATTTTCTAGCAAAAGTCACAGAAAATCAGGTAAAACTTCAATCATGGGCAGAGTTTGCGCCAACGAATCATGAGCATAAGTTTACTTTGGTAGCGGCACAATATCACAAAATTTTAGGACAAAAAAGTGCAGCTATAGAAATGTACGATCGCGCCATTTCTCTAGCTAAAGAACACGGATATCTGCAAGAAGAAGCACTTGCTAATGAACTAGCTGCTAAATTCTACCGTGATTGGGGAAAACAACGCATTGCAGAAGAATACATGACAGAGGCGTACTATAGCTATGCACGTTGGGGTGCAAAAGCCAAAGTTGCTGATTTAGAGCAACATTATCCCCAACTACTAACGAAAATTCTCCAACAGACAACTACAAAACTCTCATCATCGGAAATTGTCAGAGCGAAAGAAGATTTCTTGACACAGAAAACCTTTTCATCGGGAAACAGCAGTACCATCTCTGTCACCCTCGACTTGAATGCCGTTTTGAAAGCTTCTCATAATCTTTCTAGTGAAATACAACTTGATAAATTACTGATTGCGCTTGTAGAAATTGTCACCACTACAGCCGGTGCAGATAAATGTGTATTGATGTTACTCGATGAAGATCAACTCAAAGTCGAGGCTATCAGTAATGTGACACAATACTCCATTGTTTTACAGTCCCAGCCATTATCCGCAAGTGAAGAAGTACCTATCAGTTTAATCAACGTTGTTAAACGGACTTTACAGCCCAATGTAGTCATAGATGCTAGGTCACATCCCTCATTTTTAGCCGATTCCTATGTCTTAAAACATCAACCCAAGAGTTTGCTATGTATGCCAATTCTCCATCAAGGTAAACTGTTGGGTGTGTTGTATTTGGAAAACAACTTAGCTACAGGTGCGTTTACTAGCGATCGCGTCGAACTGCTGAATCTATTATGTACACAAGCGGCTATTTCTCTACAAAATGCCCGACTCTATCAAAATTACCAAAATTATGCCCAACAACTGTCACATTCTCTGGCGCAATTGCAAGCCAATGAAACTCGCTTCCAAAATTTAGCCAATAATATTCCGGGGATGGTGTATCAATTTCGTTTGGGTGCAGATGGTTTAGTCTCAACACCCTACGCGAGTTCTGGCTGTTTAGATTTGTATGGTGTCGAGCCAGAATTAGTGATGGCAGGGAAGTTTAATCTTTATGCTTTACACCATCCTGATGATCACCCAGCTATTGAACAAGCAATTCTCCATTCTGCTCAAACACTCACACCATTTGAGCAAGAATGGCGGATTGTCCTCCCTTCAGGCACTGTCAAATGGATTCAATCTGCGGCTAGGCCAGAAAAACAACCCGATGGCGCGATTCTTTGGGATGGGGTAGTAATTGATATTAGCGATCGCAAACAAGTAGAAGCTTCTTTAGCCAAAGAACGAGAATTTTTAAATGCGATCATTGACAATATTACTGATGGCATTGTTGTCTGTGATGCTAGTGGTAAATTAATTCTCTTTAATAAAGCAACTCGTGAGTTTCACGGCTTACCGATAGAAGCAATCACACCAGAACAATGGGCTGAACATTTTGATCTTTATCAGGCAGATGGTCAAACCAAACTATCAACCACAGAAATACCTTTATTTCGCGCTTTTCAAGGAGAAATAGTCGAAAACGCCGAAATGGTGATTGCACCAAAGCATGGTTTACAGAGAATCCTGTTAGCTAGTGGACAAGCCATCATTGATGCTGCGGGTAACAGAATTGGTGCAGTAGCTGTAATGCGAGATATTAGCGATCGCAAACAAGCCGAACTGGCTTTACAACAAAAATCTCAAGATTTAGAGCAAGCCTTAGCTAATCTGCAAAACGCCCAATTACAAATTATCCAAAGTGAAAAAATGTCTGCTTTGGGTAATTTAGTCGCTGGTGTGGCTCACGAAATGAATAATCCCTTGGGTTTTATTGCTGCCACGCTCAAACAAGCCCAACCCACAATTGCTGACTTAATTGAACATTTGAGATTATATCAAGAAAATCTCACTGAGGAGAATGCAGAAATTCTCGATCATGCCGAAGCCATTGACTTGGAATATAGCTTGGAAGATTTACCCAAAATGATTGATTCCATGACAATGGCTTGCGATCGCTTGAAAAATATCAGCACCAGTCTTCGCACATTCTCCCGTGCTGATAGAGATTACAAAGTACCGTTTGATATTCATCAAGGCATTGATAGCACCGTTTTAATTTTGAAACATCGTCTCAAGGCGAATGATCAGCGTCCAGCCATTGACGTTATGACTGAATATGGAGAATTACCACGAATTGAATGTTTTCCTGGTCAATTGAATCAGGTATTTATGAATATTTTAGCTAATGCCATTGATGCTTTAGAAGAATCTAATCAGCAACGCACCCAAGAGGAAATTAAAGCTAATCCCAACCGGATTTTGATTAAAACTGCTGTAGAAAATAAATCTGTGAAAATTGCCATTTTAGATAATGGCGTGGGGATGAGTGAATCAGTCAAACAGAAAATATTTGACCATCTATTTACGACAAAATCCGTAGGTAAAGGTACAGGTTTGGGATTAGCGATCGCTCGTCAAATTATCGTAGAAAAGCACAATGGCACGTTAAGTGTAAATTCTCAATTAGGTCAAGGAACAGAATTTATCATTACCTTACCTCTGACCTGAATCAATTCAAAATTCAAAATTCAAAATTCAAAATTCAAAATTGAAGACAGCCACCTACAAGGGGTGGGGTTTCTACCTACCTTATGAGATAAGGATTTTTGGACGCAAGTCCGGTTTTAAACCTAACTTTTTCCGATAAAAGAAACAATTTTATCCCCTACACCCCTAAACCCTTACACCCCTAAACCCCTACACCCTTATAATTCTTGAGGTTCAAACCTTTGTATAAGATGCCTGTTGCTGATAAACCAAAATTGATGAAAAATGATGATTTTTTGTCTGTTGTAAAAGGGGCATTTCCTGCCAACATTGACGACAAAAAAAATAAACTGCATGGCTACGAACATGGCGTAAAAGCCGATGAGAGCAGCAAGGGCAAGTATTCATGATTGTTTAAATTTATTTAAATGTAATTGCAAAACCCGTATTCTATAGTTATGTAACATTTCTATTAGTTCCATAACTGTTTTTATCATTATTGTTTTCTCAGGTAATTTCTTCAGTGTAAACACTTAAAAATAGCATGAAGTTATATGAAGCCAATAATTTATTAAGTAGAGTTCCTTATATAAATAGCTGAGGGATCAAAATTAGCAGATTGAAGATCAGAAAAAACCTCAAATCATTTTACAGCCTAACTATCAGCATTGTGGTCGGATAAGTATGATTGCTGATCCTCAGCCTTAGCAACAGCTATTTTCTGAAAATGCAGCGATCGCACCAAAATAGTGTCAGCATTCTGAAGTATCTTGATTTTGAAGGACAAATCAACAATTCCAGAAATTACTGCTGATCAATGTGTCAACTATTAGGAATGAATTGCAATGTGCCGACGGATATCTGCTTTTCTTTTGAAGGCTTTTCAGCGCGAGGAGGAAAAACGGATGATCATAGTGATGGTTGGGGGATTGCTTTCTTTGAGGGAAAAGGATGTCGAATATTTTTAGATGCTAAACCTTCGATTAATTCGCCAATCGCAGATTTAGTGAGACGCTATCCCATCCACTCTACCCATGTAATTGCTCATATTCGCAAGGCTACCCAAGGAGAAGTCGCTTTACAAAACTGTCATCCGTTTCGCCGGGAACTGTGGGGGAGATATTGGGTGTTTGCTCACAATGGTAATTTGCCTGATTTTGAACCTGAACCGCAAGGTTTTTATCAAGCTGTAGGTAATACTGACAGTGAAAAAGCTTTTTGTGTAATTCTCGAAACTATCAGACAAAGTTTTCCTCAAGGTAAACCCCCTTTAGAGAAACTATATCCTGTTCTGCAATCAGTCACAGCCGAATTAGCAGCTAAAGGTATTTTTAATTACTTACTCTCAGACGGAGAACATTTTTTTACGCACTGTTCTACAAAACTGAGTTACATAGTTCGTCAAGCACCCTTTGCAGCAGCTCACTTGATAGACCAAGATATGACAGTAGATTTTCGGGAGTTAACTACACCCAGCGATCGCGTCGCCGTCATCGCCACTACTCCCCTAACTGATAATGAAGTCTGGACACCAATTCAACCAGGAGAATTGTTAGTGTTTCAAGATGGTTTACCCCTGAAAATATTGTAGGGAATAGAGAATGAAAAATTGAATAGATAGTAATTAATGATACTTATTTTCTGGCCCACTCAGGTACGCTGGCAATATCCACGCTCACTTGATTCAAGTTTGCCTTTTTCTAATACAATCCATCCGCCCACAACCAACAACGCACCCAAAGCTAAAAACCCCAAGTCCCAGGCTAATTGATTTGTTCCTGGTTTCACATGATGAATACCCAAAATTTGATGATCAATTACCCCTTCGACTAAGTTAAACAACCCAGCACCGATCAGCAAAGAACCCCCAAAAGTAGATGATGACCAAACAACATCAGCCCGTCCTCCCGCACGCCATAATAAGCCTACACCTATGACGGTCAATACCCAATCTAGTGCGTGAAACAACCCATCCCACACCATATTTAAATCAAAATTAGGATTAGTAGTCAAAGGGCGAACACTACTTAACATATGATGCCACTGGAGTATTTGATGTAACAGGATTCCGTCAACAAAGCCGCCCAAACCCAAACCTAGAACAATTCCAGCCCAGATCAGGGGTAGACGCTTAGGGAAAATTTGACTATCGGTTGCCATTTTCGATTCCACAGACCTTTACCCCACAATATAATTACGCAGTCTGCGATCGCTTCTATCGTTAGGCAAATAATAGCTTTCAGTCTCAAGTAGATCACTGACAGTTGACATATGAAGGCATTATAGAAATTGATATCTGATATAAAAGAAAAATTTTCAAATGACCATTTACTTTTATAAAGTTTGGCAACCTTTTGGTTGTTTTTCTAACTTTTCTACCCACGGTATTGAAATTCAAGGTACTTACTGGTCAACAGTAGAGCATTACTATCAAGCACAAAAGTTTGTCGGGAGTGTGGATGCGGTAATTATTCCCGTCATCCGTGCGGCTAAAACTCCAGAAGAAGCCGCAGCGTTAGGACGATGTACTAGCCGCAGACTGCGTTCCGATTGGGATTTAGTCAAAATCTCAGTCATGCGAGAAGCTATATTGAAAAAGTTTCTCACCCATCTTGACATTCAAGCCACACTCTTAAGTACAGGGAATGAAATCTTAGTAGAAAATTCCCCCACTGATTATTTTTGGGGTTGTGGTGTAGATAAAACTGGTCACAACCATCTAGGTAAAGTTCTCATGAGTGTACGGGAAGAAATCCGCAATCTCCAGCTAAGTAATGCTATATCTCCAAAAATTTGTCCTCAAGAGTACAAAGTTTAAAATCAAAGCAGCCCCATTGATAGCAATAAATTCAATGTGCAGCAGCTAATTACTAAGCGAATAGTCATTGTTTTTTGAGACTAATTTACTTTTAGTCATGGCTTTAGCTTGAAATTTATCTAACTTAAATGCTCATTAACCTAATGATTGATCGTGAGGAAATTAGTATAAGTAAAAACAACCATTAATAAGTTGTTTGACATTTAAATAACTTAAAATGGGCAGGCAGAATGTCTATAAAACAATACTTATGAGCCTTTATCATCTGCAAAAAAAGGTGCATATTCTCATGGTTATGTGATAGATCATCACTAAATAGCTACTGCTCACTTGCCAGCTAAATTATTATATCCTCCTAGTTTTTTCATCTTTGTCACAAACTAGTGAGGATATGAATAATTGATCTCAAACTTTTGCCAATATTCGCAATTTTTCAACAAAGAATAATTTCTGTCTATTTCAGAATAAATATTAATCTTAAATATATTCAATCATAGGCAAAAGTAGAGTTTAACTCTTCATCAATGAAGGAAGTGTGAGGATTGTATTAACTCCATATTCCGGGTTGTCTGCTAAATTTTCAATTTTGGTAATTATCCAGATTTTAGGTTATCTAAATTAGATATTTTCACCGAATTCATAAAAATCATCAACGAGTAAAATCAATATGATTATTAATAAATTATTCACCACTCATCTCCATGCAGAAGTAGGGTAAACATCTCCTAATTTTACATTGGGGAAAGTGTTGCGAAAAGTAAATCTTGTTTAGGTATAACATTTAATGGAATTTACGGATAAACCCCATAGTTTGCCACCAATTTTTGAGCAAGAGAGTTTACTGCATAGGATTACTAACCGCATTAGGCGATCGCTAGAACTTAACGAAATCTTAACAGCCGCAGTGGAAGAAGTCCGCGAGTTGTTAGGTACAGACCGAGTTATGGTCTATCGGTTTGATGCTGATGGTAGCGGTGAAGTCATAACAGAATCTTTATTGTCCCAAAATTTACCATCTCTATTGGGTTTACATTTTCCGGCCGATGATATCCCTCAAGAAGCCAAACAGATGTTTCTCTGGGCAAGACAACGCACAATTGTTGATGTTTCCACCGGTAAAATTGGGCTATCATTACTGAACTCACCAGATCAATCGCAAACTTTACTGGGTGAAAATATCTACTATCGCTCAGTAGACCAGTGTCATATAAAATACTTGCAAGCGATGGGTGTGCAGTCTTCTTTAGTCATTCCAATTGTTTTATCTGATCTGCAAGAACCATCTAACCAACAGAAACTCTGGGGATTGCTAGTATCCCATCACAGTCAACCACGTCATATTTCTACTCCAGAACTGAAATTAGTTCAGCAAATTGCTGACCAACTAACAATTGCGATCGCCCAAAGCCTACTTCTGGCTGCCACTCGCGCCCAGCAACACCGAGAAACAGTAATTAACCACATTAGTAGCCTCTTACACAAGCAGCCCAACATTGAATTGCAAGCAGCCCTAAAAGCAACCATTCAGGCTTTAGGGGGTACAGGTGGCAGACTTTATCTAGAAAAAACTCAAGAACTATATACTTACGGGGAACAACCAAATCTACCCCAAGAGTTGAACAACAGTTTGATTGAACAGCATCCGATGTGGATTACCTGGATGGCTGAGTCGAAACCGGATCATGTTTGGGTAATTTCTGATCTCTACCAAGAAACAAAGTTACCAATTTTAGCTTTTGCGTTTCAGTCTACTACTATTCGCGGTCTATTGGTCATACCACTCCACTATCGCCAACGATTTATCGGAGTTATCAGTATTTTTCGCCCCGAATGGGAGACAGAAATTCTCTGGGCGGGAAGATGTGAGCAAAATCAACGTCAAAAACTACCACAGCTATCTTTTGAAGTCTGGCGTGAATTGAGAAAAGGTCAAGCACCCCAATGGAGTGCGGCCGAAATTGCTTTAGGAAAAAGTTTGGCTTCAGATTTTGCTGTAGCGATTCAACAACTATATACACACCAACAGCTAGAGTTATTGAACTTGGATTTAGAATGCCGGGTTAAAGAACAAACGGCTGAGTTAGAGAAATCTTATCTCATCACCAAAGTGATTAAGCAAGTTACAGAACAAATCCGCCGTAGCTTGGATTTACCCACTACTCTCAAGACTATAGTTTCAGAAGTGCGTTTCCTCCTCAATTCAGACCGAGTATTAATTTACCAACTGATGGGAGAATCGAATGGCGAGGTGATTGTAGAGGAAGTTCATGGTAATTGGGATTCCGTTTTAGGGATGAAAATGCCATCGGGATGTTTTCCTGATGAATATGCGCGTCTTTTTTTTCGTGGTAGGGTCAGAGTCATCAATAATATAGCTACAGATTCTTTAAGTGATTGTCACCGTGAGTTTTTACAGAGTTTACAAATCAAATCAAATTTGATTGTTCCTATTAATATGAGTCAACAGCCTTGGGGATTACTCATTGCTCATCAATGTGACGCACCAAGATATTGGCAAGAGGCAGAAATAAATTTATTACAACAGCTAGCAGACCAAGCTGCGATCGCTATTTCACAAGCCCAACTCTACCACAAAACTTGTCAAGCCGAAGCCGCCGCAAAAGCTCAAGCCATACATTTAGAAAAAGCTTTATTTGACCTACAAGATGCCCAAACAAAATTAATTCAACATGAGAAAATGTCCAGCTTAGGACAGTTAGTAGCAGGTATTGCTCACGAAATTAACAATCCTATCAACTTTATTCACGGCAACCTCTGCCATGCTAGCGACTACGCTCAACAATTACTAGAACTGATCTCCCTTTATCAAAAATACCATCCCCAGCCCCACAGCCAAATTACCCAATCCCTTGAAGATATAGATTTAGATTTTTTAGTGGAAGATTTACCCAAAATTCTAGCTTCTATGCAATCGGGTGCAGATCGCATTCGTTCCATAATTTTATCATTACGGAATTTTTCTCGTTTAGATGAAGCAGAGCGTAAGTCAGTTGATATTCATGAAGGGATAAATAGCACTTTATTAATCTTACAGCATCGACTCAAATCCCATCTGTATAACTCTGAGATTGAAGTTATTAAAGATTATAGTGAATTACCACTGGTAGAATGCTATGCCGGTCAGATGAATCAAGTATTCATGAATATATTTGCTAATGCCATTGATGCTCTAGAAGAATATGCGGCAGAGCATCCAGATACACCTAAAATTTATGTTTGCACGCAAATTTCTCCAGACACATCCCATGTTCTCATTCGCATTGCTGATAATGGCCCAGGCATGACAATAGAGATAAAAAATCGCATTTTTGACCCATTTTTTACTACTAAGTCTGTAGGCAAAGGAACAGGCTTAGGATTGGCAATTAGTTATCAGATAGTGGTCAACAATCATGGCGGAGTGATGGAATGTGTATCAGAAATAAACAAAGGTACAGAATTCTGGATTGAGATTCCGGTCAAGCTCAAGACCAAATTAGAGACTGATTTAAATCCCATTCGCTCTATTCCACAGGAATTATGATCTGGCTAACTTGCTTGTAGTCAGGGATTTAGCCCTGTTTTTATTCAGCCTCAACCGTAACAATATCCTTTACAAAACTTTAATTCATAACAAGTGTTTACTAATTAGCAAAAATATGGTGCTTGATATCTCAAATTGATATATCATAAAGCTTTCTAGTCTTTAAGGCATGATTAAATTAACAGCAAGAGTAAAGTTTGTTTGCGGTTAATTCCATCCTCTTCTAGAAGTGTTAATCTATTAATTGAAGCTACAAAGCTTCCCTGGCAGATTTAACAGCTAGAGTGTAGTTAGTAAAAGAGGTAAAAACGCTGTTTCATTTCATATCTGTCTCGTTAACAACCGACAACACCCAACGCGAAAGTTGATATTTCCTCAATTATTCACCAATGGGGGCAATTTAACTGATTTCATTCTTAATGGAAAAGATGAAACAGATTATATCCCTGGTTAAGATTACCAATGAGAGGAAGTAGTTAGAACAAGTAGATGGTTGGGTGTTGTTGTGTTGAAATAGTATTTAATTATTGACAATTACTTGGTCATTAGATAATGCTCAAACAAATAGTAAATAGTAAAGTTTAATAACAGAAATATTCTAGATAATTTATTAATGCTAATCTATTAATTGAAGCTACAAAGCTTCCCTGGCAGATTTAACAGCTAGAGTAGAGTTAGTAAAAGAGGTAAAGACGCTGTTGATTTTTATATCTGTCTCGTTAACAACCGACAACACCCAACGCGAAAGTTAATACTTCCCCAAGTATCCAAAAATGGGGGCTATGTAACTGCTTTTCACCTCTCATTGATAAAAGTGAAACAGTCTATATCCCCACCTAAGCTCAACCAGGAAAGGAAGTAGTTAGAACAAGTAGATGGTTGGGTGTTGTTGTGTTTAGAAATTATTTTAGAGGATGTTTGAAAACTGGTTAGCTACAAGTATTTGATATATCACCAGGGACTTTTAAAACAGAATACTTAGATGCTTAGTGGTGTGGCAGTATCAAGCTTTAGATGCGTTACGGCTGACGCTTAACACAGCACACATATACTACATATACTTGTATTCTTTCTCTCAATCAAATCTGATTCCTATATTTGACAATGATTTTTATACTTAAAATTAAGTATAATTACAGCTTTTGATGCTTTCGGAATTTGCTGAGGATTTATCTGACTCCCACACAGAACATTTATATCAATCTATTTGTTTGTCAATAAAGATAAATACTGCTTTTAAATCCTTGTGATTTTTCTATTAAATACATTGTCTACTTAAACTATACCAGTTATTGTAAGCAATATACTAAAGCTTCAGGAGTGATAACCATGCACCAAATACAATTAGCCTTAATAATCAGCTATGTATTGATGAGTTGTTACTTTTTCGCTAACTGGCTGCGCTTTGCTTTGCGTCACCCTCATTCTTCCCCTGAAGATAAATTTCTATCTTTTGTGATGTTTTTGATAACCACAATTTTTTGGCCGTTAATTGTTCCTATTTCTTTGATAGAAGTAGTCAAGACAAAAAAAATAGAAGCTACTACGATAATACCTGTAGTTTTGACAATGATTGCCTTAAGTATTTCTTACGTAATATCAGAAATGTCGGCGTAATTATCACCATCACCTACTATTCATGACTCGATAACTTAAATTCAAATTTTGAAGTATATTGTCAAATTAACTGGAGTAGAAATAGCACCTAACATTAAATTGAAATACAACATTCTTTATATCAGTTGGATTCTGGTTATCTTCTTGAATATGACGTTAGGTTGTCAATTAGATGGAGTGAGCCAATCTTCTCCATTATTCGCCCCCATCGTCCAGTCACCTATTATGCAAGGAAATACACTGCCTTTAAAGATTTTTGCTGATAAATCCTTTTATAAAGAACATCCCAATACTGAAATCACCCTTACAGGAATTTTGCGAACCTCTACAGTCAGGCTAGGCCCAAATACAAGAGATATGCCTTTGAGATTAGAAACAAGTCAAGAAAATTTGAGTGTTTATGTCACTCAAAGAGAAGAGGAATTATTGTTGCCTTTTGTTAATCAAGAAATTAAGGTGATTGGCAAGCGTATCGACCAAAGGCAATCAGGCTATGGCTTTGAGATTTGGATCGCTTGGATTATTCCAAATCGTGAATGAAATAGATATCACGAAAAACTAACTAATATTTACTTTTGTAGCATAATTACTAAAGAAATCTAAGGAAAATGAGAGAATAGCCCAACTCAAATATATAAACAGTTGTAAGGGAGTGAACGGGCATTACTAGAGGTTATGTTTCTACCCGATGTAACTGACAATGGAATAAAGATGTCTGAGGTTACATCAGTTGATCAATCTTGACAATTAGGGCGAAAATCTATGAAGCAACCATATCTATCTCCCGACGATTTGCCCACACATAAAACTACTCTGATTAGTGAAATATTACTCAGTCAATTAGAAGAGGTAACGAAAACAAAATTCTATTTAGCTTGTAGGCATAAAGTACGTATTTTGCTCTCAAGCTGTCACTGGTATTTTAAAGTTAATAGTGGCATTCTGATGTTAATTATGGTGTGTCATGATATTGAAAGTTATCAGAATGTAATGATGAATGTGCCTTACCTGGCTAGCAAATTAAAGTTATTTGCAAACCATGCCAAAATCAGTATTAGTTCTCCAGTCAATCAAGGTATGCCTTGGGTAATTGGTATTAATCAAATCTTACCGGAGGATGATTCAGCTAGCATTTAGGATTGGGGATTGGGGACTGGGGACTGGGGATTGGGGATTGGGGTTATCAGTTAATAGCCACTTGGTTACTGTTCCCTGTTCCCTGTTCCCTAATGCCTAATAACTAATGACTAATGACTAATGACTATTGACTATTGACTATTGACTATTTACCCTTCTTCCCCAAGGCTTGATGATGGAAATAGCAATAATTGCTGATAAGCAAATTAACTGAATACCTCCGCCAATAATCACGCCGTGAATATCAAACATAAATAAGGGATTGTTTAAAGCTTTGGCTCTTTCTATATCTGCGATCGCAGTCATGGAATTTGTCCAGGGGCCTAACCAAAATGTCCCAAAAATAATTAACGTCGTGGTTGCAATCCATTTGGTGATTACCCAGTAAAACTTAAAAAATCCCCAGACTGTTAGCCAGCAAAGTAATGTCCCTGTCAGTACAGATGCGATCGCCATTGGAATTACAACAAAATCATCTAGAAACTTTACCATTGCATTGATTGCATACAGTTCATCTCCATTGGTAGTCTGAAGGTTAGCCAATGCCATTAACATCATTGCTAACGCTACACCAAACCAAGCTGCGATCGTGACTACATGAAGAGAAATTAGGGAATCTTTGGGTAATCCCGTCAATTTTTTCTTAGCTGGCTTGTTTACAGATGTTGTTGATGTGGTTTGAGTCATACAGCAATCTCATGAGATGTTGACGTTTGCTTGTGGAGGCGGAAATACTTTTAATTCTTGGCTAGCGACATCTTGCTATCCTGATTCTGGTTTTTCCTCTCTAGATTCCCAAGCTACATCAGTTAAGGTAAAAAATTCAGGCTGATTAGTATAGATGATTCTTGCATAAAGTTTGGTCTTCAAACATATCTATCCTTAAGTCAAGTTGTTGATGAATTGATAGATAAATTTACTGTTTGGAGCTTACGCAAATATGAAAAGTAAATACTATGTCCAGTTTTCCAGTTTATTGACAGTAGGATGGATGTTATCTAGTTTGGGTAGTGTCTCTGCTGCTGTCCAAACGTCAACAGTGGGACAATTGAGGAGTAATACCACAGTTGAGAGAAATTATAATCAAATAGCATTGAATGTACCGAATCCATTACTAGTTTTTCAGGGTTCGCAACCAGAAACTACCAATGGTGTGAGCTTTCAAAGATATAGATTAGGAGTATCTAACTGGAATGAAATCAGCCCAGAACTATTTCAAAAAGCTCCAGATTTACCGCCTTGTGGGAAAAATAATAATTCTTCTAGGACTTGGGTAGATATTTTTGATGCTCAAACAAATCAACCTATTTATGGTTTTTGTGGGTTTTCATCTCCCAAAGACCTAAATAGCCTTTGGTTCGCCGTGGAAACAGGAAAAACACCTCCCAACTCTGTCTATATTGTTTTAAAAGATAGAAGACTCAATAAAACTTACCGGTCTAATTCTGTTTTGGTATCACAGAAAACTTCACAAATCCAAGAAGATTGTATTGCTTTTAACCCGAATAATATTACTGTCAAACAAGTTAATGGTAGCTGGAAAATAGTTGAAGGTGGCAATCACTGGATGTTCGACTTTGGTAGCCAAAAAAATGAAGCCATCAAAGCTTTCCGAACTATCAGACAGTATAAAATGAATAAATCCTGCTTTGTTGGCAGACCACAGCCTTCATTTCAGTATCTATTGACAAATAATTCTGCTCCATCTGGTGCGATCGCTGGTGAAGATTGTGTTGCTTTTAATCCAGGAACTACAACTGTTAGTAAAATTAATAATCGCTGGAAAATTGTCGATGGTAATCACTTGATGTTTGATTTCAACAATAATCAAGCAGAAGCCGAACAGTCTCTAGCAGTGATCAAAAAATATAACTTTAATCGTTCCTGTTTTGTGGGCAGGCCAAACCCCAGTTTTAGCTATTTGCGACGCTAGTTATACTAATTCTCCAAAATTAAGGGACTTCCAACTAAAAAAATATACAATGGCTGTGGTGAGCAGGGGGAAAATCAAAATATTCTCTCTGGGAAATTGGATAATTTATTTTCTGGAAGTCCCTAAGCAACAGATGCAAAGCTTGAAACCCAGATTTTATCTGACTTTCTTAATTGCGTAAAGCCTGCGGCATAGCTGCGCTTAAAGCGTAGCGGGACGTTAATCCATTGCGTTAGCGTTCGCGTAGCGTCTCGTAGAGAAGCATTGCGAATTGCGAACTGCGAACTGCGAATTGGTATTAGTAGCTATGTTAATTAAATGAAGTGCGTTAGGGAGAACTTAACGCACCATTGTTAAAATTACAAAATGCTTTTAGTCTTGGGAATTATTTTGAGGAAACAAGTAGGCGATCGCAGCGTAACCAGAGGCAGTAATTAAACTGACTAATAATGTAGCTAAAATCAGGGTAGACATAGAAGGCGAATGATCCTCTAGTCTTAAGTAAAGTATCTTGATATTTCTAAACTAACAGGTGTATGTGACGCGGATACATCCAGATTATGACAATTGTTTGTATCTATGCCAAAGGTAGACAAAATCTAAAAGTAGTACCTATTCCTAGTTCACTTTCTACTTGAATTTGACCACCTTGTAACTCAACCAAACGCTTAGTAATAGTTAAGCCAATACCTGTTCCCCCAGAATGGCGATCGCGTGATTGATCAGCTCGCCAAAAACGTTCAAACACATGAGGTAAATCTTCACTAGCAATACCGATGCCTGTATCAACGACTGCTATCCATATTTTACCAGTCTCCGTCCAAGCCCGGAGAGTAATTGAGCCAGTGGATGTATAACGGACTGCATTACCCAGCAGGTTGACTAAAATCTGTTCAGTGCGATCGATATCAGCTAACACCAGTGGTAACTGAGAGGGTAATTCGGAAGCGATTACCGGGCCATCTTCCATTAACTGATCAGTAAATTTTTCTACCAATGACTCCAATAAAGAATATAAATCCACAGTTTGAATATTAATTGGCAAATAACCAGCCTCCGCCTTAGAAAGCTCTTGCAAATCATTGACCAAACGCTCTAAACGTCTAGTTTCCCTCACTAAACGCCGATAAACCTCTGGAGACGCTTCCATTGCTCCATCTGCCAATTCTTCCAAGTAACCGCGTACCACAGTTAAAGGTGTCCGCAGTTCATGAGTCATATCACCAATTAATTCTCGTCGCCGTATTTCTACTCCCTCCAAACTATCAGCCATACGATTAAAACTAGTACCCAGTCGATTAAGTTCAGGAATGTCAGATAAAGGTAATCGTGCTTCCAAATGACCAGCAGCAAACTGTTGGGTAATTTGTTCCATCTCCGTTAATCGCTGCATAATGCGCTGAGAAACCCAATAACTCAAACCTCCCGCCGCACTCCCACCCACCAACACCGACCACAAAGTGCTACGCCGCCAAGCAATTTCAAACCCCTGTACTAACTCTGTACGACTATGAAATATATTGAATCCCCTACTTTCTAATCTTTCTAAATGCAGAATAAAAAACCGAGGGGAAGAAACCTTACTAATAATCACAAGACTAATTAACCCCACTATCATCACCACCAAGTGGGAAACAAACAAGCGCGATGCTAAAGGTAAAGATTTCATGTAGTTAAAACTGACTCATAACTAATAAATAAAAGAGTGCTGAGTAAAAAGTAAGATTAATTGCACCGGCTAAACGCCGCGCTACCACTAACAGCACTACTGACTAATGACTAATGACTAATGACTAATGACTATTGACTATTGACTATTGACTACTGACATTATCTTCAAACTTATAACCAACCCCAACCACAGTTTTAATAAAAGTAGGATTAGCCGGATCTGGTTCAATTTTTTTCCTCAACCGCGCCACATGAGTATCTACAACCCTTTCATCACCAAAAAAATTATCTCCCCACAGTTTGTCAATTAGTTGGGTACGATTCCAAACTCTACCAGGATTACCGACAAAGGTGCTTAATAAGTTAAATTCTAGAGTCGTTAAATCTAGCGTCTCCGGTGCTTCGGAATTCATTTGGCGGCTGGCTGTACGTTGGTCTACATCTACTATAAAGTGTTGGGTACGATTGACTTGGCTTTGTCCGCCTTGACGTAAACTCCGCCTAAGCAAAGCCCTGACTCTAGCTACTAACTCTCTAGGGCTAAAGGGTTTTACCATATAGTCATCAGCCCCTGTAGATAAACCAATTACCCTGTCTATTTCTTCTCCCTTAGCTGTCAGCATCAAAATATAAGGGTCTTTTGCGCCAGGTTTTTGACGAATTCTCGCGCACACCTCCAAGCCATCCAAGCCAGGAATCATTAAATCTAAGATAATTAAATCTGGTGGTTGTTCTTGAAATAGGCGCAAAGCATTGATTCCATCCCGACTAGTACGACAGGTAAATCCCTCTTTTTCTAGGGAATGTTGGATTAACTGAGCAATTTCTGATTCATCCTCAACAATTAAAATATCCATTTTGTTAAAATACGCAGACTTATGGCTTGGCTTGTTATTCTACTACAGTCAACCAATTTTAGATTTTAGATTTCGGATTTTGGATTTTAGAGGGTGTTTGAAAAGTGTTTCGCTCTGATTTTAAGTATATTCAAATCCCCCCTAACTTAAAAAGGGGGGAACAGGAATCAACGTCCCCCTTTAAAAATCGGGATTTAGGGAGATCGAGATATGTGTAACTTCAGATTGAATTGGTATCCACAGTCAACTGTTAACAATATGCGATGGTTCTACAAACTGGAATGAGACATAGTGCGATAGCTATACCCTAAATGGGAATCCTTTTGAATATGGTGTTTAATGCTATCGAGGTCTACAAAATAATCAGCCACATCGATTAAACAGTCGTTAGTCATGGTTCGTAAACTAACTACTTCTACTCGCACACCTGTACTAGTAACAGCATTCACCGCATAAGCTAAATCGCCATCCCCACTCACTAAAACCGCAGTATCGTAGTAGGGAGCTAGGGTAATCATATCGACGGCAATTTCTACGTTTAAATTAGGTTTTTTGGTGTTATCTGTCACCTGAATTTCCTTGGTGACTACACGATAACCATTACGCCGCATCCAAAATAAAAAACCCTGTTGTTTGTCGTTGTTGCGAGGACGATTAGTAGTTGGTCTGGAAATATCAATTCCGGTGTAAAAAAATGCTCGCAATAACCGTGAACCGGCGGTTAAACGACAGAGTAATTTGAGATAGTCGATTTCAATACCAAGTTGTAAAGCTGCATTAAATAGATTAATTCCATCAATAAAAATCGCAACTCGACCACGATTGGAATCATTGGTAGCAGCAAAATCAGTTCTAGGTTCTCGCTGTCTAGACGATTCGGTTTTATTACCATTTTTTATCTGTACTTTCCCTGATAAATTCGGCTCTTCAGACAGGGGTTTATATGTATTTATTGCTTTGGTAAAACTAGTGTTAGTCATTGATTCCTCTGGATGTTAAATCTCGCAAGGCTTTGGGATAATTGACAAGAGATTGTCTGTGCTAGGTAACTAGCAAGGCAAAAAAAATATGCAGTTGCTTGACACAAATACACTTAAACTTTGTGCAATGTTGAGATTCCAAAGTTAGATGAGCAAGAGTGTTTAGCTCTTGTTCAAGCAATATTTACGAGATATCCCCCCAAGCCGATATGCTGCTTTTCCTACCACTACAGCATATCAACTTACTACAGGAGCAATTAGGCGAAAGCAACTTACATTCATGGTTTTGCTAAGAAACCATTGGCATCTTCATTCTTATTGTAACCCCGTCTTTAAAATTTCTTACATTAAGGCAATATTTATATATTGATATGTTGATTTGCTGCAAAAATTATTATTAGTTAACATTTGCCAAAAAAAGTATTGATTAGATAGTTAATTAATTTTATTATGATAATTTAATATTGTTATGGATAAGTAATCATGTGGATATTGTAGATCATTTATAGGAATTTAGAAACGCTATAGATCATAAATAATGTAGTGATTAACGATACAGGGCAAAATAATATAATTTAGTTCGTAGTAAGGACTTTAGTCCTACCTGAAAAACTCAGGTTTTCACTCACTACAAACCTTTAATTATTTCACCTGTTCTAGCTTGAAAAACGGGTGTAAGGGTATAAGGAGAAGACTTTTCTATTGCATAGTACCTTTGATTACGGAAAAATGTAACCTGCACTATCTCTAAAGATAGAGGGAATGTATTTTACAGAACAGATAAATTAGTAACTAGACTAGTCCACAATTAAATGTCTTTGATCATTGCCTCCTCAAGTGTCTAAATTGGAGGTAATTTTTTTGTGGAGAGAGAATTTGAGTTTGAGAGAAAAAATACCCTTGGTAGTTAGCCAAGGGATTCTGCAAGTCGGTATTGTCGCACAAAGACATTCGCGAGTATCACAATACCAACCTCAAAAGTATGATATGTGCCAAAATGCCAAAACTACAGATCCTTTCTTTTGCCTAGTCTTTGCTTCAGCACTCTTTTATTAGATGGTGTAGATGACACCACGATACTTCAGTTGGCGGGAAGAATGAGTTTGCGGTTTTGCCACAGGAGTGGGAATATTTATTTTCACACCGCGATAGATACCTGTGCTGAAGCTTGCAGTCGCTTTAACATCTGTAGGGTTCACTTCATACCTAACAGCGCGATAAGTTAGTTGCATGGCTAGTTAATATTTACTGAGAGTTTGGAGAGTAAAAATTAGTGATATCTAAAAGCCAAGTATTTCCGCTACTTAACTTTTAGTACACAGTGATTGCTCCCTGGAAAATTTGGTATTGCATCCAGTCGGAATGAATTTAGATCAGCAAAAAAGGAATGTAGGGGAAGTCAGGATAAAAATTTCATCAAGCTGTGCATCATATCTAAATTCAGCAACAATATTTTTCTGTCTAGATAGAAAAATATAATTTAATTATAGCCATGATTACTCAGACTTCATGCTTAAGAAAATATAGCGATCGCCTCTTGAACACCATCACTTGAGTTCAGCACACAAAATTTCGCCTTCTGAACTGCAACCTTGCGTTACTAAACTCAACATTTTTTAGAAACTCAGCAATTTGACGTTAAATGTCCAAATACGGATTAAAAACTGAAAAAATTGGGATACAAAAGATATAGATTAAAGGTGTAGTTGAGTAAATAGGGTAGAGATTGGCGCGTTAATCTCCAAAAGTCATGACTCAAGTAGCTTGGATATGTTTGGAATTTGGGGTATGGGAAGGGGTGCGATCGCTCTTGAGGTTTGGAATTTGAGGGTGTGGGGAGTGCGATCGCTCTTAAGGTTGGGAATTTGAAGTGTGTGCGATCGCTCTTGAGGCTGGGAATTTGGGGGTTTGGGAAGTGCGATCACTTAACTTCTCTCATAACATCATCATCTATAAAAAGTCATTAATTACGAAGATTTATTCTCCCAAGGATTAATGATAAAAATTTCACAGCCTACAAAATCACTAACATTACGAGTTGCTATGGCGGCATTATGGGAATAACAAATAGCGGCGATTTGAGCATCAGCTTGAGAAATAGGAGTACCACTGAGCCGTCTTTGGGCTGAAATATTAGCAAAAGCTATCGCAGCAGATTCATCAAATGGCAAGATGCGTCCCAAAAAGTCTTCTGTAAACATTAAAGTCGCAGCTTGGTAGAGTTCATATTTACGTTTCCCATCTGGTAAAATAGTTATCCCATAGAGAATTTCAGCTTGCGTAATTGTTGTAGTGAACAAACTTTCTACAGGCTGTTGGACTGCCCAATTACGAACTAATATAGACCCTTGGGGTTTCATGAGTTCTGACAATACATTAGTATCAAGAACAATCATGATTCAAAATTTAGGTATGGGGCGTATGGCTTCTCGTTGGATTTCTGGTATTTCAAATTCTCCCAAATGAGCAAAGCGGTTTTCTAGCATCGTAACAATATTAATAGAAGGTTGTTGGTTTTCTGTTAAAGCAATACGCAAAATTTCTTTGATTTCTCCTTCTACAGAACGACCATTTTTTTCTGCTTGTTGTTGCAGGATATTTTTGATATTTTCATCTAGGTTAGAAATAGTGATACTGTCCATGATGAGTTGATGAATTTGTGATATTTAAAAATATTATATCAATTGCATAAGTTCTAAGGGAATTTGGGGGTGCGTGCGATCGCTATTTGGGTTTGGAATTTGGGGGTGTGGGAAGTGCGATCGCTCTTGAGGTTAGAAATTTGGGGGTGTGGGAGATGCGATCGCTCTTGAGCTTGGGAATTTAGAGGTGTGGGAAGTGCGATCGCTCCTTGAGGCTGGGAATTTGGGGGTTTGGGAAGTGCGATCGCTCTCATTTTTTATCTCTAGTTCAATTTAAAATATTAAAATGTTTCATCTTGTAAATTCCATGCTTGTGCAATATTTTTCAATTCTTCAATTATTTGCTTAGTTTGCTCAATAATATACTCTGAACTTTGCGGGTTTTTACGAAAGCCTGCGTGTAATACATCATTACGCAATTTAGCTAGTTTGTAAGTTTGTGACCAGAGGTTAGATAATTGATTTCTTTTATCTTTTGACACAGTAGTTTTATACTGTTCAAGAAATGGTGATTTATATTTATTACCTTGTGCATCAGGTGGTGTTGCTCCCCCACTCAATAACAGTTCCATTTCAGCACGATTAGGTTTTTCGATTTGAGGGTCTAATTGAAAGTGATAGCATAATAGAGAAGGTAGCCATTCTCGTGCCATAGATAATGCTTGAACTATTTGACCTTTTTGCATATACCATTCCACCATTTCTAGTTGTTTTAATAAAGATGCTTGAGGATTAGTAGTGTAGTTTGTTGGATTCACTAAACCAAATTTGCCATAATCTTTTTCTACACGTTCTAACAAACTTACAAATGGTATTACAGATTCAGATATTGTAGGAGCAGAAGCAGCGATACGCTCAGGTAAAATAGCAGCTTTTTCCATAACATCTGTTGGACGTAACAATTGTAAACTTTGAGCGATTCCATCTATACTTTCTGCTAGTTCATTTGCAGCACTATCACCAGCACGCAACAGGCTAGCTAAAGCTTGTCCATTCCCTGTTTTTATAAATTGATCAGTTGCCGTTGTCCAATCTAGTAAGCTAATCATTGGCAAAAGATCAAATGTCGGTGATTTTTTAGTTTCTTTGTTTTCAGCTTCAAACGCACCATAAACCAAACCCTCAATTGTGACTTGTCGCACCACTCGCAGATAGCTAACAGCAATCAAGGCTAATACAGGCAAGGATCTAAAACTGTGTGTGATATCAAATATCACACGATCATTTTTCTCTAAACAGTTAGTTAACATTTCAAATAAATGCCATATATCTGCATTGCTATGTGCTTCCGGCACGTTATACACAGGTTGTAAATTAACCTTTGTTTCCAATCGTCTTTTTAGCGCATCCCAATTTGATTCAGTTGCATTTCTAGGTATACCTGTTTCTACAGTCTTAGTTAACAAAACATAACAAGTGTCAGGCTTATAAAATTGGACTAAAGCCTCTTGAAAGAAAGGGGTCTTACACTCGTCAGTACCTAATGGGTTCACATAAGTTGTTTCTTGATAGTTACCAAATCCAAGAAAAGAAATTGCCTTGAGATTTTTCATAATTAAATTAATTCTTGTCAGTAAGTTGCATTTGTCCCATACCCAAGCGGGTTTTCATTCCCGTACCAGCAAACCGCGCGTACTGCACTAATAAATTAGCGACATTCGCTAGTAAGGGATCAGCACGGTTGAAAACTTGTAAAGTCACATCGCCCACAAAACCATTGACAAACCCTTTATGTAATTGCCAAGTTCGTGTTTGAATCTTATGATTTTTAATCATGACTGCATTACTCAGATAAGCTATTAATTCATCACCTCCTAAATAAACAGGTGCAAAATGATTCCAACGTTCTAACCAACTACGGAACATTAAAGTTGGTACAGGTACAGGTAAGTTTGTTGCACCTTGAGCAAAAGCTGTGGGTGTGATAAATTGCAAGTCAAAGCGTCTAGATGGTTCTGGCTCATTTCCTACAAGAGTTGTGTATAGTTCTTCATAGCTGGTAATTTCATCCTCGCGGTTGATGATGTTAAATTTAGCTCCAAATAATTCTAAGGAATCAGCAAAATTAAAGTGAGAAATTGTCTTGGATGCTATATCTTGTAATCCACAAAGTGATAATTGATAAAATTCATCTGGATAAAAAGTTAAAAATTCTTTTGTCTTAGAATATGAACCAATAATTCCAGAATAAGAAACAGCAGGTTTATCTCCTCCCATTTCTAAGCCTAGTTGTTGATGTATTTGCTTTGTTAATTCCAAGTTATAGGAACGAGGTAAAATCGTTGATTCAGATACACTCAGTATCCATGTAGAACGAATTAGCATTATTTTGATAAACTCTTAAATTTAACCCATCCAGGTACAAACTTAATTTCACCATTGGGATTCATTACTGTTCTTCGAGATTTTGGGGCTTCAAATCCAGGTGCTTTTAAACCACAAGTATCACGGATTTTTTCACGCATTTCATCTGCAAACAATAAATCTATAGTTGTTCCTGTCATTCCACTACCCCAACCTAATCTGAGGCTATAGGGACATTTTTCTGATTCATAAAATTCTCGAATGTAACTAAAATCTAAATTCTTGCCTGATACTTTGGGATTGTTTTTGATATCTTGCCAGTAATCATGCTCATAATCCCATTGTTCTTGGGTAAACTCTTGACATATTTGTACTAATTCATCAAGGTTGTTAAATGGTAGTCTCATTCCTTTTTGATGTTTAAACCAAGAGAGCATTTCTGTATCTAATGTCAGGGTAAATTCTGTTTGGACATTACGCACCATTTCAGCATAGATAGATGCTTTATACTTGGCTAAGTAGTCAGGAAACCTGCTAGAAATAACTACTTCTGCTACTACAGGAATATTAACGGGTATTTGTTTACCTGTTTTTGTAGTGATTTTATCTTCTATTAATGGTTGAGAATCTGTAACTTTAATAGCTCTTAAAAAATCAGCATTTGGCCCTTTAGCGAAAAAGTTTCTGTGTTGATATGTGAGTTGAAATTCTGAGAATAAGCTGTTCATAAATAGCTCATCATCTAAGAACTTCTGCTGATATGGGTTGAGTTGTCCTAATTTTTGTCTCAAAGTTTCTTCAATTGCGCTTAACTGTTTAGACGCAGGGACTTTATATTGATCAGCGTGTTTGAGTAAATGATAGGCTATGGCTGTTCTAATTGCGCCTTTAATTGAAGAACCAGGGATGAATAATTGTCCCATACCATTGCGAATCATGGGACGTAAATCTGTAATTCTATCTGATGTTAGCTTTTGGCTGATGGCTTCTTTGGGAAAAATTAGGTTATCATTTGTATCTTTAGCATTCCACCACTCATTACCAAAGGCTTGCTTTAAAAGACTGGTGATGTCTCGACGTTCTTCAATTGCTTGAATGTAGTCATTAAAAAAGCTGCCACCCTGTGATAATAAACCCTTGGCTAATGCTTCTTGATTGGGAAGATAGACTTTTTTACTTGTCTGTACGTATTCAAATGGATTCAATCTAGATGCAGATGAACCAATATGCAGAATAGGACTGGTTAACTGTATTCTTTTTGATTGATAAAAGTCAGGTTTTTGGAGATGCGAAGGAAGCGAAGCCACCATATTTTGATTATTCCTTGGCTTTAATTGGCAGACTTAAACTAATACCGCTACGGTAAATTTTATGTTTTTTGAGTTTTTCAAATTCTTGAGGTGTCACATCTGCTAACATTCCTTGTGGTGATGAGAGGAAAACAGAACCTTCAGCAAACATTCGTACCATTTTGCGCCTTAGTTGACTTTCGGCTATCCAACCACCCCGTTCTTGTATTTCGTAACTGGCATTTTTTAAGCAATCTGCTTTTATTTCAGAATCCCAAAATAAGCTTACAATGCTGTGGTATTTACCATTTTTAAAGTCAACTATCTGCTTCCAAATTTCAGGTAAATCTGACCAATTAACTTCAAATCTTCCCGCACCACTAGAACGTTCTCCGCCAATTCCTTCTTCTCCTAATAGTTTTAATGCTGCTTGCAATTTATCTGCTAATTTTTCACCTTCTGGAGATAATTGCAGAAGAAAGTATAAACCCGCTTTCTCTTTTTCCCAAGCAAATTGTACAAAGCCAGTATGATAAAGGTTGGTTGCTCTAGTGACTCTATCAACGGCAATCTTGGGAACTTTATCAATTTTAAAGGCTTTTTTGTAGTCAAAAGTTCCTAATGTTTTTAAGTCTCCCTGAGAGTTACCTTTGGTTTCAGCAATTAATTCCTGAGTATCACTTTCTTGAAATCCCTCCCCTTGATACCACCTCTGCCACACTTCTAGCGGTAAGTAGTTGAGTTTTTTGTAGGTTTTAAAAAATGCTAAATCATCATCAGGGTAGTTAGTAGGAAATTTCAGAGGACGAGGAAGATAGTAGATTGTGCGATCGCCTCCGTCTACTTCCCTGTAAACAAATGTAGAACTGATACGGAATGGGGGTGCTAGTTGCGGTTTGTCTTTAGTGGGGAATTGCTGTAACAACTCCTCAACTGGTTCTTTACCAAACAACCGTGCATAAATACTTACCCAAGCACTAAACAAAGCATCAGAACGGACGCGATCGCTTGTTTCTTCCATCCCAATTCCCACTTCGCCAAAGTGCGCCGGACTTCGGCCAAAGTTGAGTTTTACTAATTTCCAAACACTCATGATTCGTTTCCTGGCAATAATCGTTGAATGTAGTTGCGTAAGTTTCCGAAGTTCTCTAAAAGTTCTTGAGTGTTAGCGATGGGTTGAAATGGTTGAATCTCTGATGTCCCTTGAGTATTTGTCATTTGGCGGTATTGTGCCAAGCTGCGATAGGAAAAATTGAAGTGTTGAAATCTAACTTTTCCATAACCTCTTGAACCATGTCCGCCGAGTGCGTCATCTTCAAGGATGGCGAGAGCTATGGCAATATTTTGTAAGTCTTCTATAGCTTGGCTGGCATCTTCTACGGTGTAAACTAATTCAAATTTGAATTTTGACCCTGCTGGGACACGTTCTAGTTGTCTGGGGTTGGCGGCTGCTGTTACTCTGTCAATACCGTTTTCAAATTTCCACTCGGTCATGTATAAACCAGTGTCAACTTGCTTTAACTTCTCTGCTGATTCTGTTACTAAATGACTATCACGAATAATTAATCTAGCTGGTGCATTACGTCCTCGACTAACTTGGACACAATTTTGATTTTGAATTGTGTGTGTACGATTTTTGTCTGAAAATAATCCTTCTTCTCTAGCAGTTTCTATTGGCATCCAAAATTTAGAACCACCAGTAGAGCCAAATAAGCGGCTAACTTGACAGGTTCTCGCACCTTCGTAAGCAACAAACTGTCCGCGCTCTACTTCGGTAAATCCATCAGCTAAATCATCACTTTCATAACGCCAAGTATCACTTCCCCCTGTACGATTTAGAGGCTTATTTAACAACCTTTCTAAAATAGAACGTAGTTTTCCTTTAATTGATGATCCTGGTAAATAAGGATATTTAGTTAAAGGATCACGAATTACAGGTTTATCTAATCCACCGATATCTAAATTTTCGCCACCACCACCAATATGTAATCCAGTTTCGGCGGAAAGATGGCTGGTGAGTGTTAATTTACCAAGCAGGGGTTTTTGTGCGTATGATACTGGCATAATTATTTTCCACCTTCAGCTTTGTGATAAGCAATAATTGATTCAATTAATTGAACTAGACGTTCAAAATCTTCTTTGCTGTGAACTTTATCAATAGCGGCTGACATCACTTCACCTAATGGTTTAGCGGCTCTTTGTCTAGCTGCGGCGTATGCTAATTTGGGTTTCAACAGAACTACTTCTGTTTCAATTTTGGCAAAATCACCTGTTTCAGCTAAGTCAGCTTTTAACCGATTTACAGCATCTAAAAATTTACGAACTTGATTAGTTTCTAACCTTTGCTGTTTAAGATAGGGGCCAAATTCTTCTGCGTGTTTAACTAAGTTACGTATAGGGTATGTTTTCAAACCATCTGTCAAATCATTAATGGTTTTGATGATGTCCTCAACAATATTCTGTGTTGTACTAGTATTAGTTTGAGGGTTTGATGTTCTGGAATTTCCTGGTGGATAAGATTGTTTGGGTTTAATTTGTTCTGGCATATAAATTACTAGCGGTTTAAGAGTTCAATCCAAGTTGCGATCGCCCGAAAATAAGGCGCGTTATATGGACTTTTTAAAGAAGTCCTAAAATCATTATCGTCTAGTACATTCTTGGGTAATCTCGCTAAAGTATAAGCAATCTTTGGTAAATGCAAATAATAGCGAGTGCTTAAAGCCTCCTCTGATTTATTATCTTCTTCAAACTTTTTCAATGCTTGCTCTTGTATCTGTGCGGTGATTAGCAGATTACGTACAAAGTTACGAGCATAATTAACCCCAATATTTTGCTGTTCTAGTTTTTGAACAAAAGGTAGGATACCTAACAGTGAGGGTTTCTTTGTTTCGGGATTATTATAATTTTTATTCACAGCATCAAAATTAGTAACTTTAGCAGTTCCTAACCATTCATCCCATTTAAAAACTTGTCCAAATAAACCTAAACGATCTCTACCATTATTTTTGGCTGCTTTCTCAGCATCACCTGAAGATTCAGCAGATTGATAAAGAGGGAACTTGGCATCATTAATACTAATTCCACCTGACAAGGTAATATCTGGGTTATTGCCAGTATAAGCACGAAAGCACTGATAAACATCAAATGCAAAATCTACTACTTCATTCCATGCTCCACTAATGAATAAATCATCACCACCAGCATATATAAATAGTATATTATATTTCTCATTTTTATCTGACAATTGTGTAATTTTTTGGGGAATATTTACATTTCTTTGCTCTGCCAAACTATTTAAATACACCTTAAAAAAGTAGCTCATTTCCCGTGAAATTCCAGCCAATTTTGGTAAAGTTTGATTCTTGCCAAAACCTTTAGCAAATATTTGTCCAAGTCGGTCTACATCCATTCTTAAATAGCCGACTCTATTAATACCTTGGGCTTTTGCTGCCATTTCTTCAGCACGCAGAAAGCCTTGTGCTTCTTCTTGATTATTTTCGTCTGTTTTATTTTCCTTGCCATAGTTACCTAATAACAAGGTAGAAACATTTTTAAAATGCTTGAATTGATAATGATCTAAATTCCAATCATTAACTAATAGAACTGTATCAGACTCTGGTACTATTGGTTTCCAATTCTTAAAGTAGTAATAATAAATATTGACACCAGGAAAGTCATCAATAGCAGGCAGTTTAAATGACAGTGGAAAAAATTGACTATCTACGTTATCACTAGTTGAGCGTACAATTGCTTTCACTCCAAATAAATTACTTCCTAAATCAAACATACTGCAACAAATTTCACAAGCTAAGACGGAATCTGGCTCATGTTTGTTAAGAGGTTGTAATGTTTCTGGTTCTACATCATCACGGTGACAAACCTTGCATGGTTCATGACTATCCTCTGGCGCAATAAACTTATTAATTTGGTCGGCAAATTTCTGAGATTTATGTAGAGCTAGATTTTTGGTTGCATTTGACCAATGATTAGCAAATTCAGCACTGGCAATTTCTGTAACTGGAAAATTTAAATAATCCAAAGCAAGAAACACTTTACCTTGAAATTCATCTAACAGCCATGTATTAAATTGTTCTCTTACTTTTTGAACGACTTTTTTAGTGTTTTCCGTTCCCGATGCCAAAATATATAAGTTACCACCACCAGCATAAATTACATTAGTTCGCGGAATCTCTAATCTCGATAGTAATTGCTGTACTACTTCTTCTGTGACCAATTCTAAATAAAAACTCCTGGCTCTGAGGGATTTTAAAGCACCATCAGAAGAAATAGTATAAATAAATTTTTGAATCCCTGATAAATCGCCAGCAATTAAGCTAATTTCCTCAGCAGGATTGTTAAGTAAAGCTGTTGCGATCGCTGCTGTTGTTCTGGCTATGTCCACCAAAGCTATATCTGATTGCCCAAAGCTGAGACATGAACCAAATTTTTCTAATATCAGCATCAATAAAGAAAGGTTTACCCAGTTATCTTGGAGATGATTTCTCAGTGCTTGATTAATTTCTAATTGGAAAGCTTTCTGTTGTTCCGAACTAGGTTCAGAATCCAAAGGATAAGGAATATCTGGATATTCTTGATGGTCATTATCAATTACTTTGAGTGGGTGATAATTCTGTTGTATTTTCTCTTTCTTTGGTTCATCAGGTAAGTCTACACTGTCAAATACTAAACGCAAAGTTCCAACATTTGTATCAGGTTTCCAGCCTAATATTTCCTTTGCTCTAGTTACTTCGGGATACTCTTTTTCTAAGGTAGGATGAGTAAAGCCAGACCATTTTGCTAAAGCTGCGATCGCCTGCTGAATTACCTGTAATGCAACGTCTTTAGAACTAGTTACCATACAAACTTGATCTCCCTGAAACTTTCAAAGTGAATCACTACTCAACCCCACCAACAACCGCGCCAAAGCCTGGATAATTGGACGCTGCGATACATCCTCACCTCGTTGTAATCTATGAACTGTACCGCGTAAAATCGGTAATTCCGACTTAATAACGTCATTATTCCCAAAATAATCGCTAAAAACGATCGCAATAACTTCCAAGCTCAACTCATCACAAAACTTTACCCAAGGCTCAATCTCAGACTCATCTTTGACTAAAATCACCGCATGGGTAGCCTCTTTCATAATCAAGCGGTTCGCGTCGGAGATTCTTCCCCCAATATCAAAGACGAATATGGGAGTATTCACACCTCGAACTTCCTGCGCCTTCAGTTTGGCGAACTCTGGACTAAATCCCGCTTTGTATTCTGCTTTCAACTCGGCGGCTAAATCAGGATCACGTCTGGCGGTTTCGCTGTACCATGAACCATCGCCATCGGGACAGCCGGAAATAAAGTATGATTCTGGTGCGTCGGGAATCTGCAATAGTGCTTGTTTTAATCCCTCCCGAAAGCAAGTCTTTCCGGTATTGGCAAAACCACACAACACAACTTTGAGGTTAGTTTGCGCCTGCGAGTCTCGCACCACATCCAAAATATCTCCGACTTGATATTGGGGATGTCTGCTAATGGTGATGACATATCTATCTATTCCTGGTGCGCCGATTTTGGGATCTAATAGAGCGATCGCCTGATACAATTTCCCTAACTTATCTGCTAATACCTGACTAACCAATACTGAAACTCGTCCATTGATTTTGATGAGTTCACCACCGGATAATTCTCCTGTAGCTATCATCTCATCTAACTTTGCCGCTACATCACGGACAATGCGATCGCCTGTAGCCAGCGTACTACCAAATCCTACCTTGAGGACATCACCCTGTAACTTGAGATAGTAGGTACTCATTATGTAATTAATGACAAAGCATTGATTCTGGCTTGTACCAAATAAACCTTTGATTACCAAACTTTAATCAATTAAATCACCCAATTTATACGCAGGATTATGGGTAATAGAAACCACATACTTTGCTAATTTGGGATCATAAAAAGCTACTGCACCGTAGATATGAGCCAGTTTATGTGCTAACACAAAAGCTACAGGTATAGATATCGGCCCGTTAATTTTCAGTAATTGACCCCCAGCTAATTCGCCGGATGTCGTCATCTCCTCTAACCTTGCAGCCGCATCGCGCACAATTTGGTCATTTTGGGCAGGTTCGCCAAAGCCAATCCTTAAAATGCCGTCTTTTAACTCGATTTTGTAAGAACTCATGTTAATTTGCTCCAAATTCAAAACTCTAAATTAACACTTCAAAAATAACAATCACCATTAAACAATATGAACTTGATGAACCTCTCCCCAACCCCTCTCCGACGCGGAGAGGGGCTTAAATATGGCTAATTTTGTTGATAAATCAAGCTTTCAAAACGTCTCTCCTTGCAGGGGAGAGGTTTGGAAAGGGGTTTTTAAAATGATGGTCATTGTTTTTTCCTTTGATTGATACATCATACACCCTGCTGGAAGATGCCACTTCCAAAGTGTCGTATGCTATAGGTCAGGAGGTAGGGAGATGAGGGAGACAAGGGAGAAATATTGACCCCCATTCCCCATGCCCAATTCGCAATGCCCAATTCCCTAAAAACAGTGTCTGAACAAATTTTTACTGATGTCCCACAAGTTGAATTATTACAATGGCTAGCGCGGGGTTCGCTTAAGCAAAATTTACCGCGTGCATTGCGTTTGTGGGTGTGGTTGCGCTCTCTGTACGGTGATTCTCAAGACCGTATTCTTTTAGATGATGGTTTTTCTTTGGCTCAGTGGCGTGATACTTTTTTTACTCTTACCCATCCAAAAGGGGAAACTGTGCCGCCACTGCATAACCGTAGCTGTCCCTGTGCTAAAACTACGGCGGAATGGTTGTTTAACCAGAAAACAGGACTGGAGCGATCGCAGTGGTTAGCATCCGTGCAAGCACATACACCAGTTCCTGATTTAGAGAAACTTTTAGAACAACGCTTGTTTGGGGTGACGCGTCGCAGTTTGCAAGCTGATTTAGATATCCTGGCTGAATTGGGGTGGTTGGAAAAGCACCAACAAAAATATTACCGCGTCAAGTATTTCCCGGCGCGCCCGATGACTACCAAATTACACGCCCATGAATTAAATTTTCTCAATCAAGAGGACTTAGTGGCGATCGCACAAAATCTTTCGCAAGAAATCTGTGGTGTACGGCGGTTTTTCTTTAAGTTAGATTTTGTAGTCACAGCAACAGATGAGATAGAAAATTGGCAACATGAGTTACAAAGACTCTGGGCAAAAACACCAGTACCGCCTATTCAAATAACTTACAACAGTGCGAGGTTAAAAAACATTTTTCTTTGTACAGTTTATCCAGTGTGTATTTATTATGTTCAGCGTGCCGTTTATCTGTGCGCTTTTGGGGAAAGTCCTGATTTAAAGACGGAGTGGTATAACTTCCGCCTCGATAGAATTGAAGATATCAACCCCATTGAATGGACACATCGCGACATCCCTAAAAATCTCATCCAACGCTACCACCAGCGCAATTTACCCACCCCAGATGAAATTGAAATGCAAATGTCTTTAGCTTGGGGGTTTGATTTTTATTTACAGTCTCGCTTGATGTTGCTACGCTTTGACCGAGATTATCACGATCGCTATATTCGCCGCACCTTTCGCCATGATACATTTAAAGCGATCGCCTATGCCCAAGCTAAAAATCTCATCAAAAAATATACACCCAATCCAGAACAACAAGAGCAATTATTAAAAGTTCTGGCTCATCGTTCCCCTGATGATGCTTACTACCGTGTGCAGTATCGACATGGTGATCACAATGTTATTATGCGGTTGCGGGCATGGCGACCAAGAGTAGAAGTTTTTCTCCCTTGGGATATGCGACAAAGTATTGCTAGAGATGTGGCTAGAGAATTTCAACTTTACAATTTGTAATTGAATTTATCACCGGTATTCTGTATATTTTCTGTGATTCTCACCACAAGTAAATTCATTACATGAAACTCAAGCCTTATATCTGGATAGCTGGTTTAACTATCACTACTGTCGGTGTTGTTTTACCTGGAAACTCACAGCAAATAACCCCCGCCAATACTTTATTTCAAACATCTACAATTAGTGCTTTAGCCGCAGGTGTTTATGACGGAGATACTAATTTTCAAGAATTAAAAAAACATGGTGATTTTGGCTTGGGAACAGTCAACGCTTTAGATGGAGAGATGATTGGCCTAGATGGTAAATTTTATCAAATTAAATCTAATGGTGTTGCTTCTCTCATCTCAAATCAGATGAAAAGTCCTTTTGCCGTGGTAACTTTTTTTAAACCCCAAACTACAATTCGGCTACCAGGACAAATGACTTATCAGCAAATGCAGCAATCTCTAGACCAAAAAATAACTACAAAAAATTATCCCTATGCGCTGCGAATACAAGGTAATTTTCCTTATCTCAAAGTGCGGAGTGTCCCCAAACAAAAACCGCCTTATCCACCTTTAGTCAATGCCGTCAAAGCCCAAACTATTTTTGAATTTAAAAACGTTAATGGAACTTTAGTTGGCTTCCGTCTCCCTGCTTATATGGCAGGAGTAAATGTGACTGGATATCACTTTCATTTTATAACTAAAGATAAAAAAACTGGTGGGCATTTATTAGATGGGCAGTTGCAAAATCTGCAAGTAGAAATGAGTAGAATGTCTAATGTTGCCATCAATTTACCTAAAAATACTGGATTTGCCCAAGGTGATTTAGGAGATGGTAGAGCAGTTGAAATCAATCAAGTTGAACGTTAATTTTTATATTTAATTAAAAATCAAATATTTTTCCTGATGATTCAAAATAGAGTTGAATACTGACTTTACAGTGAATCTATATGCTTAATTTATGGAAATGCCCCAACGCGTATCAATTCGCTATAAGGATAAACCTTACACTACTAGTGAGATACGTTTAAAAACTTTTCGCCTTGGCTTACAAATTTGGGATGAACAAACTAAACCCAGAAAAACAGAGTTGTATGAGTTCATTTTATCTTGCTTAAAGCAAATCGACCGGCAGGATAGATTTATGATATCGCTGCTATTTGTTGAGTTAGCCGACTTAATTCGTGACACAGCTTTAGAACGAAACATGAAAGAGGATTTGATTAAAACAGCGTTTCGAGAATTTGCTTGTGCAGTAGCAGATTTTGAAGATGTTGCTAAATAGGGGACTAGGGACTGGGGACTGGGGACTGGGGATTAGGAAAAATTTTTCGGCGTTGCTGAATCAAAGTATGAAATGCAAAATTACCCTTGTTTTGCTTTGCACCTTTGCGTCTTTGCGCCTTTGCGTGAGCCAATTCATATTCTCAATCAGCAACGCCAATCTATCTTTGTTACTGAGTAAAATTATGCTTTGAACCTAGCACTGTTTTGTAAAATCCTCATAAGGATTTGTATGGTGCTAAAAAGGTATATTTATGGATTTGCGACTTAGTGGCAAAGTAGTATTAGTAACGGCAGCTAGTAAAGGTTTAGGTAAAGCTACGGCGTGGCAATTTGCGCGTGAGGGGGCGAAAGTTGTCATTTGTGCGCGTAGTGAATTAATTAATCAGGCTGCACAAGAAATAGCCAGCGAAACTCATGCAGAGGTGTTAGGTTTACGTGCAGATGTGACGCAACAAGCAGATATTGAACGAGTCATTAATGCTACCGTGGAAAAATTTGGTGGCTTAGATATCCTGGTGACTAATGCTGGTGGCCCGCCTGCGGGGACTTTTGCTGATACTGATTTAGGGATGTGGGAAGCAGCAGTAAATTTAATGTTGCTCAGTGCAGTGCGCCTGATTAAATGTGCTTTACCTTACCTTAAACAATCTGCAAATCCTGCTATTTTAACTATTACTTCTAACTCCACTAAACAACCAGTACAAAATCTCGTGTTGTCGAACTCTATTAGGCTGGGGGTAATTGGATTAACTAAAACTTTGTCTCAAGAATTAGGTAGCGATCGCATCCGTGTTAACAGCATTTTACCAGGATGGACATACACACAAAGAGTAGATGAATTAATTAACGCTCGCATGGCTAAAACTGGTCAAACCAAAGCCGCAGAAATCGCGCAAATCAACGCCAACATACCATTAGGACGTATGGGTACACCAGAAGAATTTGCCAATGTTGCGGTTTTTCTCTGCTCACCTGCTGCTTCCTTTGTGAATGGAGTCATGTTACAAGTTGATGGCGGACTGCATAGCGGCACATTTTAAAACAAAACAAGGTGAGAGGCTTGCTACACCAAGTCTCTCACATTCGTCAATATCAAAGCTGCTGCACGTTCCCAAAGCAACATTTATCAATCAACAGTTAACAGTTAAAAGTCAACCATTAAAACCAGAAGAATTTATACCAATTCTCCAAAATTAGGCAAAAGATGCAAAGCTTTAAACCCAGATAATATCTGAATTTCTGAATTGCGGTAGCGTTCGCGTCTCGTAGAGAAACAGGGCGTTAACCCATTGCAAATTGCGAATTGCGAATTGCGAATTGCGAATTGCGAATTGGTATTACTTATTCTTTTTTGTGTTCTTGTGGCTTTGTTTTCCCGCTTCGGCGTGTTGTTCTCTTGTTCCGCCACGGGTTTTGGTTTCCTCTCCACTATCTTCACTAGCTTCACTATCTTCGGTTTCTTCCTCATCTTTTTTCTTGCGTCCGCCACCGTGAGAGTGTTTACCACCTTCACGACCGATTTCAGCCATGTGTTCTCTGTCTTGGCTGACAGCTTCGCCGCCTTTGCGTCCAGCTTCCCGCGCTTCTTCAGGGGTAAATTCGTGAGCAGTTCCCTTTTCGTGAGCAGCGTGTCCGCCTTTGCTAGCAATTTCGCGCTGTTTATCTTCATCCATTGAAGCAAAACCGCGTTTGCTTGTGTCTGACATAATTTAACTCCTTGTAGATGGGGGAGTGTATGTTTTATCCAGTACCAATTTTTACTGGTCACGCCTTGAATGTAGCTCAGTCAATTACTTATATCATTATCCATTGGTGAGAATCATGTCAGGGTAAACTCGTACTTTAGACATATCACCTGAGTGTCTTACTTTCAAAAAGGTGTCGCCAAGGTAGTTGCGTAATAAAACTAGCCGTTTTTGCTGAGAAATTAAGTATATCGCGTAAACTGTAGCAGCTTCTGCTTAGTCTGCAAGAGCTTCCGTGATCACAATTCCGTATATCGCGTAAGCTGTAGCAGCTTCAACTTAGTCTGCAAGAGCTTCCGCTTTCACAATTCCGTATATCGCGTAAGCTGTAGCAACTTCAGCTTTCATGTTTTTGTGCAATTTTTCCTTCCCTGTATATGAACAAGATAGAATATGCTTTTTTGGTTGAGTGGATTTAAATTTTCAGTCAACAGACTATTATTAACTAGAGTAAACATCAAGAAAAATGAACCTGCCAACAGCAGGTTTTATGACCTATAACTTTTATCTGTTGGGTATTTTATAGTTAAAGTCTAATGAGTCAAATTCAATCAGAAGTCAGTCGCGCTCAAGAACTGCGCCAATTATTGCAAAAAGCTAGTTACGCTTATTATGTCTTAGATGCGCCTATTATGGAGGATGCCGTCTATGACCAGTTATACCGAGAACTGCAACAGTTAGAAATTCAATACCCAGAACTCATTACAGCAGATAGTCCGACTCAGCGCGTCGGGGAACGACCTGCTACACATTTTACCTCTGTACGCCACAATGTGCCGTTGTACAGTCTAGAGAATGCTTTTAATATTGACGAATTGCAAGCATGGAATCAACGTTGGCATAGACAAGTATCGCCTACAGAGCCGCCTGAATATGTAGCTGAATTAAAAATTGATGGTTCAGCTCTGGCTTTAACTTACCACAATGGCGTTTTAGTTAGGGGTGCAACTAGGGGTGATGGAGAAATGGGAGAAGATATCACCCAAAATGTGCGGACAATTCGTTCCATTCCCTTACGGTTAAATTTTGATGGCTTAGAAGTAATCGAGAAAATCGAAGTGCGGGGGGAAGCGTTTTTACCTTTAGAAGTGTTCCAACAAATTAACGAACAACGCCAAAAAGCAGGAGAACAGTTATTTGCCAATCCCCGTAATGCGGCGGCTGGTACACTGAGACAATTAGACTCTCGCATTGTGGCACGGAGAAGATTAGATTTTTTTGCTTATACACTGCACATTCCGGGGAGAGATGACGCAAGTATTGCAAACACCCAATGGGAAGCGTTGGAATTGCTGCAAAAATTGGGTTTTCGGGTAAATCCCAATCACAAACTTTGCCAATCTCTCGCTGACGTTGCAGATTACTATAAATATTGGGATACAGAAAGATTAAATCTCCCCTACATGACCGATGGGGTGGTAGTCAAGTTAAATTCCTATAAGTTGCAAGAACAGTTAGGATTTACCCAAAAGTTTCCCCGATGGGCGGTAGCCTTAAAGTACCCCGCCGAAGAAGCACCCACCCGTGTAGAAAATATTGCTGTGAATGTAGGACGCACAGGCGCGTTAACACCATTAGCAGAAATGCGTCCCGTGGAATTAGCAGGAACTACCGTATCTCGTGCTACCTTACATAATAGCGATCGCATTGCCCAATTAGATATCCGCATCGGTGATACTGTGATTGTTCGCAAAGCCGGGGAAATCATCCCCGAAGTGGTGCGGGTACTCAAAGAACTACGTCCCCCAGATACTCAACCCTTTATTATGCCTACCCATTGTCCCGTTTGCGGACAGTCTGTGGTGAGGGAAACAGGGGAAGCTGTAACGCGCTGTGTGAATGCTTCCTGTGCGGCTATTCTCAAAGGTTCAATTGAACATTGGGTAAGTCGCGATGCTTTAGATATTAAAGGTGTGGGAGAAAAATTAGTCCATCAACTCGTAGATAAAGTAATAGTACATTCCGTTGCTGATTTATATGATTTGACAACAGAACAATTATTAGTATTGGAAAGAATGGGACAAAAATCAGCCGAAAAATTAATTGGGGCGATCGCACAGTCAAAAAATCAGCCGTGGTCAAGGGTATTATATGGTTTAGGTATTCGTCACGTCGGCAGCGTCAATGCTCAATTACTCACAGAAAAATACCGCACAGTAGAACAGTTAGCCTCAGCCAAACAATCAGATATTGAGGGTATCTATGGTATAGGTGCAGAAATCGCCCAGTCTGTTTATCAATGGTTTCGTATTGATGCCAATCAAAATTTAATTACTCGGTTGCAAACAGCCGGGTTACAATTTGCTAACATCGAAGAAACACCAATTATTAACAATGCTAACCTCAAGCTAGCGGGTAAGACTTTTGTCGTGACAGGAACTTTGCCCACGTTAAAGCGCGATGAAGCAAAAGCTTTAATTCAAAAATCTGGTGGTAAAGTGACAGATTCAGTGAGCAAAAAAACTGACTATTTAGTTGTGGGTGAGGACGCAGGTTCTAAATTAGAAAAAGCCCAAGCCTTGGGAATTGCACAATTAACTGAGGCGCAGCTATTAGAGATTTTAGAAAATTAATACATCATACTCTAGACGCAGATTTTGCAAATTTTGTATCTGATTGTATAAATGTTTTGATCTGTAAAATATTGTAAAGACTGCATTTTTTAATGCCTTGATAAAAAATAATTGGTGTATGAGAGGATGTTTCAATATTCTTTAACATTGAATCAAGTCAGTTTAGATCCCCCTAAATCCCCCTTAAAAAGGGAGACTTTGATTCTTACTTCTCATGAAAAAAGGGGATTTTAATTTCTATTTTCTCCTTCCTTAACAAGAGAAACTGTGATTCTTATTCCCTTTTTAAGGGGGTTAGGGGAGATCAGAATATACTTAAATTCCTATCCAAGTATTTTTTTAAACACCCTCTAAAATAAGAATTTAGTTTTACATCTTTGGATAGATACATTTATGTATTATGTCTCCAATCTACATGATGTAGTTGCATTCGGATAAAGTAAAACAAGCCAAATTTATTCACCGTTTAAAAATAAAACCCCGAATTCTTATCAATGGCTCATCATGACTTCCCAACGCTCTAATAAAAAATCTCAATCTCATGCTTCTAATGAGCAAGAAAACCAGCACAACGAACTGTTCCCAGTTGTTGGGGTGGGAGCTTCTGCTGGTGGATTAGAAGCATTTATAGAATTACTTAGTAATTTGCCTACTGACACGGGTATGGCCTTTGTATTAATTCAACATTTAAGTCCCAGTCAAAAAAGTTTGTTACCTGAGATTCTCTCGCGTAAAACTCAATTACCCGTGGTGCAAGCACAGGATGAGATGGCTGTAGAACCTAACCATGTGTATATCATCCCACCTAATGCGACGATGACTATCTCCCAAGGGATACTGAAACTAAGTCCGCGTCAGAAAACTCGTGGACATTTGATCACAGTTGATAAATTCTTTTTTTCCTTAGCGGAAGATAGAGGTAGCAAAGCTGTTGGCGTGGTGTTATCAGGCGGTGATGCTGATGGCGCAAGGGGATTAGAAGTTATTAAAGGAGTTGGTGGGATTACTTTTGCCCAGTGTGAAGAATCGGCTAAAGTTAGTAGTATGCCAAATACTGCGGTGGCTTCTGGTCACGTAGACTTTATTTTAACACCACAACAAATTGCCGCAGAACTGGCAAAAATTAGCTCTCATCCCTATGTCAATCATCGCACCTCAATTAAACCAGTGGATAGCATATCAGAAACCGGAGAAGCTCTGACTACTATTTTTAGTCTACTAAGAACTGCTACGGGAGTTGACTTTAATCACTACAAACTAACAACTTTAAAGCGGCGCATCCTGCGGCGGATGATTTTGTATAAATTAGAAAGGCTAGAAGATTACGTTCGTTATCTGCAAGATAACCCTGTAGAAGTTACTGCTTTATATCAGGATGTTTTAATTACCGTTACTAGCTTTTTTCGTGATCCTGAAGCCTTTGAGGTTTTAAAGACGAAAGTATTTCCAACTATTGCCAAAGATAGAAAACCCGATTCACCCATTCGCATTTGGGTAGCGGGATGTTCCACTGGTGAAGAAGCCTACTCTGTAGCCATTTGTTTACTAGAGTTTTTAAGCAATCAGGTAATTAATACCACCATCCAAATTTTTGCTACTGATATCAATGATGTAGCAATTGAGAAAGCTAGAGCCGGGATTTATAAACCTTCTCAAATAGCAGATGTTTCACCAGAACGGTTACAGCGTTTCTTTGTTCAGGTGGAAGGCGGTTATCAAATTAGTAAGCCAGTGCGGGAATTGTGCGTCTTTGCTAGACAAAACCTGATTAGTGATCCGCCATTTTCGCGACTGGATTTAATTACTTGCCGAAACGTGCTAATTTATCTAGGAAGTCCAGTACAAAAAAAACTACTACCAGTCTTCCATTATGGACTCCAGTCTAGTGGCTTTTTGATGTTAGGTACTTCTGAAACAGTTGGTGAATTTACTGACTTGTTTACTTTAGTCGATAGGAAGTATAAAATTTATTCCCGTAAGCTAGCACCAGCAAGACTGGGAATTGATTTAGTTACAAGCAACTATCCTCTTGAAATTGCCAACTCCCGTCCACCATTGAACTTAGATGTGCCAGATGATTTAGAAATGCAAAAAGAAGCTGACAGGATTGTGTTAAATCAATACTCTCCAGTTGGTGTAATTATTAATGACGAACTAGAAATTTTACAATTTCGTGGACAAACTAGTCCCTATCTGCAACCGCCTCCAGGTAGACCAAGTTTTAATTTGCTGCGGATGGCAAAAGAAGAATTACGTATAGAATTACGCACTGCTATCCACCAAGCTAAAAAGCGGGGAATCCCTATCAACAAAGAAGGAATACAACTAAAAGAAAATGAGCAAATTAAGCAGATACGCCTTGATGTAGTGCCATTTAAAATTTCTGGTGGTACAGAACGTTACTTTCTCGTTATGTTTGCAGACATGACTTTAACAGTTCCGGTGTCGTTAGAAGTAAGTAATAGCAATATTGCTCGCCGACGCAAAAAAAATAATGAAGAGGAAGAAATTCAGCAACTCAAGCAGGAGTTAGCCAATACTAAAGAATATCTGCAATCGATTATTGAAGAACAGCAAGCCACAAATCAAGACTTGAGAGATGCTAATGAAGAAATTCTTTCTAGTAATGAAGAGTTACAAAGTACAAATGAGGAATTAGAAACAGCTAAAGAAGAAATTCAAGCGACTAACGAAGAACTCAACACAATTAACGACGAATTACAACGACGTAATCTAGAATCTACTCAAGTTACTAACGATTTACAAAACCTCCTGAGTAGTATTAATATTCCGATTTTAATGTTGGGTGGTGATCTGCGGATTCGTCGTTTTACTCCCGTAGCTGAGAGCATTTTTAATCTGATTCCCAGCGACATTGGCAGACCCATCAGTGATATTAACCACAATCTCAATATTCCTGACTTAGAACGACAAATTCTAGAGGTAATCCGTAATCTCAGCTTTAAAACTCAAGAAGTTCAAGACAACGAAGGTCATTGGTATGACCTACGAATTCGACCTTATCGGACAATAGACAATAAAATTGACGGTGCTGTAGTCGTGTTAGTAGAAATTGATGCCCTAAAACGTAGCACTGAGCAATTGATAGCCTCTAGAGATTACGCCCAAGCAATTGTAGATACCATGCGGGAATCTTTGGTGGTGTTGAGTGTAAATTTAAGGGTGCTGAGTGCAAATCAGTTTTTCTATGAAACATTCCAGGTTGCGCCAGAAGACACAGAACAACGTCTAGTCTATGAAATTGGCAATGGACAATGGAATATTCCCTTGTTGCGATCGCTCCTAGAAGATATTCTCCCCCAGCAAACTCAATTTTACGGTCTGGAAGTTGAGCATGACTTCGAGCAAATCGGACACAAAATTATGCGTCTCAATGCCCGAAAAATGTCTATAGAAGACAACAGAGAAATGATTCTATTGGTGATTGAAGACATCACCCAGCAAAAGCAGCTAGAAGCAGAACGCACACAACTTTTAGCCCAAGAACAATCAGCCCGCAATTCCGCAGAAGCCGCTAACCGCGCCAAAGACGAGTTTCTCTCAGTTCTTTCCCATGAACTGCGAAACCCCCTTAATTCCTTACTGGGTTGGTCACAATTGTTGCAAAGAGATGGTCTTGACAAAGAGATGATCACTCAAGGATTGCAAGCAATAGAACGTAGCGCACAGGCTCAAGCCCATTTAATCACAGATTTACTAGATATTTCCCGTATTAGTTCCGGGAGATTGCGTCTTGATGCTCAACCTGTGGAATTAATTCCTGTAATTGAATCTGCTATTGCAGTGGTTAGTCTTTCCGCAGAAGTCAAAAATATTACCATTGCCACCAGGCTAGATTCTACACCCAAAACTGTAGTCGGTGATGCTACCCGCCTACAGCAAATTATTTGGAATTTACTATCTAACGCCATTAAATTTACCCCAAAAGGCGGAGAAATTGACATCAGTCTCAATTACACTGAACTTCACGCCCAGATTCAAGTCAGTGATAACGGTAAAGGAATCAGTGCTGACTTCCTCCCCTATGTATTTGAGCGATTCCGTCAAGCTGATGGTAGCAGAACCCGTTCAAATCCTGGCTTGGGGTTGGGGCTTTCTATTGTTAGGCATTTAGTAGAACTCCACGGCGGTACAATTGAAGTTGCCAGCCCAGGAGAAGGTCAGGGAACAACTTTTACAGTTACGTTACCTTTGCAAACTAGCCAACCAGAAAATATTGAGGCGATCGCGCCAGCCGCAACAGCATCAACAAATGAGCCAGAATATCCCATAGATAACATTCCCTCCCTGGAAGGCGTGCGGGTACTTGTCGTAGATGACGAACCAGACATCCGCCTATTATTTAAAATCGTCCTGGAGGATCATGGCGCAGAAGTTACACAAGCAGCATCCGTACAAGAAGCACTATCAAAGCTAGCAGAAAACCCAGGGGGATACGACGTACTCTTATCTGACATTGGGCTACCCCAAGAAGACGGTTATGCACTCATTCGTCAAATCAGACAGCTAAGTCCTGAAGCCGGTGGACAAATCCCAGCCGCCGCCCTCACCGCCTATGCTGGATATGCAGAACATCAAAAAGCGGTAACAGCAGGATTCCAAACACACCTTGCTAAACCCGTTGAACCTCCACAATTATTGTCTGTAGTTGCTACATTGGCTGGCAGAATGAATTGACATTGGGCATGGGGCTAATCAATTCAAAACTTAAGCATTGGTTTAAAAACCCCTCTCCATAGAGCAAAGCTCTTCTCATAGAGTACCTCTCCCCGACGCGGGGAGAGGCTTTAAAAGTTTAATTTTTCATTGATTCAATTTCTTTTTTACGGGCGAGCGAAATTTTGTGTGGGATTTCTAGCTACGTATCCAACAAATTACCCTCCACACTCCCCACACTCCCCACACCTCCCACACCTTTTTTTGCTCACCCCTTTTTTACTCCCCTCTCCGCGTCGGGGAGGGGCTGGGGGTGGGGTCAAAAAATATTCATCGAATTTACGTTAATTTAACTCTGGTAATATCTGCTGAAAATTATCTGTGAAACTAGATTTTTGCTCCCATTCTAAATAGAGAATACAAACAATCAGCCATAATAAACCGGCAGCATATCCAGCTAAAACATCCGTCGGCCAATGCACTCCCAAATAAAGTCTACTAAAACCAATTGCCAAAATTAAAACTGTCGTCGAAGTTAAAATCTGCTTACGCCATTGGGGAAACTCTTTCGCTAAAATATAGCCAATGCAGCCATAAACTGCGGTAGAAACCATTGCATGACCGCTAGGAAAACTATAGTGAACTGCATTGACAATATAATCCCAAAGTGTGGGACGCGCTCTTCTAAATAATTCTTTAAACAACCCATTTAAAACCACTGCACCGATTGTTGCTAAACCTAAAGCCTTAGCTTCGCGCTGGCGTTGGTTTTGCCAAAGATTCATTCCTAATGCTGAACAAATTCCTAGGAAAAATGTTGGCTCTCCCAAAAAAGTCACACCCTTAATGATGGCATCCAGTAGGGGATTGTGTAGCTTTTGTAGCCCTAATAAAATGCCTTCATCTAAACCATATTGATATAAAATCCCACTACTTAACATCAGAGTAGTAGCAGCCGCAGAACCTAAGATTAATTGATTGTTGAGTTCGTTTAATTGTGGTTGAACGGGTGCTGTAACTGTGGTAATGGGAAGAGTTTTAGTAGCTTTGCTGTAATCTAAAACCACATCTTGAAGTCGAGAAGCGATCGCACTATGGCTACAATCAGGATGAAAAATCACCAACACATTTCCTGTTAAATGGTTAGCACGCACTTGCACAATGTTTTCTGCTTTGATCAGGCATAATTCAATGTGTTTCGCCAAGAATTCCGACTGATGTAGCCCTTTGACTTTAAATCTGCCTCTACCTTTGACAGATGTGTGTATAGCTTGGATTAAATCCTGCTGATGGGAATGATGACTAAAATACCCGTTCATTGTGGAAACAGTCCTGAACTGTATTTTAGTATAGGCGATCGCTCGAATTTGGGAATTGGGAATTGGGCATTGGGAATTGGCGACTGGGAAAAAGGAGGCAGGGGGAAATGGGGAAATTCTTCTCCCCCATGCACCCTGCACCCTGCTCCAATTCCTCATCTATGCCCCATGCCCTACTCTACATCCTTAATCCGTGTCTTCCTTTCTACAATTTCTTTGAGGATCAAGGTGACAACAGCAAGCAGTGCTAACAACACCGCCGCCGAAAATGCTGCTTCCGTTTCGTATTGTTTGTAGGCTTCTTCTACAAACAAAGGTAAACTTTGGGTAACGTTAGCAATGTTGCCAGAAACCACGGAAACCGCACCAAATTCACCCATTGCTCTGGCATTGGTCAAAATTAAACCATAGAGTAAACCCCAACGAATCCCAGGTAGAGTCACGCGCCAAAATATCTGCCAATCATTTGCACCCAGGGTTCTGGCGGCTTCTTCTTGGTCTTGACCAAATTCTTCTAGTACAGGAATAACTTCTCTGGCTACAAAAGGCATACTGACAAAGGCGGTAGCTAAGATCATCCCCGGCAAACCGAAGATAATTTTGATGTCATTGGCTTGTAGAATCGGGCCAAACCAGCCATTTCTCCCGTAAAGTAGAACAATCATTAAACCGGCAACTACTGGGGAGATGGAAAAAGGCAGGTCAATGATACTTAACACGAAAGCCCGTCCGGGGAATTTATGGCGGGCGATCGCCCACGCTGCACATAAACCGAATACTGTATTTAATGGGACAGAAATCAACGCCAAAATTAAGGTTAATTTAGCCGCCGCGATAAAGTCAGTACGGTGGAGGTTTTCAATAAAAGGTTCTATCCCCTTACTAAAAGCTTGAACAAAAACGTTGATTGCCGGGATATATTGAATCAGCGCGAGATAGGCGATCGCAATCACAATTAAAATTGTGGGAACCAAGCTATCTTTTTGTTTGGGGCGGGATTGACTAACTTTAGGCTTTTTATTTGTTGTCATATCTTCTTGTCCAAGCTTGTAATAAGTTGATTCCTATCAGTAATATTAAGGAAATAGCTAATAACACCACGCCAATCACAGTCGCACCAGAATAGTCATACTGCTCTAAGCGTTGGAAAATCAATACAGGTGCAATCAAATCTTGAAACGGTGTATTAGAAGCAATAATTACCGTCGAACCATACTCACCCACCGCACGGGAAAAACCCAAAGCTATACCCGTCAAAATAGATGGTAATAAAGGAGGTAAAATCACCTTCCAAAAAGTTTGCCATTGGGAAGCACCCAAAGACCAAGCCGCTTCTTCCAGTTCTATTTCCATTTCTTGGAGTACAGGTTGCACTGTTCTCACAATAAAAGGTAGAGAAATAAACACCATCGCCACCCACACACCCAAGCGCGTGAATGATACTTTGATTCCCATTGGTGCCAGCAAAGAACCAATCCAGCCATTATCACTGTATACCGTTGCCAGTGTTAAACCTGCTACTGAAGTAGGCAATGCAAACGGTAAATCTACGGTGGCATCTATAATTCTTTTTAAGGGGAAGTCATAGCGCACTAACACCCAAGCCACCAAAGTACCGAAGATACCATTGAGTAAAGCAGCCAGCAACGATGTCACAAAAGTAACGTTATAAGTTGCTAAAGCTAAATCACTAGTAGCAATTTCCCAAAACCTAGACGGTGGTTCTGTGCTGGCTTTCAAAAACATAGCCGCCATTGGGAGAAATAACATCACAGTCAGATATCCCAAAGTAATGCGCCATGTCCAAGGAAGTTGTATCACTGGACGGATAAATTTTTGCCAAGGGGAAATTTTACTATCTACTTCCGCACTAGGAAATAAAGTCACTTCACTGCGCTCCGAATTCAATTTATAAGGGTGTAAGGGTGCGGGGGTGTAAGGGTGTGGGGGTTTAGGGGGACAAGGAAGACAAGAGAGACAAGGGTACATTACCAATGCCCAATGCCCCATGCCCTATTCCCAATTCCCTATCTTTTAATACTTGCTTGCACTTGGTCAAACACACCGCCATCAGCAAAGAACTTTTTATCAATTGTTTGCCAACCGCCTAATTCTTGAACAGTACCCAAAGTTTTAACTGAGGGAAACTTATCTTTGACTTCTTTAGTTTGAGCTAATGTTTCATCTACTGGTCTAAATCCTAATTTGACAAACTCTTGTTGTGCTTCTGGTGTGTAGAGAAATTTGACAAAAGCTTCTGCTACTTCTCTGTTACCGTGTTTATCAACGTTTTTATCAACAACAGCAATAGGATTGTCGATAGAAATGTTAACTTCAGGAATGATGTAGTCTAGTTTCTCACCTTTTTGCTGTGCCAAAATGACTTCGTTTTCGTAGTTAATTAAAGCGTCTCCCTGGCCTTGTTTGGCAAATGCGTCTGTGGCTTCTCTGGCATCTTTGGTGAGAATTGGTACGTTTTTGTAGACTTTCGTGACAAATTCTTGGGCTTTGGCATCATCACTACCAGTTTTAATGGCAGCATTCCATAGAGCCAAGAAGTTCCAACGGGCAATTCCAGAAGTTTTGGGGTCAGCAGTAATTAGCTTCACGTCATCTCTGGCTAAGTCTGTCCAATTTTTGATGCCTTTGGGGTTGCCAGAACGAGTAATGATGGCTGCTACTGATTTGGATACGATGCCATCATTAGGAACTTCTTTTTCCCAACCTGGAGAAATTAATCCCGCTTTTTCGATTTTTTGGGTGTCTAGTGCTAGTGCTAAGTGAACGACATCCGCTTCTAAACCATCGATGACAGCACGCGTTTGAGAACCAGAACCGCCATAACTTTGTCTGAAGGTGACAGTCTGGTTATGTTCTTGTTGCCACTTTTTGACAAATTTAGGAATAATGGCTTCGTGGGCGGCTTTGGTGACAGCAAAGGAAACTAGGGTAAGTTCCACGTTCTGTTTGTTGGCAGCCACAGGGTTGGCTGTAGGTGCTTCGCCAGTAGCATTTGTCTCACTACCACCAGAGCAGGCTGCAAGGGTAACACTCAACATTGCCCCTACTATCATCAGTGATACAAAGCCTTTGACGGAACTAAATCTAAATCTGAAGTGGTTTTTGGTCTGTTTAATAGTTAGTCGTAATTGTTGGAAGGGTCGCTGCCACAAACTCATGCCAAATTCTCCTAGAGAATATACGGTTAATCGATGTAAATACAGTTGTATATATATACAATAATTACAGATACATTGTGCAATTGACAAGAAAAAACTTCATATTCTCTATCGGAGATATGGGAAATATAGAAATTTTACCAGTTTCATTGGCAATAAAACAGATTGTTGAGTGTGGCTTCCATAAGAAAGTGTCAGTAACCCAGATTGTAGAGAGACGCTAATCTTGATTTCGACCTTGCTTTTTGCCACTGTTTTTGGGGATGAATTGTGATGTCAAATTTTGAATACTTGAATCTGATAGGTTCCTTGTAGAATCAGCCTTCCAAGAATGAAATTTTGCTCACAATTCGTTAACTCATCAGTAATATACCCTGATATTAGATGCTTTTTAACTAGCCAACATAGTTAAATTTTCAGAGCAACAGATGATAGGGAAAAAGCTTTGACCAAAAATAATCAAGCTGACTTTCTTTCGTTACCGATTTTCTGGCTGATTATTAATTCAAATATTCGGAACATTGGAAATATTTGCGCCTACTTTACTTTTTTATAACCTCGTTTTACGATAGATGAACCGTAAATTAACGGTAAAAAAACGGGACAACATAAGGTAAAGATTAATACTATGTTGTCCCAAGCTTTAACTATCTTCGTCTGGAATTTGCGTCAATTAATCGCCGTTAGCTAATCAAAAGAGACACATCCCATGACATTCACAATTTTATCAAGGCTGAATCTAAGATTGCAGCCATCTTTACGTCGTTCCTCAGTTTTATTAGTAGCTGTAGGTTTAGGTGTCACCACTTTCACACCTATTTCTGGGACAAATTCCCAAACTGCATCTGCTAATCAAAAGACACAATTAATTAGCCAAAGAGGAAAGAAAGTTGAAATTACTTTAGTTTCCTATGCTGTTACCAAGGCTGCTTATGAAAAAATCATTCCTAAGTTTGTCGCAAAGTGGAAGCGAGAAAAGGGTCAAGATTTAGTCATTCGACAAAGCTATGGTGGTTCTGGTTCTCAAACTCGCGCCGTTATCGATGGTTTAGACGCAGATGTTGTGGCTTTAGCACTGGCTTTAGATACTAAAAAGATTGAACAAGCAGGTTTAATTCAACCTGGCTGGGAAAAAGAAGCACCGAATAACTCCATCGTTACCCGTTCTGTAGTCACAATAGAAACAAGAGACGGGAATCCGAAAAAGATTCAAGGCTGGAGTGATTTAGCTAAACCAGGAATTAAGGTAATTACAGCTAACCCCAAAACTTCAGGTGGTGCGCGCTGGAATTTCTTGGCATTGTGGGGCGCGATCGCTAAAAATGGTGGTAGTGAAGCTCAGGCTTTAGATTTCGTGACTAAAGTCTATAGAAATGTACCTGTACTACCTAAAGATGCAAGGGAAGCGAGTGACGCGTTCTACAAAAAAGGACAAGGAGACGTATTGCTCAACTATGAAAACGAAGTCATCTTAGCTGCAAAACAAGGACAAACTTCACCTTCTTATATTGTTCCTCAAGTCAATATCTCCATTGATGGCCCAGTTGCAGTTGTAGACAGAAATGTTGATAAAAAAGGTACTCGCGAAGTTTCAGAAGCTTTTGTCAAGTTTCTATTTACCCCAGAAGCACAACGAGAATTCGCCGACGTTGGTTTTAGACCAGTTAACGCCAGTGTGAGCCAAGAAGTTAGCAATAAATTTCCTAAAGTATCCAAGCTTTACAATGTGCAGAGTTTGGGTGGTTGGGACGCTATACAGAAGAAATTCTTTGATGATGGTGCGGTCTTTGACAAAATTCAAGGCGGACGGCGTTAATTTCCATAGATAAATAGCCAAAATTTTGTAGAGGCGTACTAACGTTTCGTCTCTACAAATAGCATTTTGTGTTTTAATTAAGTCTTTTTAGTGCTAGCCATAATAATACTCAGTTTACTTTTTCGCCAATATCTAATGGTAGATTTTTTGCATAGAAAAGCAGACTAAAGTCATCTGAATAAATTCTAGAATCGCTGCTATGGGCTACTCACAGAGAAAATAAAAGCAGGGAAATAGAGGATACTGAATTTTATAACATCATATTTTAGTGATATATAATCAGCATCTTACTAGTAATTACTACGAGGATAATTATTAAACTTCATCATTATTTTAAACTCGTGAAAGTTGTATGATTTTACTCAAAAAAAGCATTCATACTAGTATGTTTTGCATCTATTTAGCTAGATAATACGACTAATACATGGTGAAAAAAATCACTCGTTTTTAGGGATGGGATTTGCGATGACTAAACGTATTACTAGCACCGTCAATTCATTGGTGACGAAATTTTCCCGAAGAAATGCTCTTTTATGGCTAGGCGGTAGTGGGGTAGCTACGACATTAGCAGTAGGAACACAAGGTCAAGCACTCGCAAAAAACAACAAAGATGATGATGTCACCTTAATAAATCCGCCGACTTTATATAATGCACCCCAAAATGGCTATAGTCATATTGCCATTACCCCACCCAATACCAGAACAGTTTATATTTCTGGTCAATTTGGTTCAGATTTACAAGGAAATCTTGTTTCTAGCGAATTTGAGCCACAGTTAGTCAAGGCTTTTCAGAACTTGCGTTTCGCCTTAAGTGCAGCTGGAGCGCAGCCAGAAGATGTAGTAAAAACCACTGTTTTAATAGTTAATCATACTCAAGATAAATTGATTCCTTTAGGACGTGAAATAGCGGCTTTATGGGGTTTTAAAGTACCGGCAAATACACTGATACCTGTTCCTAGACTAGCACTCGACGGAATGCTGTTTGAAATAGATGCTTATGCAGTGATTCCAGAAAAAGGGAATCGCAGGTAGTTTTTTTAGATAATGACAAAGGTGACAGGTGAATTTAATTTAATTTAAAATTCCTTGTCACCTTTCATTACAATCCATGAAAACCAAGCTTTTGTAACAGTTCACCGCTAATGGGTGATGTTGCCAGAATAGGATGCTTAATGCCTCCCCAAATACGACCATTTTGAGCGCGATGCAATGATAAAAGTTCAGGCATTTGTGGGGAGATAAAAACTTTTGGGGTTGCAAGTTGACCGAGCGATCGCGCTCGATAATAATGATGTGATTGAGATAAAGCCGTATCTAATTTTTGAGCAATAATTTCTGGTGTTTCTTGGGCTGTATCTAGCAAGAGAATATAATGTGGTGGTTGGGCGACGGGAACTAAACTTTTAAAATGATTCCCTGATAAATTCAGGCTATTTAAAACTTGATGGACAAAGCTTTCATGTAACTTTTCGCCGACTAAATCGCTGACTGCTGGATGTCGTCCCAGAAATTCTAAGCAAGGTGTATGACGATACCAATGAGTTACGCGGATGCGATCGCCGATACGATAGCGATATAATCCGCCTTTTTGGGATAGGATGACTGTATATTCTTTGCCAATGCAGAGTTCGTGTAATTTATACAGAGAGCCAGTTTCATCCTCAAACTCAAAAAACACCTCATCTATAACTGGAACATATCCTTGCGCTGCAATTAAGGGAATTGTCATTGGGGCTTCAGTAGCTAGCAGTCCCTTACCTTGAATTAAGACATGGGGAAAGAGCGATCGCAATCCCTTAGCTTGGTCGGCGGAGTTAGCACTATCCCAGCAAGAAATCAGCTTTAAATGTGGCCACAGTTGCGTCCAGGGGATATTGTCTCTCAATAGTTGCAGGCGATATTCTGATATTCTTCCTTGTAATTCGCTTCGCAATAACTCGTGATTTTCTTGAATATATTTTAAATGTACTTCTAAAAAACTCGGACTCCAAATTGAGATAATTTCTAGTGTCTCAGCTTGTAATAATGCCAAAGCTAACTGATGTTTAAACTGTTGTGCATCATGTAATTTATTTAATCCCTTTGGCATCACCAACCAAGGACGCAAAAACCACCGCAACCAACCATCAAGATAATCTAAATCATCTTGTAAAGATGGAGAATTAGTTTGATTTAACTGTGGCGAAATACAGGCGTAAAGCTTACCTGTGGAGAATTTTGGCCCATTCACAATTAAATCATGCGCCCAGACGCAAAACATTTGATTAAATGACCGCCGCAAAGATTGCGTGTAGGGAATCCATTTTACTGCCCCACTACTACCAGAGGTTTTTTCATAGAACAAAATAGGCTCAGGTGTGAGGGGAATTAATTCACCTGTGTGATGTTTTTCGCCATTACCCATCCAAGGTGTGAGTGCGTCGTAATCAACAATAGGAACACGTTCCCAATCTGCGATGGAATTAATTCCCAAGGCTTTGCCGTATGGACTTGCAATTAGGCGATCGCAAATTTCCTGCTGCACAGATATCTGCATTGATTCAGGGTCATCCAATGCTTGATGAAACCGTCGCGCCGTGGGTGCGAGTATTTGCCCAAAAAGCTGAATAATCGGACGCATCATAACAAAGTAAACCAGTATCATTACTTCTAGATTATTTGTTGATCCCTAAGTAGCGCATTTTGTAATATATTGTAGTATATTTGAACTCAATACCCTGGAGTTCACCATGATTCGACCGATTACGCCCGATGACACAACCGCACTAATTGCCCTAGCTGAAACAACAGGGCTATTCCAGCAAGAACAACTCCAGACACTCGGTGAAATGCTGGCTGATTACTTCAAAGGTAATAGTGACAGCAATCATTTTTGGCTCACTGACGATGATAACGAATGTCTGGTGGGGGTTGCCTACTGCGAGATAGAACTGATGACCAATCAGACCTGGAATCTGCAATTGATCGGCATCCGACCTGATTACCAGGGAAAAGGACGGGGTACGAAACTGCTGCATTACGTGGAACAAACGTTGACGTTGCGTGGTGGGCGTATGCTGCTGGTGGAAACATCAGGGCTACCGGAACTCAAGCGCACGCGGGCTTTCTACGCAAAGTGTGGCTACGAAGAAGAAGCGCGTATCCGTGATTTCTACGCTGCGGGTGATGATAAGGTCGTGTTCCGCAAAATATTAAATGCGGCGTAGACGGCATTCAACGGCATTGGTAGGATTCATATTTAATTTTTGAATGGCACCCCACTACATATACTAGATGATTTTTCTATAGCTGCTTTGTCCCTAGTTTTTGTTATCTATAAGCTTTTAAAGGCAGCTTTTCCCTCCCTTAAACGCTTAGGGAGTGTGATATATGGAAAATTTCCGTATTAATAAATGATTAGCAATTAACAGAATTTGTCAACTAAATGAGCTTCACTCAAGATTTCAGTAACCTACCCGATGCACTATATGATTTCGCAATTAATCAAATACTTTGGCATAACATTCTTGAATTCAAGGAATCAGGACATGAGGTTCAAGAAGCATCAGATGCAGAAGAAAAGAGACGATTAATCCTTGACAGTGATATTTACGGTCTTTGGGCATGGTGGTCGCGTTTCTCAACAGGATTTGAAACTCTAATAAAAGCTGTTTTTTTAAGTAACAAAATTTCCCTCATAACCAAAAATGATTATTTAGAAAAGGGGACAACTGGTTCTAATAAATTGACAACTTCGGAAGCAGCACAGGTATATGAATTCATTCAGGGAGTGAGAATATCGGCATTAACTAAGGCATGGCTTCAAGCGGAATTTACTCGATGGAACATCAATCATCCCTACGAAATCAATACTGGGACACTTCGCAAATACAAAGATAATCTTACAAAGCTAGAGCAGTTGTCAAAAATTAGTAGCGCAGAGCAAATTTTTCTTAGGGATGCGATTACAGTGTTGCTGGATATTCGTCGTAATGTTGATGCTCATGTATTTTTAAAATTGCAAGTAGGAGGTAGTATCAATGGCGATTTGTCTCGGTTATACATTCCGTCTATTAACATTCTGCTACGTGCATATCAAAGATAACCGCTAAAAATCTGCTTGCACACAAAAACTAAAGGTTCAAATCAATGAATAACCATACAATCGACTTATTTCTGCCAAATCTGCATCTTGAGTAACAATGCAGAAATCGTTCAACTGAGCAAACTCCCAAATCTCTGTATCTGTCTTCTTAACTAGTTCATAAAACTGTACATGGCTAGCATTGGGAAAAATATCAGCCAAGTGAGTAACTAATTTTCTGCTCATGTTTTGATCAAATAGTAGTTTCAAGCGGCACTCACCGAAGCGACTAGACGATGATCGCGATCACCCGCAAACTCTAGACAGGCTCTAATATCTGTTTCGTCACGATAGCTCATAATGTAATGTAAGCACTGAATAACTGATGAAATTATGGACTGGCAAACTCGAATAACTCTCGACCCAAATATTTTAGTTGGTAAACCCATCATCAAGGGAACACGACTAGCTGTTGAATTTATCATTGACCTTCTTGCTCAAGGCTGGACTACTGATGAAATTCTTCGTAATTATCCAGGTATTACCATTATGGATATCCAAGCCTGTCTCAGTTATGCCAGTGATGCTCTCAAATCTGAAAAAGTTTACGCTATTCCTGTATAATTCATGCGTTTCCTTGCTAACGAAAACTTCCCCCTCGATGCAGTCGAAGCACTACGACAAAATGGACATGATATAGCTTGGATTAGGATAGATTCACCTGGTATTTCTGACCCGGAAGTTTTAAATCGCGCCCAAGCAGAAAACCGTATTATCTTAACCTTTGACAAAGACTTTGGTGAACTGGCTTTTCGTTCCAAATTACCTGCTATGGCTGGTATAATAAAATCAGAATGAGAAGCCTTCAGCAATAGTACAAATTACTTACTGTAGTGCCGATTAAAAATATAGTTTACTGGGCTTTAGCTGACTCAATCCATCCATACCAAGGATTGGAATTAACGAGGGAAGTAAGTTGATGATTGAGGTCAGAAATCGTCGGCGCATCTCCTTTAACTATCACAATATAATTTCCAGAACTATATACGCCAAACGCCCACATAGAACCTGTATTTTTGTCTTCTGTGACGAAAACCCATTGATGATAATGCGGTCTGTATAGAGGATAATAAGCGAATGCTATAACTTTCACCTCTTGCAAAAGGTTAATTATCTGCGGTTGCCAAAAAGACTTTTTAGCCAGGAGAATAGATTGCCGAGTCGCGGTAGTATCACCAAAGATGACATTGAGCTTTTCTTGTCGTGTCTTAGACCATGCAGTTGGTAAATAAAAGAAAAATTGTCCGTCAAAAACTTCGTTAAACTCAATGGCTTTCCACATCCAGTCAGGTGTTTCATCCCCATGAAATAGGGAATCAAATGTAAATTCTTCGGGACGGACTCCTAACAAATTGGCAAATTCAGGGGCGATACCTTCTATCGGTGACTCTGGTGTTGCACCGGATTCTAACCATTGCGGCAAGAGTGTTTGCACAAGATTGTGAATAGTGTTTGTCATATTTCGCGGAATTTATTTTGGGGCTATTTACAGTAATTGACCAATTATGGCTTGTAAACTTAGCTACTGACGAATTACTGCACCTGTTGGTTAGGGTAGAGGTTTGTGGCTGCTGCAATAAAAGTATGGTCATTAATCACTACACCACGCGATCGCCACAGCAATTTACAATAATCCATAGAGAACTTTGGAGAAAAGCTAATGACGTTGCAGGAATTGCAAAACCAAGCATTGCAGTTGCCGATTAGCGATCGCTGGCGTTTGGTACAGTCATTGTTGAGTTCAATTCAACAAGAAACTCTATTGTCTATTCCTCCCAATACAAGCATGAATTCCTTTACTAATCTTGATCCCTGGACTCAAAGCCTAATTGGTGTAATTTCGTTGGATGCGGAAGAGTCTATAGAGTCCTACGTGGATTATCTAGAGGAGAAATACAGTTGAGGATAGTTTTGTTTGATAGTGATGTCCTGCTTGATGTTCTCGCTCAACGGCAACCATTTGTTGTTGTTTCTGCACAGGCACTAAATATGGTGACACAGCCACAAGTGCAAGGGTATATATCAGGTCATGCTGTGACGAATATTTTCTATATCTTGCGTCGTCAAGTTGGTAGCGAAGTAGCACGAGAGCTTTTATCAAGATTACTACAGCGTCTTCAAGTTGCTAATGTAACAGATGCGGTTATTCGGGCTGCCTTGCAAAGTTGTATTGTGGATTTTGAAGATGCAGTAACAAGTGATACCAATTCACAATTCGCAATTCGCAATTCGCAATTAAAAAACTTAGATGTAGCAAGGATTTTAGGGTTTACATCTGTATCAGATTTTTCGTGAAATGGTATGAAGCTGCAAATGCCGCAGGAGTGGAGGTTATTGTGACCCGTAATAAATCGGACTTTACTGCATCTTCAATACCCGCAGTGTTGCCAGAGGAATTTTTGAGTATGCCATTGGAATGAGAAGAATGATGAAAACTCGCTGGCTACTGACAAATTACTGTACCTGTTGGTTAGGGTAGAGGTTTGTATCAGCAGCAATAAAAGTATGGTCATTAATCACTACACCAGGCGCAAGGTGACTTCCAGCACCAACAAACACATTGCTACCAATCTTCACTTTTTTGACGTATAACATCAAATCTTGTTTGCGGGGTTTGATGACATGAGAATATATCCCCACACGATGACCGATAACCACGCGATCGCCTATTTCTATTAAACCGCGATCGGCAATTTCTAATCCCGGAGTCCAGTAAACATCTCGTCCTACTTTCGCACCCCACAATCGCAACCACATCGAAAACGCGCCAGGAATCAACCGCAGCATCGCTTCTAAGGCTGGAATTGCTATGTAAATCGACTGGATTTGATGACTACCCCACCAAGGACTATATTCTTTACCTTGTAGATAACTAATACCCTCCTGTACAGGATAAATCCATTGATGACAGCGATAAACAACCAGAGGAAACCCATAAATCGAAAATAATACAGCCAGAAGACTGAAAATGCTGGGTGAATGAACAAAATAAAAGATTGCAGTTCCAGTGATGGTAAATACTAAGGTGGGAAAGAATAAGAGAATTTTACTTAAAAGTGTCATGAAAAGGGAAAGAAAAGTTTTTGTATGAAATTTAAGGAAGTGGGAATACCTATGGCTGATGGTAAGGTATTGCTTTGATGATAGGTATGGTGTAACTTGTCCCAAATTTTGAGATTAGCACCATAGTTGCAATGATAAGTTTCACTGCAATGATGCCAAGCATGATCTTGGGGTAAGATTAACCAGGGAGAAATAAATTGATATAGCCAGTGATTTGTAGAAATCAATAAACGGCTATGTCTCCATAAATCTAGAGCAGAAGTCAGACTAACTCCTAGTAAATAACCTGTGGGGTCAGCTAATAGATATAAAAATAATGTATGTAGCCATAGATAAATAATTAATAAACTTGTCCAGATAGTATTACGAGAAGTGCCTAAAACATCCATTTGAGTAACTGTGTGGTGGACTTGATGCACTTGCCACAACCATTTACTGTGTAATAAACGATGATTCCAGTAATATAAATAATCCACTACAACAAAACTGAGAATAAAAGATAACATTGGTGATATTTTTAAATTTCCCTGGTGATTGGGAAATAAATAATGGTAAATTCCATAAACTAAAGTTGCTTGTAATAAAGGAATTAAAATACCTTGAATCGTTAAACCGAGAGTATCTATTAGCCAATCTTCACGACTTTTTAATTGTATTTGATGGCGACCAATTTGATTGCTAATTGTCCATCCAACTAAGCCAATAAATGCACCAAAAACTATCATTTGTATCAAGCTTTGTATATTCACGATAATTAAACCCAAAATGTCACCTTTGCAGATTGTTTTGGCAATAATCGTGGGTCTTCTCCACGAGCGATCGCTGCTCTAATTGACTCGACAAACACATGAATTGTGTCAGCCGGAGTATGAGCAAATTGTGTGCCGTATTTAGCTATGACTTCACCCTGAATTGCCAAAATTTCTACATCTTGGCGGATAATATGTTGAGCCGTCCACCAAATAAACGGACGCGCTAATTTATTCCAAATACCGTAGTTATAAGTCACATCAGTGTAAACCAAAGTAGAATTATCGCTTTCGGGGATAGATTGACTGGTAATAAATAAATGGCGCGTGCGTCCCATTTGATATTCCACCGAGGTAATATTGGGCATATAAAAGCGATCGCTATGTTTAATCTCTGCGCCTTCTGGATTTAAAAACCGCGTGTACCATCCCAAATTACTGTTTTCGTTACGATATTCCACCAACACCGCACCATTTTCACGTTCAACCGTCATCTCTAACTTTTGCTGGCGCGAAGTCCGAAACACCCCAGGATGAACAAAAGCTGTGTGGGGGATATCAATAAAATTTTCCGCACAGTTAGTAACATTATTCGCAAACCGATTAATTACCCGCACCGTCTCCCAACCTGCTTCTCCATAGTGAGGCATAGAAAAAGGTGCAAAGTCAACACTGGGGTTTTCAACTAACCGCACATATATATATCCATCTTGTTCCTTAGTCGCGTAAGCTTTGGCTCGACGCTGCTGAGAAGCTTGAAAATCCACACCCTCAGCCGGGACAGCAATCACTTTACCTTCGTTATCATATACCCAACCATGATAAGGACATTGTAAAGCACCCTGACAGACCTTTCCCGCCGACAACCGACTACTGCGATGTAAACAGCGATCGCGCAACGCTACAGGTTGTCCATCTTCACCGCGAAATATTGCTAACCACTCACCTAAAAGCGATCGCGCCAATACAGTGTGAGGTTTTAGCTGTTCGCTGAGTGCGACAATATACCAAAAATCTGCAAATTGCATAGCTGATGATATTATCTCAAAATACTGAAACCCTTACAAAGTAGGTATTTTACTTTAGGTTATAAATTAGCTCTATATCAAAACTTTATAAATAGAAATACAAATGCAGCAAGCGATGAAATCAGAAAACCCCAGCCAAGTGCTGAGTAACGGCGAATAGAATTGGTTTTTAAGAAAGAAATTGCCGTAGTTACCAAACCACCCAAAAAACAAACTAAAAAAGTTCTAGACCACACGATAATTGCCATTAGCTGAATATCATAGGTTGGACTAGGAGCAGGTTTATTATTTGAGATATCCCAGAAAGTTAAAAATAAAAGTATGGTTGGTATGATAACTGATCCGATAATTGCAATACTGCGGTAGCCTGGTACAGTGCGACAGTAAATATATGAGACTATAACCGAACATAAACCGACAAAATTTACTAGTCCCCAAATACCTAAGATAAATAACAAAATTATTCCCATAAATACTAAAAGTGTCAGATTTTACTTTTTTGATAAATTGATATCTATATTCACCTTAAACTTTACTGTTTATTCATATGCTGCAAAATATTCACAACTTCATGTGTAATTAAATCAAAAAATTGAGATATATTTGCTATATTTTAACTATCATAATAATTGTTGTAATCAGGTGATTTTCCTGAATTTTTCATACCTGAAGTATTTTATTCAGTATTTTTATTGAAATAGGTAGTATCTTATTACTACAAGCCGAGCTTATACCTTTCTCTTTATTTTTGTATTGTACGAATTTCTATATTTTGTGTCAGGTTTAACTGACAAGCTAATCGCGCATTTGGAATGTTAGGTGCTAATGTATCCAACATTTCCTGTTCATCAGGTTGAGGCGGAGGAATATCACCAATCACCTCAACCAAACAAGTTCCACAAATACCAGTCCGACAACCAAACAACACAGGAGAATTCTGAATCGTCAAATGCTCAGATAAATTTTGATGACATTCCAGAATGACAGGCTCATAATCACTTCCTGGAAAAGAAATAGTACACAAATTAGACATAATAAATTAAACCAAACTCTCCCATTCCTCTCTGCACCTTTGCGCCTCTGCGCGAAACAAAAATAAATCCTCCAACTCCTCACGACAATACCCCTCAAATCTCCTAAACCCCCTCTTCTGCATCGCCAAACACCGAGAAATCGAATTACCACCCATCAAAGACATCTCCCGATTACGCCGCCAAAGATAGCCTAACTTTTCCACATAAACCTGATATGATGCCATTGCCTCCTGATGAGTTAAAAAACTCCGATTTAACCCTTCCGACTCCTCAGTAAAACAACGACGCATCATTTCCTTAGCCTCAGCATCACCCATATTAAAAACAGGCGATCGCAACACATAATAAATCTTTCCATACAACGCCGGATCATACCAAAAAATCCCGTTCATTGCCGCCGAAAAATGAAAGTGATCACGCTGACATCCCAACACTCCCAAATTCGCCACCAACCTCTCAAACGCAGTCGGCGCAGGCAGAAAGTTAATCACATCATGGGAAATAATTGTAGAACTATTGAAGTGAAAACTTTCATCTAAAAAGTGATAATAAGATATCTTAGCCGGAATTGGTGCAAGCTCTGGCTGTGGATGTTTCTGATAGTAATTGCTGAGTTTGTGCTGTACTAATTTGCCATTTAGCGTCCGCACTCCCCTAACTGTAAAATACTGACAAGCTAAAAAAGTATTATTCGCAGATATCAAGCCAAAATATTGCAATTGAATTTTTTTCCACCAAGTTTTGAGAGCATTAGTATCTGCGTAAACCATCGTTTCTGTAAAGGGGCCGCGCATGGGGTAGGTGAAAATGAGTTTACCAAATAAGGTTTGCTCAACTTGTTTGGCGATGGTGCGGAAGGCGTTAATATGCGCTCTTTCTTGGGAGGATTCTAAGTCTAAGGTATCGCAGATTAAACGGAAGTCTTCTTGAGCATAGAGTCCGGCTGCACTGGTTTGATTAAAATAGATGGTTGCAATCTCGGCGGAAACTATTTGTGAGTAATAAGCTACCCAGTAAAGATGGTTGAGAATTAGCTTTTGGCTGGGTGTGGATTGTTCCCAGAGGGGTGTTCCGTAAAGTAGGGAAAATTCTTCGGGATTCCAGTATTCGTTTTTACAGTCTTCGTAGCGGAATTTGACTGCTGCTTCGTCCATGACAGCCGTGTGATCCTTCTGTTTGTTGCGGGTGTGGTTGATTTGGAGTTTGCGTTGGGTGGTTTGGTTCATAGAGGTTTCGCGCAAAGGCGCAGAGGCGCAGAGAGTTTTTATACTAAATTGAGATACGTGTCTTGTTTCTGAATGTGGGAATATTTTATAAATCAAGGTCTTGAATCCAAAATCCAAAATCCAAAATTGTTATTAGACGCATTGGTGAGGGGGGAGGGGTGTGAATGATCCTTGTGTTTCTAGTGTTTGAACTATGACATCTGCGGTGGTTTTTTGCATGAGCGATCGCAATATTTGTAATCTGGTATTGCTGTGGGTTTGTGTGTCTAGTTGTTCGAGGATTTGGATTCTTTGCGATCGCGAGAGATGTCCTTTGATTTGTGCGATCGCTGATAATATGCTTTGGGGGCCGATTTGTACCATGAAAAGAAATTTGGTTAAGATTTCGAGGATGGTTGTTTGGCTGTGGGTTGTTAGGGGTGTTTGACTAAATAATGTTGAGCCTGTACTGTGATGACGGGCTTCAGCGTCTAAGAAACTGGTGAATAGTTCTGCTAAGGCTGGATGCTGACATGATTTGGCTAGGCGGCGATAATGGCTTAAACCCCATCCTTCTAAGACAATTTGCAGCACAAATAACAATACTGTTTTGTCTGCACTTTCTACGACTTCTGCTAGTAGCTGCAAAAATGGGTTTTGGTGGTGATTTTGGGCTGTTTCTGGTAAAAAATAACTGATTTGCTTTAAATGGGTGGCTTCGTCGGCGGTAAACATGGCGTAAAGCATTCGCTCTTCTACTGTTTCTGCTAAAATGACCATCTTAGCCATGTAACCAACGCCTGCTTTTTCGATAAAATAAGATTCTGTCAATAAGCCTTGATTGAGAAGTTGAAGTATCGCTGACTGTTCGCTTTCACTGGCTTGTTGAAAAATTTCGACTTGATGTAGATGAAAAAATTCCCTATCCCAATAATCGTATTGAGGATGTGCAGCATTTTCGCTGTGACTTGGTAATGTTGCTGTGAGTATGCGCCGCAAGCGATTATCTGAGTCTATATGTGGTAGATCAAGTCCGGCAATTTGATATTTTAAAGTTGTATTAATCATGCTAGAGCATTGAAAAGTTAGTTTAATAATGTCTGTCTAGAACCCCATCTCCTGCAAAAAGAGGGGTGTCTTGCTCCCCATTCCCTTGTAGGGAAGGGGGTTGGGGGGTTAGGTTTTGATGACTAAATCGCTGTTCTTGTTTCTCTGTTGCAGAAACAGTTTCCCAAGTTCCCCAAGTTAAGGCTTGCTGACGATTAACGTGCTGGATAAATTGCAAAATTGCATGATCAGCTTTGGTGGGAGTCTTTAAATCAAACTTAATTGTCTGAAATACCTGTGTGTCGCCTTTAGCGAAGTAATTACCCACCTGTTGAGTTAACCACAACAACCCGCGATTGATTACCCCTCCTAAAAGTCCCCGTCGTTTGGGTGTAACTAAGATGGTTTGTCCTTCGGTTTTGCCACCTTCAATCATTCGCAGTGAAAATATGATGTAAAAGTGCAGAAAATCTGGCCCCAGTGTGACAGTACCAGTGCTGCCATACCAATAACACATACTATAAGTAACTTCACTACGGTACAGGGGACGAATCAGGCGAATCAACCAGGAATCATCACCGCCTCGTGTGGTGTTGCTGAAGGTAATAGCATTGGTGTTGAGGGCTTGGCAATCAAATACAATCTCTAAAGGTAGATTGTGGACTGTATTAAAGTGATGAGCATCGATCGCATTAATTAGTAATACATTAGGATGACAGTTTTTCTCAAACCGAGTCCCCAACAGATAATCACACTCTACCTCTTCCAGTTCTGGAACAAAAGGTAGCGCAGTCGGTGGTTCTTCTCCTACCCACACCCAAATCAAACCGTACTTTTCTGTAGTCTGCCAAGTTTTGATACAAACTGGTAAGGGTTTTTCCTGAGAAGGGATATCTATACAAATTCCGCGATCGCTATATTTCCAATTATGGAAAAAACAACGAATCCCATCACCCTCTACCCTACCCTCAGCTAAATGCGCTCCCATATGGGGACAATAAGCATCTACTGCTACTACTTGACCACTAACTCCGCGATAAATTGCCAAGTTTCTCCCCAGTAGTGTAACAGCTTTTACCTTGCCAACTTTTAATTGTCTAGATGGCAATGTCCAATACCATCCGGCGATAAATTGGGTAGGATTGTTAAAATTTGCGTGTTGGTTAGTGGAAGACATAAGGGATTGGGGACTAGGAATTTTAGATTTTAGATTTTGGATTTTAGATTGAATCCAATCAAAAAGACGCTCCTGCTTCTCTAAGGCTACGCTATTGTCAATCCCAAATCCAAAATTGAAAGGCTGGGGATTGGAAGGGAGAATTTATTTCTGCATTAGCACTCATTACTTATTACTCATTACTTATTACTCATTACTCATTACTCAGCACGGGCTAAACGCCCCGCTTCCGCTAACAGCACTCAGCACTCATTACTCAGCACTCAGCACTCCCACACCCCTATCTTGAAAAAATTCTAACAACGATTCTGACTGCCACATTCTTTGTCCGGCGTGGGTGAGATTTTCATAGCGTATTTCAGTTAAACACACCAATTCATCGCCTAGAGAATAACCAGGGTTTTTTTCTGTAAAAAATTTGATATGGGGGTTGGTTTGTCTTCCTGTGGGAATTTCAATTAAACTCTCACGTAGAATTTGCGGATTGGGGAAGCGGACAATACCTGTTGCTGCTTGATAGGAATCACCGTAGTATTCTGTTGCCAAATGTGCAATTAGATTTGTTACATCTGGGGGTGTGGCTACATTGTAGCGGGGATAGAATTCTTGCCAAAAGGTGGGAAGAAAGCGGTAGGTACGAAAACCGGAGCAAATCAACAGCCAGTACAGTTTATTGTTGCCATAATATTGACGCAGATAATTGACAGCAGCAATCCAGGTACGTGGTAGGGTGGTACTCGACCAAGCACTAGGATCAACAATCGTATCGCCAGAATAGACTACACTAATGCGTTCTCCAGCAAAATTAGTCTGACGCAACATCATGGTAGAAAAGCCTTTGAGAGTATTGGTGATTTCCTCTCTCAACAGCAATACCCAGTTTTTCTGTTGTAAATCAGCCTGGAATCCTTCCCAAGTGACACCTTGAAAGTGATTATTTAACAACGCATACATGGCGATGCGATCGCCTGGTTGTAGTTTCTCTACAGGGACTAGCCAACTTTTCATTATGTTGCAATTACCTAAATTTGTTTTAATAGGATGCTTATAATTAACACGTTATCTAGTCAAATGGTAAAATTGCGGTGTGATGTGACAGATATGAGAATGGATACGTAAACCATTCCTTGCTGTTCACAAATTACATACAAAACTTAACTTTTATTAATTTAATTTTGAATCTTCTAAAGCATTTGACCATTGAGATGGTTCTAGCTGATTTACATACTCCATATACTTAGCCAATGGCTGGTCAATACTCAGTAGCAACTTAGGTGAAAATTGAATATTATCGTAAATTTTGCCGTCTTCATCTCTGAGCATATAGTAAGCTAGACGAGTGCAAAATAGTAAGAACTTACTGATGATATATCCCCCAATTCCTTGACGTTTTGCTGTTACATAAATTGGTTGAATGCGTGTTCTTCCAGGTGCTATGGGAGTGTAGGCATACATCATATGTAATGGTGGAAAAATTTTGACCTTTTTCATCATTGTTAATAAACCCATACAACCATGAGCATAGCGCATGGAATATTCATAGGTAGCACCTAAAAATCTTTTACCTAAGCGTTCTCGCCAAGTTGATTGAGGAAAATTTCCCCTCATAGTAAAATCAATTTGTGTCCCTAATTGGTTACGATGTAGGGACAAATCCATTTTGATATCTAAACGATGAATTGTTTTTAAATGTTGCGCGTCAATGCCATTCATCATACAAATATGATGATGGCAACTTCTTTCAAATGGGGTATCAGCTTGAGTGACAATTTCCTTACCCCGCAATTCATCAAAATCAGCTACATCTTCCGGTGCTTCCGCATCAGGATAAATCCAAATAAAACCATATTTTTCAGATGTCGCATAAGCTGAGACTTTCGCTTTAGCCGGAATCTCTGTTTGACAGGGAATATTTTGACAGATTCCTGTTTCATCAAAAGCCCAATGATGAAATGCACAGCGAATTAAATTCCCGTCAACGTGTCCAATACCTAAATCTGTTCCCAAATGTGGACAGTAAGCATCTAAAGCTCGGACTTGTCCATCTACACCCCGAAAAATCACAATTTTCTGTCCACAAATTTCTAGAGATTTAGCTGTAGTTGGCGGTAATTCTCGACTAGGACAGGTGATATACCAACCCTTTGCTACAATATTCCAGTTATTAAAGATTTGCATAATTGCTAGATTGATAATTACTTAATATTTCTTGTCTTTGGCGAATATCATCTTGATATTTCCCAATTAACACCCTGATGAGCATTTTACCTAAACAGTAGGAAGCCCGCCAAGAAAAGGTAGCATCTTGTAAGTCAATATGGCTACGCTCAAATAGAAAATGTCCAATCAAGCCAATTAACTGCGTTAAAGGCAAGCCCAATAGTAACCAGAAATTATGTAGTTTCCAAACACAAAAGAGCAAGCTATAAAAAAATAGTATCCCAACAATATGCAGAGCAATATTAAGAGGATGTTGGTGTTTAAGCACAAAAATATCCCAATAATTTGTAAAAGGATGTTCTAAAATTTGATGATTAATCCGATTTCTCAACTCTTGTTGGGAATCAGAATTAGTTTTATTCATAAAAAAGTATTTTAAAACTGCTAATCAATAATATTTACACCATACTGATATCAAGTAAGCTATTTTCTGACCCCATACAATTATTAATATGTATGGGGTTTTTAGCCTACACAGCTAGATCATAATCGTCATCACCACTCATGGTATAGTTTCTCAACATAAAATAAGATTTCCTCTTTTGGCAAGCGAATCTTGGGTTTTTGTGGTGGGTACAAACTTGCAACTGCTCCAGAATCTTGTTCAACCACTTTAGCTATAGATGATAACAGCGATCGCTCCCACGCATTTCTGAACCCAGGGATGTGGAAAAGGGGACTGTGCAAACTTCCATAACAAAGCACAAAGGTTCGCGTTTGATGCTCACTTTCTGGATAAAGGATAAAAAATTGTAAAATTTCGCCGATCGGGAGTTGGGCTTTAAATAAAGTTGTTGAAGGAAAAGAATACTCCAACTCATTTTTGATTTTTTGAGGTAGAGTTAGCAATGATGGGTTTTTCAAAATCTCGTTGAAAGAATTCCTTTCTCTGAGGAAAGTTTGCACAACTCTAGCCTCGAATCCGTTCGGTTCAAATGATTCAACTGGGTTCTCTCGAATTCTAAAAATCTCTCGGTGAACGCCATTTTGATGATTAAAGTCATAGTTGATTTTGATGGAATTCAGAAATGCAGCCGGGATGCTGGTGCAACCCACAACCCCCAGAAAACGCAGTCCTTGCGATCGCTCAGAAATGAGATCAGGAATCGGTAAACGCGGTTCATACCCTCCATAAGTCCAGATGAAATCGCCTTGAACCACTAGATTTAACTTTTTGGCGATAGGTTCTCCTTTAGCTTTACCATCTTTTACAAGTCTTCCTTCTCCATCAAATTCCAGAGCATGAAAAGGACATTGAATCGAGTTGCTAGCTTCACAAATCCAGCCATTTGAGAGCGGAGCTTGCATATGAGGACAGACATTTTCCAATGTAGAAATCTCCCCTTCACGGTTTTGCCAAAGCACATAATCTTGCCCATTGAGGGTAAATTTGTAAGGTTTGTTGATTCCTAACATTGAGCGATGAGCAATTAGCCAAGGTGAGCCAGGAAGGATAGGCTTCATTCAGATACTCTCCAATACTGTTTGATTCCTAACCTACCTGTTGACTTTGCTTGTTGCATTCACCTTGGTTAAGAAAATGTTTTCTCGTAGACTCTTCGCTTTAGGCGACTGAGAGATTGCGGTTCAATTCCTAAATAAGATGCGAGGTAATATTGGGGAATACGCTGCAATAGTTCCGGTTCATTTTGTAGCAGGTTGATATATCTTTCTTCAGGAGTATCTAAAAATAAAGATAAAACTTTATCTCGCAGTAGAAACGCCAAATCCTCAGCAACAAGCCTTAAAAATGTTTGCCCTTGGGGAGTCGTTTCAAAAAATTGCATTATCTTACGGTCAAAAATAATCACTTCTGAATCTTCAACAGCTTGTACTGAAAAGCGAGTGGGTTGACGCTTTTGAAAACTCTCATAATCTCCCAATGTCTGTCGTTCAACGTGAAAGAAAAGGGTATACTCTTTTGCTTCTTTTAATACAAAAGTTCTGAGGCAACCTTTAAGAGTAAAACCAACAAATTCACAAATTTCACCCTGTTGAAATAAGAACTCCCCTCTGCACAACTTCCTAGACTTTAGAAGAGATTCCAGAATTACAAAATCAATCTTGAAATCTGGAAAAAGCTGCTGGATAAATGTAAAAAACGACTCATACATTTAGAAAACCATTTTTCAATAAACAAAGCACCCACATTTATTGGGAATTATTATATTTTTAATATTTTAACATAAGTCAATATCTGTCAAAATTTAATCATTAAGCATATAGCAACTGATTCCTAATCTCATCAACTATTAACACATTTACTAAAATGCCAATATTTTGCAAAATATATTTATCTACATACGCTTTATTTATAAATCTGACAGCTACGGATAAAAACCAATGCCGCTAAAAACAGACTAACCAGAATGAGGCACAGAATCAGACATCTTACCCGCATTCCAGGATAATCGCTAACTATCTTCTCTTTCCCTCAAATCACAATGTTGTAAGATAAATAAAAGCTAAAACCTAACTCCGTACTTATGAGTGTCCATCCCCTCTTGAAAGTTGACATTTCTGAACTTAGCGTTGCAGAACGTATTCAACTTGCTGAAGATTTATGGGACAGTATCTTAGAAAAGCAAGAAGAACTACCGTTAACTGAAGCACAACAACAAGAACTAGATCGACGCTTAGAAAATTACCATAGAAACCCCACAAACGGTTCTAGTTGGGAAGATGTTAAAAAACGTTTAGGCTACTCTCAATGACTTATAACCTGATTATCCAGCCAGAAGCAGAATACGATATTCAGGATGTATTTGAGTGGTACGAATCTCAAAATCTAGGTTTGGGTTCTGAATTTGTCCGTGCTGTTGATGTTTGCTTGTCGGGAATTGGACGAAACCCTCTAGCTTACCAAGTCATTTACAAACAGGTTAGAAGAGCATTAATTCGTCGATTTCCATACATAATTCTCTACGTTTTTGATCAAGATACAGTCTCTGTAATTGCTTGCTTCCATGCAAAACGCGATCCGAAACAATGGTTGGAGAGAATCTAATCAAACTGTGAATAAATACTATCCTAATTAACACGGAGACAAAACACTTCCCAATTTTTCACATCCCAAGCGATCGCTCACTTTACCTTGACTAACCACGCGCACCCCATTAATATACACTGCGGTAACAATCTCATCTGAACCACGTTTCACCATTCTGGGTTCACCATCCAAAACCGGATCTAAAATTTCCACTTGGGGGCTGATGGGTTGATTTAAAGCATCGGGATTGAGTAAAACTATATCGGCTTTCGCACCTATTTTTAGGACTCCCGTATCTAAGCGAAACCATTGGGCAGGTTCTCCGGTAACGCGATAAATCGCCGCCTCTGGGGACATAAATTTGGTAGTTACAGCTTGTTTAAGTAAAGATAACGCCCCATCGTAGTAGCCCAAGTTACGAACGTGCGCGCCAGCATCCGTAAATCCTGGGAGAATGTAAGGGTGCTGCATTAACGCTAAACGGGTCTGTAAACGGTCATTTGCACCTGTCCCTACCCAGCGTAAATCTGTGTCGTATTCCTGCAAGGCTTGGATAAAAAAATCTACCGGTTCTTGTTGGTGTTGACGGGCAATTTCCGCGAAACTTAAGCCTTCCCAACTAGTTTGGGGACACTGCACAACGGTGATCAAATTTAAATCACGATGAAATGATCTATGTTTTCCCTTCAGCCATTCTTGGCGGAATTGACGACGAAATACAGGAGATTGCCAAAGCTTTTGCCTTTCTTGGCGGGAATTACAGCTATTGAGTTGCGCGCCTGTGGGGAAGTCTTCAAATAACGGGGTAACAGAACCATCGGAGTAAATTGTGAAGGGTTCAGTTAGGGTTTGAAAGCGGACATTCCCGCCCAGCAAATGATTCCAGATGTACAGAATCGGAGAAAATATTTTCCAGAGGTGACGATTATGGACAGCATCTAAAGCGGAGAGGACAGTTAACCTCAGTGGACGTTTACCTATACCTACACCCATGCGGAGAATATCTACAAAGGAAGCAAGGCGTTGTAAATTAGGAGTGACTTGAAAAACGCGATCGCGCTTTCTACACAAATCCGCCAACATCGCGTATTCTTTATACTTGGCGTGTTGTGAGGGAATTGTCATCCCCCGCCATTCTCCACTCATCCGATGCCAAGGAAACATATCAATAGAAATACCGACAAAGCCTGCATCTAAAGCATCTGCGGCTATGCGCTGCATCACTTTTAACTCGAATTTGCTAGGCTGCACCTTTAAACTGCGTTCTAACCCCATAACTTCCGCACGTAAAGCACTATGTCCCAGCAAAGGTGCAATATTCACTCCCAAAGGTAACTGCTGTAAATGTTGTAAATATTCGGCGGGAGTTTGCCAAGACACCGACTTTTGCAGCCATTTGGCAATTAACCGATGGGAAAGCGTCTCCACCCTTTGAAAAATATCCGCCAGCATTTGCGGCTCACCAATGGCGATGGACAAACTACAATTACCAATAACTACACTCGTCACACCATGACGCACTGATTCACTTAGTCCTGGTGAAATTTCTAACTCTAAATCATAGTGAGTATGAATATCAATAAATCCTGGTGTCACCCACAACCCAGCAGCGTCAACCACTTCCCGCGCTGGGATATTTAACGAAGGTGCAAGGTTGATAATCTTTCCATTTTTAATTCCGATATCTCCCCGCACAGGCGCAGATCCTAAACCATCAAAAATTAACCCATTTTGAATTAATAAATCTAACATGATAGTTTTTTCTGCCTGCTAATTCTTTCTCGGATATTTTTTAAAAGCTAAATCTTTGCTCACGAAAAACTTATCTTAGCTTACCTAACAGCATAGCCTGTGTGTGGTCTAACATTTTGTGGGTGAAATCCTAGGACAATTTTATCTTTGGGAATACAGCAGCTTCTAATTCGTAAGTAACACCATCTTCAGTATCATCTCTTTGTACCCAAACTTTGCCATCAATAATGTCAATATGAACTAAGCAACCGTGAATTCTTTTCACACCATCCCAACCAATAGTGATCAGCAAATAACTGTCATTTTCACAATCAAATACAGTTTTACATTCAATAGCTGCATAGGAATAAGGAATTTGTGTATAAGGTATTAAAACATCTTTAATTATGTGACAGTTGTTATCTGAGTTATCCATTTGATAGTCCTTTGTTATTAGTATTATTGCACCCCATATGCTCAGTTTTCACCCAAGGCGATCGCCTACTCTGTACACACATCTTAAAAGTGGTTACAATCATTACCGGAATCCAATGCACCATATAAATAGAGCCTTGAATTGTTGCCCAAATTAAAGACAATCTCCGTAAATTTTGATATTGATAAAGTCCAGCCATGAAAGCTACTGTTAAAATAATACTTAGTATAGTTTGCAGTGGTAATAAAACTGGGGTATCTCTGTAAAATATTGTCCACAATAAATCAGGAACTAGCCCTATCGGTAAGAGAAATTGCAAGAGAAAAAATAAAATTAAATCAATTTCCTTTACCCAACCCAAGGTGAAAATTTGCGGGAAATAATCCAAATAACGCTGATAACCACCCTCAGCCCAGCGACGACGTTGAAACCAAAGATTTTTCCAATTATTTACACCCTCTTCCTGAATACTTGTAGTGGGTAAAAACTCAATTTCAGCCCCAGCTAAATAAATCCTAAAACACAAATCCAAATCATCTGTAATAGTATTCTCATTCCACCCCTGACACTTTTCTAATATATCTCGTCTGACTAACATCCCATTCCCCCGTAACTCAGACATTCCGCCTATAGCCAAGCGATGGGTTTGCAAAAAGCTATCACAACACATTTCCATTTGCTGACAACGAGTCAAAAAATTGATGTCTGCATTGATGATTGCTTTTCGCACTTGTACTGCACCAATACTAGGTTTTTGGAATAACGGGACTGTTTGCTGTAGGAAGTTCCCAGGTAATAAAGCATCCGCATCACAAATTAAGATGATTTCCCCTTGGGTGTGGGGAAAAACAGCATTTAACGCCCCTGATTTTCCACCTTGTGATTCTCGGCTATAAACTTGGAGTGTGGGAAATTGAGTTTGTAATTGCCTTAATATCTCAGGTGTAGCATCGGTACTACCATCGTCAATAATCCAAATATCCAGGCGATCGCTAGGATAATCCAATTGGTATAAGTTGTAAACTAAAGCACTCAAGACAGCACTTTCATTTTTGGCTGGAACTAAAATTGAGACTTTTGGTGGTTCAGCGAGACGGGTAATAACTGGTGCGGCCGGTTTAGCCATCAGCATTCGGATGGTTTGGATACTAAAAACCGCCGTTAGTCCCACCATGAACCACCGTGTTTCCGGTCGCCAGTGTAGTAAACTGACAACAACCCAAATCAGCAATACTACTAAGGTAGCCTGAAATCGGCGAGTAGAAATTGGCTGATGAGTGTTTCTCATATTAATTATTCTGTGCTGGTATTTCTTTCATAGGCTGACGACGTAATACTAACATTGTCACTACACCCACTAAGAAACCGCCCACTCCAGCCGCAATGGCGATAGTTCGTCCTAGTCCTTGGGCTGCATTTAAGACAGGATTATTCAAGAGGTTAGAGGAAAAATGCAACGATTGAATAGTCCATTTATCTTGGAGTTTTTGTAAAACAGCCGTCCAACGCATTCCCATATCTGCGGCTTTACCATCTTTAAAAGCAAAAGTCGCAAGTGCTTCACCAGATGAAACAACTATTTCTGGGGATAGAAACGTTCTCACTGTATCGCCTGTGAGATTCATTTTGATATTTTGGATGGTACTAGAAAATTGCTGATTCCAATACTTTTCAAATTCAGGTACTTTGTGAAACACTTGGTTGTCAACTGTAGTAATCGTAAAGCTGGGGTGTAAGTATGGTTGAACTTTAGAAAAATCACGGTTGTTAATGGCTTCTAGGGCGATTTCTCGCGTCTGTAAAATTGAATTAATTTCCTGTTGGTTATCTGCTAAAGCCGCTTGGGGTAAACACCAAATTCCTAGCACTAGCAGAATACTGCAAAGTAGCTGAGTGCATTTAGTTAGCCATTTCTGTTGCGTCATGTAAAAACCTCTACTTTGAGTTACACTTATGGGTGATTTTTTACGGTCGTCAACATGATGGATTTTAAACTCTGAATTCGTCAAATAAATATTAAGTTCTGTCAAATTGTATGGAAAACTTAATTACCTGACAAAAGTAGTTTTCATTTTGTTACAACTAATCGTTAACATCCATCTCCTAGAACACGATTTAACATCGCAATTGTTGTTTATTTTTTATGTCTACAGAAGATTTTGTAAAAACTAGCTGGGATTGGCAACTGTCCCTATTTCGTCAAAGAATTGGGGAATGGGTAGAATATGAGCTTTACCGCTTCGATAATGTTTTACCAGAAATATCCCCAGACTGGAAACTCAGTCCTTGGGTGACTAATTTGTTAACTTTTTTATTTTGGTTAGTTGTAATTTTATTTGTGGCTGTAGTAATTTTGCGTTTATGGCGAGAATTTCAGCCTTATATATATGCGTGGCTAGCAAATAACGGCAATGGGGGGAATGCTAAATCAAAAGCATCTCCAGAAAACGTCTCTGTGACAACTTTATTAGAGCGATCGCAACAATTATATCGTCAAGGAAACTACCGCGAGGCTTGTCGTTGCCTTTATTTAGCGGTTTTGCAACACCTGCATGATACAAAAATTCTTCCACATCAATATAGTCGCACCGATGCCGAATATCTGCAACTACTCAAACTTGGCAATCAAACTCCCCTCCAACCCTACGAAACCTTAATTACCACTCACGAACAATTGTGTTTTGGTAACGCCCAGATGCAAGAAGAAAATTATCAACAGTGTCGCCAAGCCTATCGGGAGATTACAGAAAAATGAAAAAATCAAAACGTAATGTCTGGTTAGGCGCGATCGCTATTATTGTCATCATCATTTTAAGTTTTTTCGCTGCTCCCAGCACTCAACTTTACATAGGTTCAACTTATAACCGCGCTCCCAACGGCTATGGAGCTTGGTACGCTTATATGCAGGATCGGGGAATTTCTATCCAACGTTGGCAAAAACCCCTAGAAAAGCTCAAACCCCAAAAACCAGCCACCCTGCTAAGAATCCAAAGTTCCCCCAGACCAGCAGACTTATTACCAGATGAAGAAGCATGGCTAGATAAAGGCAATACCTTAGTCATTTTAGGAGTGCGATCGCGCGTTAGTCCATCCCCCTTTTATACTTGGCAAACATCACCCGATGGCAGAGTAGCTATTGCCACACGTAGACGCAATATCAAAGTGCAGAAAAACCAAATTTCTTTAGGTGATCAGTTTGGCGCGGTAGTGTGGCACGAAACACAGGAAAAAGGCAAAGTATTTTTTTCTGTAACTCCCTATATAGCCGCCAACGCTTACCAAGACGAAATAGATAATTTTAAATATCTAGCCAGCTTAGTACAACAGAAAAGTAATCAAATATTTGTAGACGAATATATCCACGGCTATAAAGATGAGGATATCAAAGATGCAGAAAGTCAAGGAACCCTCATTGACTATCTAGCGCAAACTCCACTATTAGCCCTATTGATACAAACAGGAATGGTGCTATTAGTCTTAATTTGGTCACAAAATCGCCGTTTAGGTCAACCAGTCCCCCTAGAAACACCAGTCATAGATAACAGTGAAGCATACATTCAAGCTTTAGCAGGAATCTTACAAAAAGCCGAATCTAGCGACTTTGTAGTCGAAATGGTCGGGAAAGAAGAACAATTACAACTCCAAAAAGCTTTAGGTTTAGGTTCAGTCCCACTAGAACACCAAACCTTACTCAGCCTATGGGTCGAAAAAACAGGTAAAAGCCCAGCAGAATTAGACACAGTATTAAAATTGCAAGCACGCAAACGCCGCATCAGCCAACGAGAATTATTTACCTGGCTAGCAAAATGGCGAATGTTGAGGAATAGTCATTAGTCATTAGTCATTAGTCATTAGTCATTAGTCATTAGTCATTAGTCATTAGTCATTAGTCATTAGTCATTAGTCATTAGTCATTAGTCATTAGTCATTAGTCATTTTCTCATCTCCCACCTTGTCTTCCCAGTCCCCAGTCCCCAGTCCCCAGTCCCTAATCCCCAGTCCCCAATCCCCCATCTCGCTATAATTCCTATAAAGCTGCTGGTGTATAACATTCGAGGCAACCAGTCATGTTAAACTTCGACCTCCCAAGATACTTACCTTCTGCTGACGAACTACCTGATTCTGATGAAACACCCGTGGATAATGAACTGCAAGAATTGATACCAGGGCTATTAAAAGCAATTCTGCTGCTACTTTGGGCTGAACGCATGGACTGGTTTTTTGGGATAGATATGGGTATTTATTATCACCCAGATCAACCAGCAATAGTCCCAGATGGATTTTTGAGTCTGGGGGTAGAAAGGTTTTATGATGAAGAACTGCGTCCCAGTTATGTACTGTGGGATGAACAAGTTTTACCAGTTTTGGTCTTAGAAGTCGTCTCGCAAAACTATCGCAAAGAATACAGCGATAAATTAGATAACTACGCATCTTTAGGTATACTTTACTACGTTATTTACTCTTCCCGTCGTCGCCGCAAACCTCATTTGGAAGTACATAAATTAGTCAATGGTAAGTATGAGTTACAAACTGGAAACCCAGTTTGGCTACCAGAAATTGGTTTAGGAATTGGCTGTGAACGGGGAAATTATTGTGGGGTAACAAGAGAATGGATGTATTGGTATGACGAGGAAGGAAAGCGGTATCCCACACCAGAGGAACGAATTAACCAAGCACAACAACAGGTGCGACTTGCAGAGCAACGCGCCCAACAAGAAGCCCAACGCGCTCAACAGGAAGCCCAACGCGCTCAACAGTTAGCGGAAAGATTAAGAGCATTGGGAATAGATCCCGATGATTTGTCTTGAAATATAGTCACTTGGGACTGGTGATGGGAAAGAAAGATATTTGTGGGATTTCAAGTCATAATTTATGCAAAGTTAGGACATATACTGACCTGACAGCAGCCATAATTGAAACTGCCATTTTTGGATTTTGGTTTACGAAAAAGATCAGGTTCAAAGCTTAGCCCCTTGTGGGTGGTTTTCCCCCTGCTCCCCTGCCCCCTGCCCCCCTGCTTTTTTCGTCCCCCTTTCTTTACTAAAACTTATGAGCGAAACCCGTCCATTATTAATTCACCTTGGCGAAAAACTCAACCAAATCGTTGTCGGACAAGCCAGCCTAGTACAACAAATACTCATCGCACTCCTATCAGGTGGACACATCATTTTAGAAGGTGTACCAGGAACTGGTAAAACTCTCCTCGTCAAAGTCTTAGCGCAACTCATCCAAGCAGAATTTCGCCGAGTGCAATTAACACCAGATGTCTTACCTTCAGATATTACAGGGACAAATATTTTTGACTTAAACAGTCGCAGTTTCACGTTAAAAAAAGGGCCAGTTTTTACTGAAGTTTTACTGGCTGACGAAATTAACCGTACTCCTCCCAAGACTCAAGCCGCTTTACTAGAAGCAATGGAAGAGATGCAAGTCACCCTAGACGGTGAAAGTTTGCCACTACCGAGTTTATTTTGGGTAATTGCCACACAAAACCCCCTAGAATTTGAGGGGACATATCCTTTACCGGAAGCACAACTAGACCGATTTTTATTCAAACTTGTGGTAGATTATCCCGACCAAACCGCCGAAAAGCAAATGTTGTTAAATCGTCAAGCTGGTTTTGCGGGGAAACGTTTAGAAATTAGTAGTTTGCAGCCAGTGACAACGGTAGAGGAAATTTTACAGGCGCGACAAGCAGTTAAAAATGTCAAGGTATCAGAAGCAATTATTGATTATTTATTGGCTTTGGTGAGAGCATCCCGTCAAGCGGTTGATTTAGCTTTGGGTGCATCTCCCCGTGCGGCTGGTGCTTGGTTGCAGACTGCTCAAGCGGCGGCTTGGCTAGCTGGAAGGGATTTTGTGACTCCCGATGATATCAAAGCTGTTGCATCACCTCTATTGCGCCATCGTTTGATTCTCAAGCCTGAAGCTATGCTAGATGGCTTACAAATTGATTCTGTAATCGCTTCAGTGATGAATCAAGTAGCAGTACCCAGATAATCATTATTATTAAGCTATATTTCACAAACAGCATTTCACTGCTGTTATTTTTATGAGGTTGCATAAATCTTCGGAATCCAACCTAATTAGCAAATGTGAGGGAAAAAACCCAATCAAAGCTAATTCATAATTGGAGTTAATACCGATGAATGCCAGTATTCGCTTTACTATGGCTATGACTCTAGCCATTACCGGAGTTCTGATTACGACAGTGGCAAAGGTAAATGCTCAATTTGTTGAGGAAGTTCAATCTGAGCCTTTGCCTACTCAAGTAAGTCCTCAAATTTTACACAAAGTGGATATTTTGCGACCGGACAGAAAATTTGACATCCAAACCCAGGATCGATTCAGATTATTTGATCAGTTCCGAGATAATAAGCCTGGATGGATAGAGGTGAAAAAAGATCCTAATTTTCGGGAACCAATCGAGCAAATTCGTCCATCTGCTGTAGATATATTTCAGAAAATTGGTTACTAATTTGACTTAAGCACGCGTCATAATCAAGGTTTTTCTTAGGGTTAATTAGATATTGAGGTTTAGTTAATCATTAATAAATAAACTCCTCTAATTTACCCTATGAATGTTTGCATAAGTCATAATTAATTCAATCTTTAACTAAGAATAATAATTACTAGTTGTTTGTATTAATTCAAATTACAAACAACATTTTCTACAATTATTTGAGCAAAACATCAAATTTAATTATGAACAAGCGGAAATTAGTTCAATTTGTTATCAAAACATCTAAGCATTGCAATTTACGTTGTCGCTATTGCTATGAATATGAAGGTTTGGCAGATAAAACAGCCATCACTCTTGAGCAAATAGAAAGTCTGTTTCGTCATGTTGCTGACTATTATCGCAATTTAGACTTCCCAGTTGATATTGAATTTATTTGGCACGGTGGAGAGCCATTGTTGCAACACCCTAGTTTTTATTGGCAAGCATTTGATATACAAAATCAAATTTTTGATCATCCTAGCGATCGCGTCACTAATGCAGTGCAAACTAATCTAACTTTACTAGACCGGGAACGTTTAAGATTATTGTCTGAAGGGTTTGATTATGTAGGCGTATCTATAGATTTATTTGGTGGATTAAGGGTATACCAAACTGAATTAGAGTCCCAAGACCGTGTGCTGAAAAATATGGATAAGCTATTGGATGCTGGGATTAGATTTGGCTGCATCACCGTCTTGAGCAAACGTAATATTGATCGGATTGCTGACATTTATCAGTTCTATCGTTCAATGGATTTATCTGCTAGAATTCTCCCTCTCTTTAAAGGTGCTTTTGATAATCAACACGCTGGTTTTGAAATTACTGCCTATGAAACCTTGGCAGCCTATAAAAAGCTTTTCGATCTCTGGATATCAGATGATAAATTTGTGTCTATAACTCCCATTTCCGACGCAATTCAACAGGTTGTTTATCATTATACTCCTGATGCCCCAACAGTTTTTTATGATAAGCGCGAGTGGGAATGTATTTATCTAGTGAATACTGATGGAAACCTTTACAGCTACGCCGATGCTTACAATCCAGAACGTAGTCACGGTAATATCTTTACCACACCTATGAACCAATTAATTGATAATGAACAGCATTGGCGAATTGTCAGCGATGCAGAATCACGCATTGAACAAACTTGTAGTAATTGTCAATATTTTGGTAGTTGTAGCGGTTATCCAATGGCAGAAGGTAGCCGTGAGTATTATGAAGTCGATGATCGCGGTATTATGCAATGTATTGTTGAACAAGGAATATTAAAATACATTGATTTCCGATTTCGTGAAATCGGTATTATTGACCAAGATAATTATAAGATGGTTCTAGACCGTCTCAATGTTAATCAAGAAGTAAACACGGCATTAAGCTATGCTTAAACATAGATGGAATTGTTAACTACGATTGATGCCATTACGTTCAAAACAATATAGTTCAGTTAATATTTATGGACAGATAGATAATGTTTTTACTCGTTCTGAACTGTATTTGTTTTTATTATACATTTTTGTAATGCACTAACTCAAATAATATTTTCACTATTTTAGTATAATTTTATGGAACTAAGTATATGAATCAAATTATTGAAGATATAAAAGTTGTTTTGGATAGAAATGTAGAATTAAATTCCGAACGGTTTTTCTTAAATAATGGTACTAGTATATTATCCACAGATGATGCAAATAATCTCAATTACCTACAAAATTGCTTTATACCTAAACAAGAATGGAGAAAAGTTAATTCAATTGAACTAGAGCAATTAACTACTTCTATTGATGACTTACAAAGCAATTGGGATTTGGGTCGTCATATAGGTATTATTAGAATACCTGAATATCTCATTCAACCCTTAAGGGAAATTATTAGCACAATCAATATAGATTTGAGTCAATCAAGAGGGGATATTAGCAAAGTTACATTAAACCCTAATTATCAGTGTGCAATAGAAGCAATCCGCACTCATATCCAACAATATACTTTAATGACCAATGACGAAATCAAAACATTGGGCATACACTGCGCTAAACCTCAATTAATAACAACAACTGTCAATACTGTTCAATATCTGCCTCATTGCCCTTATGTGGGATTACATTTAGATAGTTGGGAAAATTCACCTTTAAAACGTAGACATTTATCCAGTAATCGAATCTGTATCAATATTGGACAAGAGAATCGCTATTTTCTGATGATCAATCTTTCCTTAATGAAGATATTTCATTTGTTAGGTTTATCAACTATCAATGATATATCTAAACATTATCGGGGAGTGAAACTACCATCAGAATTTATGCAGCATTTTCCTACATATCCGGTGATTAAGCTAACTTTATCTCCCAATGAAGCTTATATTGCTCCAACTGAGAATATTATTCATGATTCATCAACCTTAGACAAGCATGAATTGGATTTTAGTCTAACTTTTCTGGGAAAATTTGGTCTTTTGCATTGAGATAAAAATAGTATGTAATTTCTAAAAAAACATCATTGCATCTATAATTCTCTACTCTCCTGTTCCTTGCTACCTCCTATATTACCTCTGATTCATTTGGACATTTATTAGGTAAATTTAGCTAAACTTTGAAAATCGAATTCTTTGAGCATTTCCAGAAATTTAAACACGGCTGGAATATGTAAAGAATGAGATAAAACAGCAACTCCTATGACTCTTTCTAATGGCTGAGGTAAGCTATAAACTTGTACATTTGAAGGAATAGGTACGGCGGCTAGACGGGGTAGAATGGCTGCGCTTAATCCTTGGTTAACTAAACTAACGATAGTCGAGTCTTCTTGAATGTGGCTGGTGGTATGAATAAAGGGTGCTTCTTGCTTGAAGTGATGATGTAAGGTTCGTCCACAGGGTAAGCAAGCCAGGATGACTGGAGAATATGCGTTAATATCTTCCCAAGTAATTTTAGAACCGCTAATTTTTGCTTTGGGTGGAATTAATGCCACATACTCATCACGGAAGATTTCCCAAGCTTCAAATTCATCGCTGGTAGGTATATAAGTAATGCCTATCTCAGCACGCCCTTCACGTAAACATTGTTCCACTTCTAAGTAAGAAAGACCCTCGATAATAGTGACAGCAACATCTGGGAAATGTTCATGAAACTGCGCGATCGCTTTTGGTAATAAATGAGTTGCTACACTCCGAAAGGAGGCTATCCGCACATGACCACCATGTAAACCTCTGTGCAGGTTGGCTTCCTGTTGCATCATCTCTAGATGCTGTATAGCCTGACGCGCATGATATAAAATTCGCTCTCCCGCAGGTGTCAAAACTGCACCATAACGACCCCTAGCAAATAAGGGTACACCTAATTCATCTTCTAAAGTCGCGATCGCATGACTAATCGCCGGTTGGGTAAGCTGTAATTCTAACGCTGCTTCACTAAAATTACCGCGCTCCGCTACTGCAACTACGGCGCGAAGTTGGGAAATTTTCATGGACAATAGATAAGGTTAATTTATACAGTAATTTACTTAATGCTTGATTCCGAATAATTTAAGAAAATTTTACGCTGTTCTCTACCTTTTATTTTGACACCAGGAAACTTCTATAAACGCCATTTATGGAAACTATACAAGTCATGATTTGATTACAAATTCAGGCATTGTTAAAGTGATATCTACTGCAAGATAACCAGGAATAATCTTATGCAAGATAATATTAAGTGTCTACAATCTAAAGGCAGAGAAACACCCACAGAAATCGGATTTAAGCATAATTTCGGTAGAGAATTTATACAAAGAATTTGGCAAAAACTACTAAAAATTTTGCTATCAGATGCCAAGGAGATTCAGGTTAACCAAAAAGTTGACCGTCAAGGTAACAAATACTGGCAAGCATACGACCAAATAACAGGCCAGTCTTTTGCATCAGGTTCAGAAGTTGATGTGCGGATGTGGATTGAACAGATTTATAGATACCAAGCATATGACACAACTAAATCTAGTAATTGGTAATAAGAATTATTCATCTTGGTCACTCCGTCCTTGGTTAGCGATGAAGCAACTAGGATTAGAGTTTCAAGAAACTCAGATTATGCTGAGTAATCCCGACTTTGGGGTCAAAATTCGCCAATATTCACCCTCAGCCAAAGTGCCTGTACTGCTACATAATCATCAAACCGTGTGGGATTCTCTAGCGATTTGTGAATATTTAGCGGAAACATTTCCCACCTTGCATTGGTGGCCAAGTGATCAAACAGCAAGAGCATTTGCTCGTTCCATCAGTGCAGAAATGCACTCAGGATTTTTGCATCTCCGCCAAAATATGCCCATGAACTGCCGTGCTAAATATCCAGGTAAAGGCTTAACGCCTAACGTACAACAAGATATTGACAGGATTATGGCTATTTGGCAAGAAACACGCCAGAAATTTGGAATTGAGGGCAATTTTTTATTTGGTCAATTCACCATTGCAGATGCTTTCTTTGCTCCTGTTGTCTTACGGTTTGTAACTTACGATGTCCAGCTAGATCCTATTTCTCAAGCCTATGTGGAGACAATTTTAGCAATCCCAGCAATGCAAGAGTGGATACAAGCCGCCAAAAATGAAACAGAAGTCATTCCTCATTACGAAAAGTAATGAGTGCTGAGTGTTGAGTGCTGAGTGCTGTTAGCGGTAGCGCGGCGTTTAGCCGGTGTTGAGTAATAGGTAATGACTAATGACTAATGACTATTGACTAATGACTAATGACTATTGACTATTGACTATTGACTATTGACTCAAAGGAGTAGCTAGTCCATCAATACTGACAAGATTTTTCTGTTGTTGATACTCTTTAACGCCCTCTTCTCCCTTTTTCTCTGCCCAAGTCACTAGAGTTTGGCGTTGACCTTGATATTCGTAGAGTGGTACACCAAAACCACAAGATGTCTGCACACGTTCCACATCAATCACAATAATTTGACGCGTACCAGGAATGGGAGGAAACAAAGAGTATAAAGAGTTCCAATCAGGTGAATTGGGTAAGATTGTCTTGCCTCGTCCGTAAAGACGTAATATGCAAGCTGGTTCTTCAAAAGCACAGAACATTAAAGTAATCCGCCCATTTTCTTCTAAATGCGCTGATGTTTCATTACCACTACCGGTCAAATCTAGGTAAGCTACCTGATGGGGAGAAAGCAAACGCAAACAATCTAATCCTTTGGGTGATAAATTCACATGACCATCAGGACTTAGGGGTGCAGAAGCGACAAAAAATAATTTTTGGGCTGCAATAAAGTCTTGCAATTGTGGGGTAATGCAATCAAAAACTTTAGCCATAGACTGGGTTGAGAATGTGGGAAGTAATTTCAATTTTAGATTTTAGATTTTAGATTAAAAGCCTGGACTTACACACCGAAGGCTAATGAAACTCTCTTTCCCCCTGCACCCTGCTCCCCTGCCCCCCTGCCTTTTTCCTCTTTCCCCCTGCTCCCCTGCCCCCTGCCTAATACCCCTACGGAGTAGTTTGAGTGGTAACAACTTTGGGATTGATTTGTTTAAGTAGACTTTGAATATTGTTGAGTGTGGCTGTTTTCATAGTTGGTTGTTGCTTTAACCAAGCATTTGCCTGTTCTTCTCCCTGTTGAACTGCTAATATAAGCGCGCCCCAAGTTTGAATTTCTGGCTGATTGGGGTTTGCTTTGAGGGCTGCTATGACGCGCTTCCACAAGCGTCCTTTGTCGGCTTTGAGGAGGGTGGCAATTTCTTGGGCATTTTGTGGTGATTCTTGTAATACTTGTAAGGCTTTTTTCCATCGACCATCAATTAAATCTGCTAGCACTTGTTGGCTGGGAGAAGCCCAAGTTTTATCGGCTTGGGTTTTAGTTAGTTGGGAGTGGAGACGAATTAAATCTAATTGCGCTTGTGCTGTGGCTGGGAAATTTCCTCGACGCTGTTTTTTGATGAGTTGTAACTTTTCTAAGGCTGGTGTCCATAGGCCGCTACGGGCGACAATTAAGGCATCTTGGAAAGCTTTATCTTTAATGGCGGCTGGCTGGAGGTTAATGGCTTCTAGTTGTATGGGTTTGAGATATAACCTAATGGCTTTGATTTGATACACCTGCAATTGTGGTTCTAAGCCGACTGTTTGATCAATAACTAGTTCTTTGGCACTATCACCAGTGACTTGTTGCCATTTAGGTAGTTGACCGTTGGGACTTGTCCAAGACACCATATGCTGGAGGTTAGCCCGGTCTGGATTGTAATAGATAACTTGACCGTAGGCGATCGCATGAGTGCCTTGTTGACGTTCACCCCGTAAATATATCCAAAATCCTGGCGTTGATGTTTCGCCTTCCAAGGGTTTGATTTCTGTTAAGGGTAGAGAATTACTGACATCTTGATTTTCTGATGCGGTATCAACTAAGGGTGCAAGGGCAAAGGATTCTTCTGTACCAGCAATGGATAGATTATCCGTGAGGCGATAAAACCTTTCTGGCTGGGTTTTGTATTGTAAGTCCTCTAATTTATAAACCCGCAGTTCTACTACTTCTTGACAATTAGACTGACAGTTGGGACGCTGACGCAGCACTGGTAGAAGAAATGAGTTTTCAGCAGCATCTAAGGCTATGGTGTCACCAGCTATTTGTTGTTGGTCACTTATACTATCCTTGATTTGCTGGAGAGTTTGGGGGTTGCCACTGTAACTCAGGGGTAGCTGCGCCCATTTCGGTAAGAAGTTATTTAGCCAACCCACCTGTTCGGGGTTGAAAATTAACAGCACACCTATCCAGGTAGCTGAGAGAACTAACCCCGCACCAGTTAGTAAAATAGCGATCGCTATCACTGAAGACAATTTCATCCTCTTGTTTTTGGGTAGTTGAGATTCAGAGGCCACATCGTTAGTTAAATCAACAATTGGCTGATTGTCTTCAGGAGAGTAGCGGCTGGCCATGTTCGTTCTCTGTCAATCTACAGTGCGAGTGTTATGTCTTGTTCCTCTTTTATACTCGCGCTTTGATTTGTTGCCTACTAGTGATATTGTCTAAATTGTTACATATTTTTAAAATTAAGGTTTCAAGCATTTTTGTTGAGTAACATTTATCACTAGACGCATACAACTAAAGTGCGATCGCTGGGTTGGAAATATTTCTGTTTCAAGAATTGAGCTTAAATAGGATGTTTGCTAAATTTTCACCCAATTTTTCAATAGATTCTTGTTGGTGAGGCTGTTTTAAAGAACCGTCAGTGTTAAATGCTTCGTGGGCTGTTGGTACAGCTACTTGATCTGGAAGTACCAACACTTTGATATTGCCCAAAATAGCCCTGAGATGCACTAAACCACGCAAACCACCCAACCCACCAGGCGAAGCACTCATAATAGCTGCTACTTTGCCTGCAAATGCTGCTAATGGTGCTTCATTGGGTGACGGACGAGAAGCCCAGTCAATGGCATTTTTTAATACTGCTGTGAGTGAACTGTTGTACTCTGGGGAAGCAATTAACAGTCCTTGATGAGAAATCAACAAATCTTTCAATGTTCTGGCGTTTGCTGGTAGTCCTTGTTCAGCTTCCCAGTCTTCGTCAAAAATTGGTAATGGCAAATCACGTAGATCAATATAGGTAACTTCTGCACCTGCTGCTGAAGCACCAGCCGCCGCAATTTTCACCAATTTTTTGTTGTAAGAATCTGCGCGAGTGCTGCCAGCAAAGGCTAGTATTTTCGGTGTGACTGCCATAATTACCCGTAGTTTTCCAGTAGCAAATAACCTCACCTGCATTATCTGGGTAGGAAATAAAAACCCTGTAGTAGTTTTAGGTTTTCTTTAGAACTGCATTGGAGGATTCAGTGAGCATCACCGCAGATATCACAGGCAGGGGAGCAGTGGGCAGGGAGCAAGGGAGAAATTCAGGGATGCAAGCTCATTATTTATCTATGCTCGAAAATAAAAATATTTATTTCAAAGCAAGTCAGCACCAGAAATAATACGTCCTTATTTCAAGCCCCTAGATTTACATTTATATGTGGGATTCCTTCCCCCTGCCCTCTTCATGGATTTTTTTATATGGATGCAGCACGTCAGACCAAAATCAGTAAATTTTTAAGTAAGCATTTACGACATACACCAGAACTGCTAGGACTCACTTTAGCCCCCGGTGGTTGGGTAGAAATTGATGAATTACTCAACGCTTGTGCAGCCCATCAATTTCCTGTTTCCCGCACAGAATTAGAACAAGTTGTGGTGAATAATGATAAACAAAGATTCGCCTTTGATGAAACTAAAACCAAAATTCGCGCCAATCAGGGACACAGTGTCAAAGTAGAGTTGCAACTGCAATCAAAAATTCCACCAGAGATTTTGTATCACGGTACAGGAGAAAAATCCGTACCAGCAATCTTAAACTCTGGACTGCTCAAGATGTCGCGCCATCATGTACATTTATCCACAGATGTAGAAACTGCCCGTAAAGTGGGAATGCGTCATGGCCATCCAGTGATTTTTACGGTCAATGCGATCGCAATGTATCAAGCAGGATTTACCTTTTATTGCTCAGAAAATGGGGTTTGGTTAGTAGATCATGTACCACCACAATATTTGAGTGCTGAGTGATGAGTGATAAGTGATGAGTGGGGAGTGCTGAGTGATGAGTATAAGCAAATCATTGTAAATTGCATTAGCGTCTCGGAGAGAAGACCATTGCGAATTAGTTTTATTGCTGCTAAAAAGTGAAATATAATACATTTTTTATTTTAGAAAAAACAACTAATTGAACTTGTTATGAAAAGCATAAAAACGGTGTAAATAGAATAATTTTTATGATGATTTTTGTCTATTATGGATAGTGTAAATCGCTATCTATAGGAAACAATATGCCCGAAAGAATTATTACTCAGTTAAATACCTGGTTTAATCGGGGTAGAATTGTCAGCAATTTAG